>NZ_JACAQC010000012.1:0-133803 GCF_013385345.1 Pseudomonas sp. I8001
CTCAACCATAGAATCTCCCACATTTGATTTGTGGTGTGCCTGCTAGAACGGCACATCTCCAAGAATCGTCGCCCGATGCATCACCCGCCGCTGCGGCCGGTAATCATCCACCGCGTAATGCTGGGTCACGCGGTTATCCCAGAACGCCACGTCATTTTCCTGCCAACGCCAGCGAATGGTGAATTCCGGCCGTGTCGCATGGGCAAACAGCAGCTTCAACACCACGTCGCTTTCCGCCGGCTCCAGTTCGTTGATCTTGCTGGTGAACCCCTCGCTGACGAACAGCGACTTACGCCCGCTCACCGGGTGTGTACGAATCACCGGGTGAGACAGCGGCGGGTTCTTGCGCCGGGCTTCTTCCCAGCGCGCCAAATCTTCCGGCGTGTTGCCATAACGCTCCAGCGGGAAGGAGCGGGTGAAGTCATGGGTTGCCGTCAAACCGTCCAACAGTTTCTTGAACGGCTCGGACAACGCCTCATACGCGGCAATCCCGCTGGCCCACAACGTATCGCCACCAAACTCCGGCAGCAGCTTGGCGCTCAGTACCGCACCGAGGGCCGGGGTGGGCAGGAAGGTCACGTCGGTGTGCCAGATGGCGTTGTCGCGCACGTCGGTCACGGCGGTGTCGAGGATCAGCACTTCTGGCTGCTCCGGCACGTTGGGGTAGATCGGGTGAATGTGCAGGTCGCCGAAATTCGCCGCGAACCGCGCCTGTTGCTGCGGGTTGATCGGCTGGTTACGGAAGAACAGCACCGAATGCTTGAGCAGCGCCTGTTCGATGGCGTCGCGGTCTTCAATGTTCAACGGTTGGGTGATGTCGACGCCACTGATCTGGGCGCCAAGGGCGGTGCTGAGAGGTGTTACGGTCAGGCTGCTCATGGGATTCTCGTCGAAAATTTTTCAGTGTGCCTGGCCATGCCACGGCACCAGTTTGCGCTGCAGGGCACGCAAGCCCATTTCCATGGCGAAGGCGATCAGCGCGATCACCAGAATCCCCAGCACCACCACGTCGGTGACCAGGAATTGCGCGGCGGACTGCACCATGAAGCCCAGGCCGCTGGTGGCCGCGATCAATTCTGCGGCTACCAGGGTCGACCAACCCACGCCCAGGCCAATTCGCACGCCGGTGAGGATGTCGGGCAGGGCGCTCGGCAGGATCACATGGCGAATCAGTTGTGCCCGGGTAGCGCCCAACGACTGCGCAGCGCGCAGTTTGGCCGGGTCGACGGTACGTACGCCGGTGGCGGTCGCGATGGCGATCGGCGCAAAAATCGCCAGGTAGATCAGCAGTACTTTGGACAACTCGCCGATGCCGCACCAGATCACGATCAGCGGCAGGTAGGCCAGTGGTGGAATCGGCCGGTAGAACTCGATCAGCGGGTCGAGAATGCCCCGGGCGATGCGGTTGGAACCGATGGCAATCCCCACCGGCACGGCGGTCAGCACGGCAAAGCCGAGGCCCAGGCCGATGCGCTTGAGGCTCGCGCCCAGATGCTGCCACAGGGTGGAGTCCATGTAGCCGGTGGTCGCCAGCAGCCAGCCTTTTTGCAGCACGGCCGAAGGCGGTGGCAGGAACAGCGGCTCGATCAGCCCGCTGGCGGTCACGGCCCACCAGATGGCAACCAGGGTCACCAGGGTCAGCACGCTGATCCAGCGGGTGCTCAGGCTGCGGCGCACGGGCACGACGGGTTTGCTCACCGGCTTGGCGGCCGTGGCCGGTAATTCGTAACTGCTCATGCGGACACCTGCCTTTGCGAGAACACCTTGCCCAGCACGTGTTCGCGGGTTTCGATAAAGCGCGGGTCGGACTTGATCGCGCGTGCCGACTCACCGGCGGCGTAGCGCTGGCCGAAGTCCAGGCTCAGGCGCTCGACGATCTGGCCGGGGTTGGGCGCCAGCAGAATCAAATCCGTGGCGAGGAACACCGCTTCTTCGATGTCGTGGGTAATCAGGAATACCGGTTTGGCCGTGCGCCGCCAGACTTGCAGCAACAGCTCCTGCATCTGTTCGCGGGTGAAGGCATCAAGGGCGCCGAAGGGTTCGTCCATCAGCAGTACGCGGGGGTCGGCAGCCAATGCACGGGCCAGGCCGACACGTTGCTTCTGGCCACCGGAGAGTTGCCAGATACGACGGCTGTCGAAACCGGCGAGGTCCACCAGGGCGAGCATTTCCCGGGCGCGGATTTCCCGCTGGTCCTTGGGCACGCCTGCCAACTCCAGGCCGAAGCCGACGTTGGCCAGCACGTCCTGCCAGGGCAGCAGGGCGTCGTCCTGGAACACCACGCCGCGTTCGGCGCTCGGCCCCTTTACCGGCACACCGTCAAGGGTGATGCGCCCGGCGCTGGGTTCGACAAAGCCGGCAATCAGGTTCAACAGCGAAGTCTTGCCACTGCCGGAAGGGCCGAGGGCCACCAGCAATTGCTGGGGCCCAAGGCTCAGGGAAATATCTGCCAGTACTGGCTCCGGGCTGCCTGGGTACTGTGCGCTGATGCGCTCCAGTTGTAGCAAGGCCATCGCGGTTAACTCCTGGTATCAGTTAGTGATGAACTTCGGGCTGACGTACGGGGCGTAGTCCGGCAGTACGGCGTCGACCTTGCCTTGTTCCTTGAGGAACGCGGCGGTATCGGTGACAGCCTTGGTGGTCGGTGCGCCGAGCAGGGTGACCTGGTCAGCCGCCAGCGGGTAGACGTTGCCTTGCAGCAGCAGCGGAATGTCGCTGGCCTTGGCCCCGGAGAGCTTCACCAGTTTGTCGACGTTGCCTTTGTCAGCCAGCCAGGCTTGTGGGTCTTTGCGGTAAGCGGCATAGGCATCCAGGGTGACCTTGGCAAAGGCCGTGACGATTTCCGGGTGCTTCTCGGCGAAATCCTTACGCACGATCCAGGCATCGAAGGTCGGCGCGCCGAACTTGGCCAGTTCGCCGGAGGTGATCAGCACCTTGCCGTTTTCCTTGGCTACGCCAAGCGCTGGGTCCCACACGTAGGTGGCGTCGATATCACCACGTTTCCAGGCGGCGATGATGGCCGGCGGGGCGAGGTTGAGGATGGTCACTTTGGACGGGTCGATGTTCCAGTGCTTCAACGCGGCCAGCAGGCTGTAGTGGCCGGTGGAAACGAACGGCACGGCGACTTTCTTGCCGATCAGGTCCTGCGGGCTGTTGATCCCGGAACCGTTGCGGGCGACCAGGGCCTCGGCACCGCCGATCTGGGTGGCGATCAGGAAAGTTTCTACCGGGACCTTGCGGGTCACGGCAGCGGTCAGCGGGCTGGAGCCCAGGTAGCCGATCTGCACGTCACCGGAAGCGATGGCGGCGATGATGTCGGCACCGTTGTCGAATTTGCGCCAGTCGATCTTGGCGTTGGTGGCTTTTTCGTAAGCGCCGTCGGCCTGGGCGACTTTCGCCGGGTCAACGGTGGTCTGGTAAGCGATGGTCACGTCGGCGGCCTGGGCAAACAGGCTGGCACCGGCCAGGGACAACGCCGCCAAGAGGCGAAGGGGGAAGTGCAGTTTCAAGGGGGAAGTCCTCATCAGGCGGCCGGAGGTCGGCGTGTGAGAAGACTAAATGATCTAAGAATCCGAAAATAAATAACATTTTCGAATTAGCTTATGAGGAGAAACTCGCGCGCCAGGCTAGAAGGCGCATAGGTCAAATGTGGGAGCGGGCTTGCTCGCGAAAGCGGTGAATCAGTCACCGAATACATCGACTGATACAACGCTTTCGCGAGCAAGCCCGCTCCCACAGGGGTCTGTGTCAGGCTTTTAGTTGCTGATGGCGAGGATGCTCGCCTGGTACGACCCGACAAACACGTCAAAATCGCCCACTTCGTTCTGCTCAAGCTCCGCCTGCTGCGCCAGCGAACTGCGCGCCAGCTCCTCAAAACGTGCCTGTTCCTCTGCCTTCAACGGCTCGCTGCGGAAGTACTCCGCATGCACCTGGCTCTGATGCAGCGAGAACTGCGCAAAGCTCTCTTTACGCTCGCTCATCGCCGCCAGCACCTGGGCCGACGGGGTCAGGGACGAATCCTTGACCTTCGCCAGCTGCGCGTCCAGCGCCTGGCTGTGTTCATTGATGCCCTGGCTCTGGTCCAGCATCGCCGCCAGCGGAGCAATCTGCTCCAGCAGCTCTGCCGCCCATTCCTTCATGTCCACCGATTCGCCACGGCGCTGCAATTGCAGGCCCGGACGGCGGCCTTCCTTGACCACGCTGAGGAAGTTGGAGGTGGCGTTGCCGCACTCATTGTCGGCGAACAGCGGGCTGTCATTCAGCGCGCAATACAGCAGGAACGCATCGAGGAAGCGCGACTCTTGCAAGTCGATGCCCATCGGCAGGAACGGGTTGATGTCCAGGCAACGCACTTCGATGTACTGGATGCCACGGGCCATCAGCGCCTGGATCGGCCGTTCGCCGGTGTAGGTCACGCGCTTGGGCCGGATGTTGGAGTAGTACTCGTTTTCGATCTGCAGGATGTTGGTGTTGAGCTGAACCCACTCACCGTCCTTATGGGTACCGACTTCGACGTACGGTGCGTAGGGCGTTGCCACAGCTTCGCGCAGGCTGTCGGTGTAGCTCGCCAGGTCGTTGTAGCACGGCGTCAGGCCGGCCTGGGCGTTGCTCTGGTAACCCAGGTCGCTCATGCGCAGGCTGGTGGCGTACGGCAGGTACAGGGTGTCGGCGTCCAGCACTTCGAGCTGGTGCGAACGACCGCGCAGGAAACCCGCGTCCAGGGCCGGCGAGGCGCCGAACAGGTACATCAGCAGCCAGCTGTAGCGGCGGAAGTTACGGATCAGCGCGATATAGGCCGTGGACTGGTAATCCCGGTCGGTGCCCACAAAGCCTTCGGCTTCCTTGAGCAACGGCCAGAGGTCTTCCGGCAGGGAAAAGTTGTAGTGGATCCCGGCGATGCACTGCATGGTCTTGCCGTACCGCAGGGCCAGGCCCTTGCGATACACGTACTTGAGCTGTCCGATGTTGGAGGTGCCGTAGTAGGCAATCGGAATATCTTCCTCGGCCGGCAACGGGCACGGCATCGATGGACTCCACAGGTACTCGCTGCCGAGCTTGCTGTAGGCAAAACGGTGGATCTTGTCGAGGCTGCTCAGGGTATCGGCCGGGTTGGGCAACGCCGGCGTGATGAACTCAAGCAGCGACTCGGAATAGTCGGTGGTGATCTGTTCGTGGGTCAGTGCAGCGCCCAGGGCCTCGGGATGCGGCGTTTGTGCCAGTCGGCCTTCACCGGTGACGCGCAGGCATTCGCGCTCGATGCCGTGCAGGCATTGCTCGAGCAAAGAGAGGTGTTCGTGCTTGCCGAGCAGGGCCAGGCGGCGGTTGAGAAGTTCGCTCAAGTTGGATTCCTTCACGCGTCAGTCGCCCCAATATGGGGGTGGTCAGGACGGTCTACAAGGGTGAAGTGGAAACTGGCGTTATCGCCTGGTTTTTGAGCCGGATTGACCCACTCTGAAAGAGCCGCCCTCGTCCCTGAATCTGGCTATCGCGCACGAGGAAAAGTTCGGCGCAACTTTCGAAGCGCCGAAATTAACTCAAATCGATGACAGGGAGCTATAGGACAGCGAAGGTGCCTTGTGCTTTTGCGACCAGTTTTTCGTCCTGGTACACGTCCGCCTCGACCACCAGCGTGCGCCGACCCGGGTGAATCACTCGGGCGGTGCACAGCACATCGCCGTCGGAAACGGCGCGGATGTAGTTGATCTTGCATTCGATGGTCGCGCTCTGCTGGTCGAAACCATGGGAGCTGGAACACGCCAGCCCCATGGCAATGTCCACCAGGCTGAAGATCGCCCCGCCATGGAGCTTGCCAGCGCGGTTGCGCAACTGCGGTTCCAGGGTCAAGGCCACCTCGGCAACACCGGTTTCCAGGCGCTGCAGGCGGCAGCCAATGAGTTCGCTGAAAGCGCTGTGGGTCAAGCCGGCTGGCAGTTCCATTAACGTTTCTTCAGTTGTTTGGCGTTGGCGAACAGCGAAGCCATGGCGTTGTTGGCCGGGGCTGGCGCAGCGGTTTCCTTGCGGGGGGCGGCGCCTTGGGACTGGCGTGGCGCCGAGCCCGGGCGTGCGCCGCGGGCACCGTCGATTTTCTCGCCCGGGGTGTCGCTCATGCGCATCGACAGGCCGACGCGTTTGCGCGGGATGTCGACTTCCATGACCTTGACCTTGACCACATCACCGGCTTTCACCGCTTCACGCGGGTCCTTGATGAACTTCTCCGAAAGCGCAGAGATGTGCACCAAACCGTCCTGATGCACGCCGATATCCACAAACGCGCCGAAGTTGGTCACGTTGGTCACCACGCCTTCGAGGATCATCCCCAGTTGCAGGTCCTTGAGGTCTTCGACGCCTTCCTGGAACTCGGCGGTCTTGAACTCGGGACGCGGGTCGCGGCCAGGTTTTTCCAGCTCTTGCAGGATGTCGGTGATGGTCGGCACGCCGAAGGTTTCGTCGGTGTACTTTTTCGGGTCCAGGCGCTTGAGGAAGGCGGCGTCGCCGATCAACGAGCGGATGTCACGGTCGGTTTCAGCGGCGATGCGTTGTACCAGCGGGTAGGCTTCCGGGTGGACGGCCGAGGAGTCCAGCGGGTTGTCACCGTTCATGACGCGCAGGAAGCCGGCGGCTTGTTCGAAGGTTTTTTCGCCAAGGCGTGCGACTTTTTTCAGCGCTGCACGGGTCTTGAACGCACCGTTTTCGTCGCGGTGGGTCACGATGTTCTGCGCCAGGGTGGCGTTGAGGCCGGAGATGCGGGCCAGCAGCGCAACCGAAGCGGTGTTTACGTCCACGCCCACGGCGTTCACGCAGTCTTCAACCACGGCGTCCAGGCCGCGAGCCAGTTTCAGCTGCGACACGTCGTGCTGGTACTGGCCGACGCCGATGGATTTCGGATCGATCTTCACCAGCTCGGCCAGTGGGTCCTGCAGGCGGCGAGCGATGGACACTGCGCCACGGATCGACACGTCGAGGTCCGGGAATTCCTTGGAAGCCAGTTCAGACGCGGAGTACACCGAAGCGCCGGCCTCGGAGACCATCACCTTGGTCATCTGCATGCCTGGGTATTTTTTGATCAGCTCGGCGGCCAGCTTGTCGGTTTCACGGCTGGCGGTGCCGTTGCCGATGGCGATCAGGTCCACCGAGTGCTTGGCGCACAGGGCGGCCAGGATGGCGATGGTCTGGTCCCACTTGTTGTGCGGCACGTGGGGGTAAACCGTGGCGTGATCCAGCAGCTTGCCGGTGGCGTCGACCACGGCAACCTTGCAGCCGGTGCGCAGGCCCGGGTCGAGGCCCAGGGTCGCGCGTGGGCCGGCGGGTGCGGCCAGCAGCAGGTCGTGCAGGTTGTGGGCGAATACGCTGATGGCTTCGGTTTCGGCGCCGTCGCGCAACTCGCCCAGCAGGTCGGTTTCGAGGTGGGTGTAGAGCTTGACCTTCCAGGTCCAGCGCACGACCTCACTGAGCCACTTGTCCGCAGGACGATTCTGATTCTGGATGCCGAACTGTTGACCGATCATGCCTTCGCACGGGTGCATGGTGCCTGGCAGCTCGTCGCCGACTTTCAGCGCGGAGCTCAGGATGCCTTCGTTGCGGCCGCGGAAAATCGCCAGTGCACGGTGGGACGGCATGCTTTTCAGCGGCTCGTCGTGTTCGAAGTAATCGCGGAACTTGGCGCCTTCCTCTTCCTTGCCGGCGATTACGCGGGCACTGAGGGTGGCTTCCTGCTTCAGGTAGTTGCGCAGTTTTTCCAGCAGGTTGGCGTCTTCGGCGAAGCGCTCCATGAGGATGTACTTGGCGCCTTCGAGGGCGGCCTTGACGTCGGCCACGCCTTTTTCGGCATCGACAAAGCGTGCAGCTTCGGTTTCCGGGGCCAGGGACGGGTCGTTGAACAGACCGTCGGCCAGCTCGCCGAGGCCGGCTTCCAGGGCGATCTGGCCCTTGGTGCGGCGCTTCTGCTTGTACGGCAGGTACAAGTCTTCGAGGCGGGTCTTGGTGTCGGCGAGCTTGATGTCGCGTTCCAGCTGCGGGGTCAGCTTGCCTTGCTCTTCGATGCTGGCGAGGATGCTGATACGCCGTTCGTCGAGTTCTCGCAGGTAGCGCAGGCGCTCTTCCAGATGCCGCAACTGGATATCATCGAGGCTGCCGGTGACTTCTTTACGGTAACGGGCGATGAAGGGCACTGTGGAGCCTTCATCCAGTAGAGCGACGGCCGCTTCGACCTGTTGTGGGCGTACGCCGAGTTCCTCGGCGATGCGGCTGTTGATGCTGTCCATAAAACCACCTGAAATTCTGAAAGCAGGCTCGCAGGCCCGGAAAACAAGGCTCGCGAGGCTGGTTGAGCGGCCCGTCTGGCGCCGCTGCCTGGGTCAAGAGGCAGCCTATTGACCCTCGAAATCGAAAAAATCACTACAAGCGGGTGAAAAAAATCCCCTGGCAGTAAACGGTAACGAACTGACGTTGCCCTGCACAAAGGCGCCGCATTATAACCAGCGTTCTGCCCTTGGGGGGATTGCCGCCAAGGTTGTAGGGCGCGGGTTCGCTGGCGGTAGAGGAAAAATCTGCTAACAATGCACACGGTGCGTATAACGGCAGCTACGCCATAATGCGCGCCGAGATAAGAGGAGCATCTAATGAGCAGCACTGCACAAACTGCTGAAGGCGAAAAAATTCTCATCGTTGATGACGATCCGGGGCTGAGCAGCCTGCTGGAGCGTTTCTTCAACTCCAAGGGCTACCGTGCCCGCGCGGTGCCAAACACCGAACAGATGGACCGCCTGTTGGGACGTGAAGTCTTCAACCTGGTGGTGCTGGACCTGATGCTGCCCGGCGAAGACGGCCTGACCGCCTGCAAACGCCTGCGCGGCGCCAACAATCAGATCCCGATCATCATGCTGACCGCCAAGGGCGATGAGCTGAGCCGCATCAAGGGCCTGGAACTGGGCGCCGACGATTACCTGGCCAAGCCGTTCAACCCGGACGAGCTGATGGCACGGGTCAAGGCCGTACTGCGTCGCCAGGCCGCCCCGGTACCGGGCGCTCCAGGCAGCGAAGACGAAAGCGTGACCTTCGGCGACTACGAGTTGTCGCTGGCCACCCGTGAGCTCAAGCGTGGCGATGAAGTGCACATGCTGACCACCGGCGAATTCGCCGTGCTCAAGGCACTGGTGATGAACGCTCGCCAGCCGCTGACCCGCGACAAGCTGATGAACCTGGCCCGTGGCCGTGAGTGGGACGCCCTGGAGCGCTCCATCGACGTACAGATCTCCCGTCTGCGCCGGATGATCGAGCCCGATCCATCCAAGCCGCGTTATATCCAGACGGTGTGGGGTGTGGGTTACGTGTTTGTGCCGGATGGCACTGCAACCAAGTGACCGATGATTTGCAGAGGCGGGCGTGCCGGTGATGACTCGATAAGAGTCAGCCGGTTGCCCGGCGTTTGCAATTCTGCGAGCTTGGCTCGCTCCTGCAAGGTGTCCAGCTGTCTTTTATGAAAACCCCGTTGTGGTTCCCGCAGAGTTTCTTCTCACGCACCCTTTGGCTGGTGCTCATCGTCGTACTGTTTTCCAAGGCCCTGACACTGGTTTATCTGTTGATGAACGAAGACGTGCTGGTGGACCGGCAGTACAGCCACGGTGTCGCGCTGACCTTGCGCGCCTACTGGGCCGCAGACCCCGAGAACCGCGAGAAGATCGCCAAGGCCGCTACCCTGGTCCGGGTCGCGGGCGCGGGCGTGCCCGAGGGCGAGCAACATTGGCCCTACAGCGAAATCTACCAGCGCCAGATGCAGGCCGAGCTGGGTGAAGACACCGAGGTGCGGCTGCGCATGCATGTGTCGCCGGCGCTGTGGGTGCGAGCGCCGAGCCTGGGGGAGGACTGGCTGAAAGTGCCGCTGTATCCGCATCCGTTGCGGGGGCAGAAGATCTGGAACGTGCTGGGCTGGTTCCTGGCGATTGGCTTGCTTTCCACCGCGTCTGCCTGGATTTTCGTGCGCCAGCTCAACCAGCCGCTCAAACGCCTGGTGTTTGCCGCACGCCAGCTGGGCCAGGGCCGCAGTGTGCGCCTGCCCATCAGCGATACGCCGAGTGAAATGACCGAGGTGTACAGCGCGTTCAACCAGATGGCCGAGGATGTCGAACAGGCGGGGCGCGAGCGCGAGCTGATGCTGGCGGGAGTGTCCCATGACCTGCGCACGCCGCTGACGCGTCTGCGGCTTTCCCTGGAACTGATGGGTAACCACACCGACCTTACCGACGACATGGTTCGAGACATCGAGGACATGGACGCGATTCTCGACCAGTTCCTGGCGTTTATCCGCGATGGCCGGGACGAGGTGGTGGAAGAGGTCGACCTGACGGACCTGGTACGTGAGGTGGTGGCGCCCTACAACCAGAACGGCGAGCAGGTGCGGATGCGCCTGGAACCGATCCAGCCGTTCGCGTTGCGTCGGGTTTCGATGAAGCGCCTGCTGAATAACCTGATTGGTAACGCGCTGCATCACGCTGGTTCCGATGTGGAAGTAGCAGCCTACGTTTCCGGGGATACCAGTGCGCCTTACGTGGTGCTGAGTGTCATGGACCGTGGGGCCGGCATCGATCCGGCGGAACTGGAAGGTATCTTCAACCCGTTCACCCGCGGCGACCGTGCCCGGGGTGGCAAAGGCACGGGCCTGGGGCTGGCGATTGTGCGGCGGATTGCTTCGATGCATGGCGGCAATGTCGAATTGCGCAACCGGCCGGATGGCGGCCTGGAAGCGCGAGTGCGCTTGCCGTTGGGGCTGATGTTGCCCAGGGACGCGGTCTAAATGTGGGAGCGGGCTTGCTCGCGAAGGCGGTGGGTCAGTCCATAGAAATGTCGACTGATCCACTGCCTTCGCGAGCAAGCCCGCTCCCACACTGGTTTTGCGGTGCTTTATAGGTCGGGTGTATTCAGCCCTTGCCTTTGGTGCGCGTCATATTCGGCCCACCACTCTTCTCCAGATGCTGAATGATGATCCCCGCCACATCCTTGCCGGTGGTGGTCTCAATTCCTTCCAGGCCCGGTGACGAGTTCACCTCCATCACCAGCGGCCCGTGGTTGGAGCGCAATATATCCACACCCGCCACGCTCAACCCCATGACCTTGGCTGCCCGCAGTGCGGTCATGCGTTCTTCCGGGGTGATCTTGATCAGGCTGGCACTGCCGCCACGGTGCAGGTTGGACCGAAACTCACCCGGCTTGGCCTGGCGCTTCATCGCGGCAATCACCTTGTCGCCCACCACGAAGCAGCGGATATCCGCACCGCCGGCTTCCTTGATGTACTCCTGCACCATGATGTTCTGTTTGAGGCCCATGAACGCCTCGATCACCGACTCGGCCGCAGTCGCGGTTTCACACAGCACCACGCCGATGCCCTGGGTGCCTTCCAGCACCTTGATCACCAGCGGCGCGCCGTTGACCATCTCGATCAGGTCGGGAATGTCATCCGGGGAGTGCGCAAAGCCGGTGACCGGCAAGCCAATGCCACGGCGCGACAGCAACTGCAGCGAGCGCAGCTTGTCCCGCGAACGGGCGATAGCCACCGATTCATTGAGGGGAGACACCCCCATCATTTCAAACTGGCGCAGTACCGCGCAGCCATAGAACGTCACGGAAGCACCGATACGCGGGATCACCGCATCGAAGCCTTCCAGCGGTTTGCCCCGGTAGTGGATCTGCGGCTTATGACTGGCAATGTTCATATAGGCGCGCAACGTATCGATCACCACCATCTCATGGCCACGTTCGGTGCCGGCCTCGACCAGGCGACGGGTGGAATACAGACGCGGGTTACGCGACAGCACAGCGATCTTCATGCAGCACCTGTGGCAGAGGTAGTAGAGACCGGGAACACCGGCTTGTCTTGAACGTATTTGACGCCGGGACTGACCACCAGTTGGCCGTCAATCAGGGCCTTGGAGCCCAGCAACAGGCGGTAACGCATGGCCTTGCGGCAGGCGAGGGTGAATTCCACCCGCCATACCCGATCGCCCAGGGCCAGGGTGGTGCTGATCACATACCGCACCTGGGCCTGGCCGTTGGAGCTTTTAATGGTTTTCATCGCCACCAGCGGTGCTTCGCAGCGCCGGTGACGCAGTTGCACCACGCTGCCCAGGTGCGCGGTGAAGCGCACCCACTTTGCACCGTCGCGCTCAAATGGCTCGATCTCGGTGGCATGCAGGCTTGAGGTACTGGCGCCGGTGTCGATCTTGGCGCGCAGGCCTGCCACTCCCAAGTCGGGAAGTGCCACCCACTCACGCAGACCCACAACGGTCAAATGGTCAAATGTCTTCAATATGAATAACCGGAATTAATTCGCCCAGGCGGCGGGTGATACCTCGGCCAGGGCTTTGAATGCAGGCTTGGCGAACCAGTAGCCCTGCATCAGAAATATTCCACAGTCGGCGAGAAAATCCCGCTCGCCGGCGCTTTCGATGCCCTCGGCGATGACAGTAACGCCCAACTGCTCACAGATTGTGACAATCCCCCGGACGATCACCTGACGGACACGATCACGGTCGACATCGCGGATCAGCGCCATGTCGAGTTTGATCAGGTCAGGTTGGAAATCGGCCAGCAGATTCAGCCCCGAATAGCCCGCCCCGAAATCGTCGATGGCGGTCTTGAAGCCGAATTCGCGGTATTCACGCAGAATATTCGTCAAATGGCGATAGTTATCTACATGCTCGCTTTCCAGGGTCTCGAAAATCAGCCGATCCAACGGAAAATTATGCGCCCGGGCCGCCTCCAGGGTGCTGCGGATGCACAGTTCTGGTCGATAGACCGCGTTGGGCATGAAGTTGATTGAAAGGTGCGTCTGCATGTTGAGTGTCGAAGCGGTGGCGATCGCGCGGGTGCGGCATTGCTGGTCGAAACGGTAGCGATTGCTGTCGTTGACCTGATCCAGCACCGTCAACGCGCCCTCACCGTTGACGCCGCGCACCAAGGCTTCATGGGCAAAGACCGACTGGTCACGCAGGTCCACGATAGGCTGATACGCAAAGGCGAACTCAAAGCCCAGCGGCTCACTTTGCTGGCAGCCCGCACAGGCTTGTTTGGGCGAGGTCAGTGAAATGGGAAAGTCGGTCACACGTTAACCTCGCGAAAACAGGATGCTACCTGGCGTATCTTAGGTGAGCTCAAGGGTTTATGCGTTGAAGGGTTTCAACGGTAAAGTTGCGACATTTTTCAGAGCGAGGAATTCAAGTGGCTCAGAAGCAGGAAGAGGAAGAAAAAGTCCGTTTGGACAAGTGGTTGTGGGCGGCGCGTTTCTTCAAGACCCGTGCCTTGGCCAAGGCGGCGATCGAGAGTGGCAAGGTGCATTGGCGCGGCGAGCGTTGCAAGCCCGGCAAGGAGCCACGCATCGGCGATGAGTTCCAGATCCGTGCCGGGTTTGATGAACGAACCGTCGTGGTCCAGGCGCTTTCAATTGTGCGAAGGGGCGCTCCCGAGGCGCAGGCGTTGTATACCGAGACCGAAGCCAGCATCGCCAAGCGCGAAAACGCGGCGGCCATGCGCAAGGCGGGGTCCCTGGGCATGACCACCGACGGCAAGCCAAGCAAGAAACAGCGGCGCGACCTGTTCAAGTTTCGCGGCAGTGGCAATGATGATTAATCGGCAGACCGCAGGAGCCAGGTCGGCTCCTGCTATTTCAACTCAAACGCTGCGAATCACGCTCAAGCGCTTAACCAGCGGTACTCGCCGAAACAATTCAAACACCGGGCCCGTCACTCGCACCAGCCCCCGCGAAACCTTCGCTGCAAAGGGCGTGTAGTAACCCCAGCCCAACGCCAACAGCGCCAGCAACACCCCACCGATATAATCGTCCTGCCCCCAATGCGCACCGGCCACCAGCCGCGGCATCATGAACAGCAGCGCCAAGCCCCAGATCACCAGCACCTGCCCGATCCGCTTGGCAAACACGGTCATGAACATACCCCAGATCAGCAATACCGATGCATGATCCCCCGGGAAGCTCTGGCTGGAGCGGTCCTTCAACTCCCATGTCTTCTCCAGGCCCGGGAAATAGTCGCTCATCTGAATCGCGCCGCTGATCACCATCGACGGGCTATGGTGTTGCCAGCCCATCTGCGCCGCCAGCTTGGAAAACAGCATGCGGATAAACAGCAACAGCAGCAGAATGCCCAGGAAGCCGAAAAACGCCTGGCGCACTTCAATCGCCTTGAACACCCAGTCGCCACGGACCAACAGCGTCAGCAGAATCACCCCGACCACCGCGTCAAACGGCCGCAAACTGGCCACCGCCCACACATGCAGCCACGCCGAGCTGCTTGCCAGCGGGTCATTGAGCAGATGAAACAGCCACTCGTCGAAAACCGTGCAGAGCGCCTGGCCCGCCGGCCAGAGCCAAAAACACAGCAGCCCCACAGCGAGTAAATTACACAGGGCCAATCGCCCGAGGTCCCACCTGGCTTGGAACAAACCCGGATTGTTCATAAACTGTTTCCTCTTTGCTTTAAAGCGCTTCGTTTTCCCGCAGAAGGCCGCACCAAAACGGTGCTAAAGCGTGTAATTCTATAAACCTTGTCATCTTTTTGTCATCAATTCAGATACCCAGACCTATGACTGATCTACCGGATACCGACTTCACCCAACGCTTCATCTTCGACGACAGCGACGCCCGCGGCGAACTGGTCGCCCTGGAGCGCAGCTATGCCGAAGTCCTCGCCAAGCACCCCTATCCGGAGCCGGTCGCGCAATTGCTCGGCGAACTGATGGCGGCTGCCTCGCTGCTGGTGGGCACCCTGAAGTTCGATGGCTTGCTGATCCTGCAGGCCCGTTCCGAAGGCCCGATCCCGCTGCTGATGATCGAATGCTCCAGCGAGCGCGAAATCCGTGGGCTGGCCCGCTACGACGCGGACCGCATCGCCGCCGATGCGACCCTGGCTGACCTGATGCCAGACGGCGTGCTGGCCCTGACCGTCGACCCGACGGTAGGCCAGCGTTACCAGGGTATCGTCGACCTCGACGGCGAAACCCTGTCCGACTGCTTCACCAATTATTTCGTGATGTCCCAGCAAGTGGGCACCCGCTTCTGGCTCAACGCCGACGGCAAGCGCGCCCGTGGCCTGCTG
This sequence comes from Pseudomonas sp. I8001, assembly GCF_013385345.1. Lineage (NCBI taxonomy): Bacteria > Pseudomonadati > Pseudomonadota > Gammaproteobacteria > Pseudomonadales > Pseudomonadaceae > Pseudomonas > Pseudomonas sp. I8001. The sequence goes on from NZ_JACAQC010000012.1 coordinate 15,099, forward strand.
CTGCAACAACTGCCGGCCGACCGCATCAAGGACGAAGAAGACCGCGCCGACAGCTGGGCCCACATCACCGCCCTGGCCGGCACCCTGAAAGCCGAAGAGTTGCTGGGCCTGGATAACGAAACCATCCTGCACCGCCTCTACCACGAAGAGGCCGTGCGCCTGTTCGACGTGCAGTCCCTGCGCTTCCACTGCAGCTGCTCCCGCGAACGCTCGGCCACGGCCCTGGTCAGCCTGGGCCTGGAAGATGCGCAGGACCTGGTGGTGGAACACGGTGGCAACATCGAGATCGACTGCCAGTTCTGTAACCAGCGCTACCTGTTCGACGCCGCCGATATTGCTCAATTATTCGCCGGCGCGGGCGTAGACACCCCTTCAGGCACCCGCCACTAAAACGTTTAAGCACAGGTAAATCACCTGACAAACGCCGGATTTCCGCCGTTCTGACCGGAGGGCCCTACTCTTTTTGGGCTTTTCTGGCATAATCCGGCCCACTTTTTTCGCGGTAGTAGTGCGCAACTTTCTACTACAAAACGTTTGGAGCACTCGGCCACTGGCCGACGGGGAACCTCATGACGCAAGCCAATAACGCCGTATACACCGATCTGAGTGTTGACGATCTGGTCAAAGAAGCCCTGCAGCGCGGTGAAGGCGTGCTTGCCGATACCGGTGCGCTGGTCGTAGAAACCGGTCACCGTACCGGCCGTTCGCCAGTCGACCGCTTCATCGTTGAAGAGCCTTCCACCCAGGCTGCCATTGCCTGGGGCCCGATCAACCGCAAGTTCCCGGCCGACAAGTTCGATGCCCTGTGGGCTCGCGTCGAGGCATTCAACAACGCGCAAGAGCATTTCGTTTCCCACGTTCACGTAGGGGCTGCAGAAGACCACTACCTGGCCGTGAAAATGACCACCCAGACTGCCTGGCAGAACCTGTTCGGTCGTTGCCTGTTCATCAACCCGGCCCAGTACAACCCGGCCGGTCGTGAAGAGTGGCAAGTGCTCAACGTGGCCAACTTCGAATGCGTGCCAGAGCGTGACGGCACCAACTCCGACGGTTGCGTGATCCTCAACTTCGCCCAGAAAAAAGTCCTGATCGCCGGCATGCGTTACGCCGGTGAAATGAAAAAAGCCATGTTCTCGGTGCAGAACTTCCTGCTGCCGGCCTCAGACGTGCTGCCGATGCACTGCGCTGCCAACATCGGCGAAGCCGGCGACGTGACCCTGTTCTTCGGTCTGTCGGGCACCGGTAAAACCACCCTGTCCGCCGACGAAAGCCGCTACCTGATCGGCGACGACGAACACGGCTGGGGCGAAGGTGTGGTGTTCAACATCGAAGGCGGTTGCTATGCCAAGTGCATCGACCTGTCCGAGAAGAACGAGCCGGTGATCTGGAAAGCCATCAAGCACGGTACCGTGCTCGAAAACGTGGTGATCGACGATGCCAAGCACGCCGACTACACCAACGTCAGCCTGACCCAGAACAGCCGCGCCGCTTACCCGCTGGAGCATGTGGCCAAGCGTTCCGAGAAAAACCTCGGTGGCGAGCCAAACGCTGTGATCTTCCTGACCTGCGACCTGACCGGCGTACTGCCGCCCGTGTCGATCCTCAGCGAAGAACAAGCGGCCTACCACTTCCTGTCCGGCTACACCGCTCTGGTGGGCTCGACCGAAATGGGTTCGGGCGGCGGCATCAAGTCGACCTTCTCCACCTGCTTCGGCGCGCCATTCTTCCCACGCCCGGCTGGTGAATACGCAGAACTGCTGATCAAGCGCGTGCGTGGCTTCGGCTCCAAGGTCTACCTGGTCAATACCGGCTGGACCGGCGGCGGCTACGGCGTTGGCAAGCGCTTCAACATCCCGACCACCCGTGGCGTGATTGCAGCGATCCAGAGCGGTGCGTTGATTGGTGCCGAGACCGAGCACCTGGACACCATCAACCTGGACGTGCCATTGGCTGTACCGGGCGTCGAGACTGGCCTGTTGAACCCACGTAACACCTGGGCTGACAAGGCTGCCTACGATGAAGCGGCGAAAGCGCTGGCGGGTCTGTTCATCGAGAACTTCAAGAAGTTTGAAGTGAGCGATGCGATCAAGGCTGCGGGTCCGAAGTTGTAAGATTCGGCCGTTGTGAAAAAGCCGCCCCTAGTGGGCGGCTTTTTTGTGGGCGAAGGATCAGTCGACGAGGTGCAGAACCACGGCTCCCACTAACACCAGCACCACACCGGTCACTTGCACCGCTGACAGCCGCTCCTTGAAAAACACAAACCCCAGAATCGCGGCGATCCCACCGGACAGGGTGCTGATCACCGTCACCACGGAAACCGACCCCGCCATTGCACCCCACGAGAACGCCGAGAACCCACCCAGGTTCATCAGGCTCGCGCTGGTCAGCGTTGCGCAGTTTTTCAGCGGTGGGATTTTCAGGCCGTCTTTGATCTTAAGCACCATCAACACCAGGACGCACAGGCCAACCAAATACCCAAGCCAAAGCATCGTGACCGGGCCAAGCGTCGGCAGGGTGTAGCGGCCCTGCACCCAAAAGCTTGTGCCGTAGAGCAACGCTGCGAGCATCGCGTAGGCGATTGAGCGGCTGGAACTGTTGTGAGGGACGCCATTGTCCTTGTGAATGCTGGACAGGATCACGCCAATTACGCAGAGAGCGATGCAGCCAAGTTGGATCAGGCTGATGTGTTCGCCGCTGGCCCATGACAGCAAAGTAGTCACGACACCGTAGGACGTCACCAGCGGCGCGACAATGGCCGCTTTGCCCAGCGAGAAGGCCTTGGACAGCGCAAGGGCGCCGGAGACGGTCAGCAGGGCTGCTGCGGCTCCCAGGAGCCACACACTCAAAGGCGCCGCGAGGGATTTGACGAGGAAGGCCGGGAATATGACCAGCAGCAGGGTCATGATCAGGAAGCCCAGCGCCTGGCCGAAGTACACCGCGCGTTTGACGCCGACAGCTCGGGCGTTGAGGCCCACGAGGAAGTCCGTGCCGCCCCAGAGCAGGGCGGCCAGCAGGCCCATTAGTACGTCCATGTAAGGTCCTTGGTTGTAGGTGCGAGCTTGCTCGCGAAGGTCGTTAACGATAATGCGGGCTTTCAGGGGGAACGCGGCGCTCTCAGGTTTTTCGCGAGCAAGCTCGCTCCTACAGGTTTTCCAGGGTTTGCGTGTCCCAGCGTTGGGCCTTGATAGCCAGGTAAAGCATGCCGATGGTCAGCGGGATTTTGTCGCCGCGGCCTTTGGCTCTGTGCTTCAGGAAGACATCGAAGACGGGAGGTTGGAAATAACGATAAGCGTCGTAGTCGTTCAAGTCGACAGCGAAGTCTTGCTCCAGAGCTTCCATCAATTGATTGGCTTCGGTGCCGTCGCAGCCCAGTTCGAGGTTGATGGCGGTTTCAAGGCGCAACGTCTTATGTTCGGGCAGGCCAATTTCTTCATGCAGCAGTTGCAGGAGCTGCTGCATCGCGATGTCTTCGGGGAAGTTGGGGGCCAGGTTCATGGTGGTTACGCGAGAGTGGGTGGAGGCGACCGACTTTATCGATGGCACCGCGATCCTTCAAACGAAACTGGTCAAATGTGGGAGGCGGGCTTGCCCGCGATGGCGGTGTTTCAGTGGTAAAGGTGTTGTCTGACACTCCGCTATCGCAGGCAAGCCAGCTCCCACATTTGATCGTTCCCACGCTCCGCGTGGGAATGCATCCCGTGACGCTCCGCGTCACCAGTGTTCATGGCTTGGGTCGTGCGCGGATGACGGGACGCGGAGCGTCCCTGGCGGCATTCCCACGCGGAGCGTAGGGAACGATCGGGGCTAGCGCGGGGTGCTGATACACCGCTCGAAAATCGCCTCCAACCCCCGATAATCACACGCCACCGCATCAATGTTCGCCGGTATCCACGCTGCGTTCTTCACCAGCCACCAGTTCACTGAAAACCCGGCATTCACGATGATCTGCTCGAACAGAATCCGCTGCGCCCGGCCATTCCCTTCGCGAAACGGGTGGATCACGTTGAGGTCGCCATAAGCTTCGGCGACTTGCGTCACCAACTCCGCCTGCGTCACCCCGACAAACCAGTTCGCCTGCGCCATGTGCTGGATGATCTTGCTCGCCTCAGGCGGGATACGCTCCGGTGTGCAGAACAGCGTGTCGCCTTTCTGGATGTTGACCGTACGCAGTTCCCCGGCCCATTCGTAAATGTCTGCGAACAGGGTGCGGTGGATGTGTTGCAGGCGTTCCAGGTCGTAGGGCGGGGGATACAGCGGAAGGCTGCCGACAGCGATTTCAGACAGTTCCCGCTCGGCCTGGTGCAGGCGTTCTTCGTCGAACAAATCGAGGCGGTTACGCAGGACGCTGCTACCGGGGTAGCAGTACGGGTCCTGGCCCACGCCATATTTGTCGAGCATCAGCGTGGGGTGTTGCGGTACTTGGCGAGGACGGCTTCGCGGGTCGGCAGGGGTTTGTCGACGTCGGCGGGCTGGGTGTCGAACCCTTCCAGGCGCAGGCTGGCGAGGTAGTTGGAACGACGGATCTTGTCGTAGTGATCCTGCTTTTGCTCAAACGTCAGTTCGGCCATGACAGCGTCCTCTCGGTGCGAAGGTTGATTGTAGCGCAATGAGTTTCGAGATGCGTCCCGCGTAAGGTTGGAACGATTCTTACGGGTGCCTACTCCACTTCCCAGGCTGTGTATCATCCAGACTCTTTTTTCCTTGCGACCTTTCTCGATTCGCTGAATGCGCTGGTCTATGTTTTGGGCTCGTTCAGCGGTCAATGGAGTGACAGCTTATGCACAACACCCTCCAACAGGTCTTCGGTTATCCACAGTTTCGTTTGGGCCAGGAGGCGGTGGTCAGTGCCGTGCTGGCCGGCCGTTCGGCGGCGGCAATTTTCCCCACCGGTTCCGGCAAGTCCCTGTGTTATCAACTTTCCGCTGTGTTGCTGCCGCACCTGACGCTGGTGGTGTCGCCGTTGCTGGCGCTGATGCAGGACCAGTTGGGTTTCCTGCAGCGCCACGGTATCTCGGCGGGCAGCATCGACTCGGCCCAGAGCCGCGATGATGCCAATGACGTCATGGCCCGGGCGCGTTCGGGCGAGCTGAAGATCCTGATGGTTTCCGTGGAGCGCTTGAAGAACGAGCGCTTTCGCAACTTCCTGCAAAGCGTGCCGATCTCGCTGCTGGTGGTGGATGAGGCTCACTGCATTTCCGAATGGGGCCATAACTTTCGCCCGGACTACCTGAAGCTGCCGGATTACCAACGCCAGTTCCGCATCCCCCAGGCGCTGCTGCTGACCGCCACGGCGACGCCCAAGGTGATCGCCGACATGCAGGCCAAGTTCGCCATTGCACCTGACGATGTGATCACCACCGGCTTCTACCGCTCCAACCTCAACCTGCTGGTTGAGCCCGTCAGTGGCCAGGACAAGCGACGACGGCTGGTGACGTGGATGCAGGAGCGAGCCAATCAGCCAAGCATCGTCTACGTCACGCTGCAAAAAACCGCGGAGCAGATTGCCGAGCATTTGAATCGCAATGGAATCCAGGCCGAGGCTTATCACGCGGGCCTGGCTCACGATAAGCGGGAGGCCATTCAGAAGCGATTCATGGGCGGGCAGTCCAACTGCATCGTCGCCACCATTGCCTTCGGCATGGGCATCGACAAAAGCGATATCCGCAACGTGGTGCACTTCGACCTGCCCAAATCCATCGAGAACTACAGCCAGGAAATCGGCCGTGCCGGGCGTGACGGGCAGCCGTCTGAGTGTCTGGTTCTGGCCAACCGCGACAGCCTGAATATCCTGGAAAACTTTGTGTACGGCGATACGCCGGAACAGGAAGGTATTCGCCGAGTCCTGGAGGAAATACAGGCGGTCCGTGCCGATGGACAGTGGGAGTTTATGCTCCGCTCACTGTCGGACCACAGCAACATCCGTGAACTACCGCTGAAGACCTTGCTCGTGCAGCTTGAACTCAAGGGTGTGATCGCGCCGCGCTACGCGTTTTATGCCGAATACCGCTTCAAGTATTTGATTGAACCAGAGGCATTGCTGGCGCGTTTTGCCGGCGAGCGGCAGCAGTTTGTCGCAGCGATTATCCAGGTCTGCAAACGGGCGAAAACCTGGGCGACGGTGGACTTCGACGCGCTGTATCAACAGCACCAGGCCGAGCGCAGCCGGGTGGTGAAGGCCCTGGATTACTTTCAGGAACAAGGCCTGATCGAGATGGAAAGCCGGCAGATGACCGAGGTTTACGCCCTGCTGAATACCGACTTCGATCCACAGGCGCTGAGCACGGAGTTATACACAGGCTTCAAGCAGCATGAGGTGACGGAGGTGGCGCGAATTCACGCCATGCTGGATCTGTTCGCGACACAGGAGTGCCTGGGTTACCGCCTGGCGCACTATTTCGGCGATGAAAACGCGCCCCGGCAGTGCGGGCACTGCTCGGTGTGCCACGGTCACGTCGCCCACTTGCCGGCGCCGCCGAGCTTGCCGCCGCTTGTGGATAAAAACTTTCTCGCGCTGTGCGGTGAATTTATCCACAGCCACCATGAATACAGCGGCGAATTGCCGAGCACGGAGCGGCTGACACGGTTTTTATGCGGTCTCAGCGTGCCGTTGTTTACCAAGCTGAAGGCACGAGGGATTCCAGGTTTCGCGGTACTGGAGGAGTATCCCTATGCAGAGGTTCGTGAATGGGCGGAGGCAGGGTTGGAGGCACTCTGATTTCCGGTCTGGAAGGTCGCGCTTTCCCTTCCAGTGGCAGACGCCGCCGACAGCCGGACCGTGCCCGCAGGTGAGAAGGTTTGACGCTTCACTTCTTCTGCAAAGGAATTGCCCATGGCTTTTGGTTTTTCTCGTGGTGTTGTCCCCGGCGTCTTGCTGTTCGCCGGGTTGCTGGTCGCACAAGGCACGCTGGCCTCGGTCATCCCGTTGAGCGTGAATGACTGTCGGCAGATGCAGCTTCGCAACACCATCACCGCCGCCAATCCATTGCCCTGCGCACGCCTGGCGCGGGTGACGTTCAGCTATGTGGACTTTGGCGGAGTGCTGCATAACAACGGGCAGCTCGTGGTGCTGGATGCCATCGCACCCCATGTGGAGGAGATCTTCAGGCAGTTGCTGCAACGTCGGTTCCCGGTGCATCAGGCTGTCAGGCTGGAAACCTATCGAGGCAACGACAAGGTCTCGATGGCCCGCAACAATACCAGTGGTTTTAATGGGCGCCAGGTCAGTGGCGCTTCGGGGTGGTCGCTGCACGCCTATGGCGCCGCAATCGACCTTAACCCTCTGCAAAACCCATTCGTTTTGTTCGGGCGTAACCCGCGAGGTGAATTCACCGGCCAGGCCACTGTTGAGCCCAGGGCAAGTACCGCAAATGCCGTTAACCGCCTGGATGCCCGCCCCGGCAAGCCGGCGCGCCCTGGCCGGGCAGAAGAGGTGATTGACCTGTTCGCCGAACACGGCTTTTTGACCTGGGGTGGTTATTGGGATTTTCCGCTGGATTACCAACACTTCCAGATCGGCCGGCGTTCGTTCGTGGAGTATCTGGCGCGGGTCACGCCGCAGCAGGCCAGCGCTGCAGTCGAGACCTATATCACCGCCTATCGCCAGTGCCTGCAGCAATCGGCCGAGACGGATCAAGCGCTCAAGCGTATGGCGTGCGTCCAGCAAACGATTGAGCAAAGCCCAACCTAGGCTTGCGGGTAGTGCTTGAACCCAGTATCAAGAGAGCCTCCTCCTGCCCGGGTTTTACCGATGACCAACGCCATGCCACAACGCGCCGATTACCGCCACTTCCAGCCGATCATCACGCGCTGGCACGACAACGATGTATATGGCCATGTGAATAACGTCACCTACTACAGCTTCTTCGACACCGCGGTGAATACCTACCTGATCGAGCAGGGCGGGTTGGATATTCATGACGGCGAAGTGGTTGGGTTTGTGGTGAGTTCGGCGTGCGACTACTTCGCCTCGATTGCCTTTCCGGACCGCATCGAGATCGGCCTGCGGGTGGGCAAGTTGGGCAACAGTTCGGTGCAGTATGAGTTGGCGGTGTTCAAGGCGGGAGAAGAAGATGCCTGTGCTGCGGGGAGGTTTGTGCATGTGTTTGTGGATCGGGCGTCGAACCAGCCGGTGACGATCCCGGGGATGTTGCGCGAGGTGTTACAGCGATTGGTGATCTGAATACGATCTGCGAAGCAATGAAAATCAAATGTGGGAGCGGGCTTGCTCGCGAAGGCGGTGGATCAGTCGCCGGATGTATCGGCTGATACAACGCCTTCGCGAGCAAGCCCGCTCCCACATTAAATCCGCTGTGTTCTTTCGATTCGCGCGTTACCGGTGGTGGCGATAGTGATGCTTGTTTTTGCGATGCCCATAAGCATGGCCGCGCCCGCGATGGTCATCGCGGTCATAACGGCGGTTATCGCGCCCACGGTAACGACGATCATCGTCATCGCTCTTGTTGCCCATGTAGTTGCCCAGTGCACCACCGGCGCCACCGCCGGCTGCTGCGCCGATCAGGCTGCCGGTGCTGCCGCCGACACTGCGACCCACCACGTTGCCGCCGGCCGCGCCCAATGCGCCGCCAATGGCTGCTTCACCGCGGCTGCGCTTGTCTGCGCCCACCGCACTGCCGCCTGCGCCGCCAAGAGCCGCACCGATGGCTGAACCAGTGTTACCGCCCAACTGCTGACCTACGACAGAACCTAGAACCCCGCCCAATGCGCCGCCCACACCGGCTTCGGTGGTGCCACCGGCCATGGCTGCGCCACTGACCAGGCCAAGGGACAACAAGAGAATCGAGGAGAACTTCATAGAGGAACCTCAAGAGGATGACGGCGCGATCCTGAGGTTGTATCGAGACGGTGACAATCGAAACCCGACCAGTGGTATGGGTTGTATACAATTCTCTAAGTTACTGTTTTGTATGAGGAACTTAAGTGAGTTTTGCGAGTCTTTAGTTACTTCGGAACGGCCGCTTTTATGCAAAAGCGGCCTTTTTTGTGCCCGTAAGAAACTCGGGTGCTGTCTGTGGCGAGGTGTCGCTTAGGCCGACTTCGCCATGATCAAGCCGGTTGCACTCGCTGCTTCCAGGCGGATCGCTACAAACTTCGACGTTGGCGTATGGCTGCCATCCCCCGTGCTTTCCAGCGGCACCAGCGGATTCACTTCCGGGTAATAAGCCGCAGCCTGCCCCGCCGGAATATCAAATGCCAGCAAGGTAAAGCCCTTCACCCGACGCTCACGGCCGTCGTCCCAGATCGACACGATGTCAGCCTTCTGCCCCGGCTTGAAGCCCAGGCGGATGATGTCGGCTTCATTGACGAACAACACATCCCGCTGGCCCTTGACCCCACGATAGCGGTCGTCCAGGCCATAGATGGTGGTGTTGTACTGATCGTGGGAGCGCATCGACTGCATGATCAGGTCCGGCAATTGCCCGGTGTTGCGGGTGCGTTCGTGCACCAGGTCCTTGGGCAGGATGTTCGGGCGGAAGTTGGCGCGGCCCGACGGGGTGTTCCAGCGACGGGCGCCAGCCGAGTTGCCCAGGTAGAAACCGCCCGGGTTTTTCAGGCGCTCGTTGAAGTCCTTGAAGCCCGGAATGGTGTCGGCGATCAGGTCGCGAATACGGTCGTAATCGGCCACCAGCCAGTTCCAGTCCACCGGCTTGCTGCCCAGGGTGGCGGCGGCAATGCCCGCTAGAATCGCAGGCTCGGATTTCATCTGTTTCGACAGCGGCTGCAGTTGGCCGTTGGAGGCGTGGACCATGCTGAATGAGTCTTCAACGGTCACGGCTTGCGGACCTTCGGCCTGGATGTCGATGTCGGTGCGGCCCAGGCATGGCAGGATCAGCGCGTTCTTGCCATGCATCAGGTGGCTGCGGTTGAGCTTGGTGCTGATCTGTACGGTCAGGTCGCAATTGCGCAGTGCTTCAAAGGTGCGTGGGCTGTCCGGGGTGGCTTGGGCGAAGTTGCCGCCCAGGCCGATAAAGACCTTGGAGCGGCCTTCGAGCATGGCGTGAATCGCTTCCACCACGTTGTGGCCGTTATCGCGCGGCACCTGGAACTGGAAACGACGCTCCAGGGCATCGAGGAACGCCACCGGCGGGCGTTCGTTGATGCCCATGGTGCGGTCGCCCTGCACGTTACTGTGGCCACGTACCGGGCACAGGCCCGCGCCCGGGCGGCCGATGTTGCCGCGCAGCAGCATCAGGTTGGCGATTTCCTGGATGGTCGGCACCGAGTGGCGATGCTGGGTGATGCCCATCGCCCAGCACATGATCACGTTCTTGCCTTTGGCGTACATGCGCGCCGCTTGCTCGATCTCCAACAGGGTCAGGCCGGACTGCTCGACGATTTCATCCCATGAGGTGTCGTCGATCTTGCCCAGGTAATCCAGCACGTTGGCGGTGTGTTCGTTGAGGAAGTCGTGGTCGAACACGGCCTCCTTGCCTTCGGCCTGGGCCTGGCGTTCCCACAGCAGCAGGAACTTGGCCATGCCCCGCAGGATGGCCATGTCGCCTCCCAGCGCCGGGCGGAAGTAGGCGGTGTTGGTTGGCTTGTCGCCGTTGGTGAGCATTTCCAGCGGGTGTTGCGGGTGCTGGAAGCGTTCCAGGCCACGCTCTTTCAGCGGGTTGATGCACACCACCTGGGCGCCGCGTTTTACCGCTTCGCGCAGTGGCTCCAGCATGCGTGGGTGGTTGGTGCCGGGGTTCTGGCCCCAGACGAAAATCGCGTCCGCATGCTCGAAGTCATCGAAGGTCACGGTGCCTTTGCCCACGCCCACGCTTTGCGCCAGGGCGACGCCGCTGGCTTCGTGGCACATGTTCGAGCAGTCCGGGAAGTTGTTGGTGCCGTAGGCGCGCACAAACAGTTGATACAGGTAAGCCGCTTCGTTGCTGGCCCGGCCCGAGGTATAGAACTCGGCCATGTCCGGGTTTGGCAGCGCATTGAGGTGCTTGCCGATCAAGTCGAAAGCCGATTCCCAGCTGATAGGTTTGTAACGGTCGGTTTCGGCGTCGTAGCTCATCGGCTCGGTCAGGCGGCCCTGATACTCAAGCCAGTAGTCGCTCTGCTCCAGCAGCGCGCTGACGCTGTGCTTGGCGAAGAATGCCGCGTCGACCCGGCGCTTGGTGGCTTCCCAGTTGACCGCCTTGGCACCGTTCTCGCAGAACTTGACCATGCCGCTTTCCGGCGAGTCGCCCCAGGCGCAGCCCGGGCAGTCGAAGCCGCCGTTCTGGTTGGTCTTGAGCATCATGCGGATGTTTTTCAGCGCGTTGTCGCTGGTCAGCCAGGCCTGCGCCACGCTGATCAGTGCGCCCCAACCACCCGCCGGGCCTTTATAAGGCTTGTAGCGCGGGGTGGGTTTGTCGTCGGCTTGATGATGATTACTCACGCTTGATTCTCCATCGCAGGGCTATAGACCCGCGGCGCACTTTTCTGCGGCAGGTGGATGAGATTGAGGTTGTGCCGGCGAGCCCATTGCAGGGCCAGGCCGGTGGGCGACGACAGGCTGACCAGGGTCTGGATGCCTGCACGCAGGACTTTCTGGATCAGTTCGAGGCTGCAGCGACTGGTAACAATCGCCAGGCCGCCGTCGGTCGGAATCTTTTGGCGGATCAGCGCACCGATCAGCTTGTCGAGGGCGTTATGCCGGCCGATGTCTTCACGGCCCAGCAGCAATTCGCCCTGGTTGTTCATGAACACCGCCGCATGCACCGCGCCGCTGTACTGGCCCAGCGGTTGGAACGCGCTGATGCGCTGGCGCAGGCCATCCAGCCATTCGGCAGGCGGCAACGGCGCGCCGGGCAACACCTTGAGGTTGGGCAGCGCCTGCTCCACGGCTTCTACGCCGCACAGCCCACAGCCACTGGTGCCGGCGAGTTGCCGGCGCTGCTGCTTCATATTCCAGAACGCGCGGCTGGAAATCTGCACCTGAGCGTATTGGGTCGAGCCCGAACCGCTGATTTTCAGGTCATAAATGTCGCTAACGTCTTCGATAATGCCGCTACCGATGCTGAATCCGACGATAAAGTCTTCAAGGTCGGTCGGCGTCACCAGCATCACCGCCTGGCTGATGTCGTTATAGGCAATCGCCAACGCGACTTCCTCGGCAAGCGCGGTGCTGGCCGATTCGGTGTGTTCGAGATTACAAAACTGGTAGCTCTGGCTGGCGGCGGGCGCGGGCGTTTCGAGGGCGGGCGCCGCGCAGACTGGGCGCTGGGCGTTCATTGGGCATTACCACCGGGAGTATTCAGCTGTAAGACTAGGCGCGACAAAGGGTCGCGTCTAATCGTCAGTACTGATCTACCGATAGATGCCGTCGATCAGGTCTCGATCAGCGATTTCTGGTATAGCGCAAAACACGCTTCCGCCAAGGCCGAACGGGGTGCACTGCGGCGCATGATTAACCCCAGGCGAGCCAAAGTTTGAGCATCTTCAATGGGTTGCAGGCGCAGGTGCTCGGTGAGGGCGTCGAGGCCGCCGTCCAGTGGCATCACCGCGCAACACAGGCCGCCGTGCACCGCTTGTAACAATTGATGGACGGCATCGGTCTGCAACAGCGGCTGCGGGTTGAGGCCACGGCTGTGGAAGTTATGGTCGATGGACTGGCGAAAGTGCATGCCGCTGGTGAGCATGCCCAAGGGCAGTTCGATCAGCGCCTCCCAACTCAGGGGCTTGTCGCCGAAGCTGAAGAACCGTTGGTCGTACAGCAGGCCCATGCGGGTTTCGCCCAGGGCCAGGGAGTCGAAACGTTCGGCGTCCAGGCGCTCGAGGTACGACACACCGAGGTCCAGGCGGTTGCTGGCAAGTTGTTCAAGGATTTGCTCGGAGCTTAACGCGGACAACTCAAAGCGCAGGCTGGGGTGTTCCTTGTGCAGCTTCTGCATCAACGCCAGCGGATCGAAGCTCGACAACGGCACCACCCCCAGGCGCAACGTGCCTACCAGGTTGCCGCGACACGCAGCGGCCTCGGCCTGCAAGCCGTCATAGGCCGCCAGCACCGTGCGTGCCCAGGCCAGCACGCGTTCGCCGGGGGCGGTAAAGCCTTCGAAGCGCTGCCCGCGATTGACCAGCGGCAACTGCAGCTCTTCCTCCAGGCTGCGCAGGCGCATCGACAGGGTCGGCTGGGTGATATGGCAGCGCGCCGCCGCCTGGCCGAAGTGACGGGTTTCGTCGAGGGCGATGAGGAATTTCAGCTGTTTGATGTCCATCTTCGCTCCGGGCTTATTCCAATGCGGTGGGATTCTAGCGTGTTTGGGTCTTTGGTCAGGCTGGAACCCAATTCTGTAGGACTGGTCTAGTCTTTGGCATCTGGAAATTAAATCCCAAGGAGAGCGCACCATGAGTCTTTTAAGCTTTGTTAAGGAAGCAGGCGAGAAGTTGATTGACCTGTTGACACCGGGTAATGCCAACGCGAGCGAGCAGTTAAAAGAGCACGTGGCCAAGGTTGGATTGGGTAACCCCAATGTGCAAACCACCGTCGACGGTGACAAGGTGACCGTGACAGGTGAAGTCGCCAGCCAGGAAGAGAAAGAGAAGATATTGCTGGCGCTGGGCAACATCGCCGGCGTTGCGAGTGTTGATGACCAGATCACCGTTTCCGGTCCTGCTGTCGCGGCGGCCCGCTTTGTCGTGGTGAAAAAGGGCGACACCCTGAGCGCGATTTCGCTGGCGGTGTATGGCAACGCCAACCAGTACAACAAAATCTTCGAAGCCAACAAGCCGCTGCTGTCCCATCCGGACAAAATCTACCCAGGGCAGACGCTGCGTATTCCTGAGTAATCCGCGGACCCAATGTGGGAGCGGGTTTGCTCGCGAAAGCGGTGGATCAGTCAATATATTCAGTGGCTGACACACCGTATTCGCGAGCAAGCCCGCTCCCACATTGGACCTTCAGCGTTGTTACAAACCTACGATCAAGTCCCGGTAATCCTCAACCGCTGCAAACTCCGCCGTGTCCTTGGGCCCCTTCCGGCTGTCCGGTTCCTTCACCGCCAGCAAGTGCCCCACGCCAAAATCCCGGGCGCTGCGCAGGATCGGCAAGGTGTCGTCGATAAACAGGCTGCGGGCCGGGTCGAAGGCGATGTCGGCGTGCAGGGCGTCCCAGAACTGCGGGTTTTCCTTGGCGAAACCATAGTCATGGGAGCTGATCAGTCGCTCGAAATAAGGCGCCAACTCGATGCGTTCCAGCTTCAACGACAGCGAATCCCGATGGGCGTTGGTGATCAGGATCACCCGCTTGCCCGCCTGTTTGATCGCCGCCAGGAAGGTGTCGGCATCCGGGCGCAAGGCAATCAGGTGCGCGGTTTCCAGCTTGAGCTCGCGCACCGGGATCTTGAGTTCGGCGCTCCAGAAATCCAGGCAATACCATTGCAACTGTCCGGCGTTACGCTCGAACAGCGGCTGCAGCTCCATCTCGGCCATGGCCCGGCTCACACCATGCAACTCGGCATAGCGCTGGGGCAGGTGCTCCATCCAGAAATGGTTGTCGAAGTGCAGGTCGAGCAAGGTGCCGTCCATGTCCAGCAGGACGGTGTCGATGGCGTGCCAGGGCAATGGAGGCATAAAGAACACTCATGTAAGAAAAGATATCCGACACAGACAATCGGAAAAGCCACGGTATAGTAACCCGATCACGCCAAGGAGCCGCTCATGCGCCAGAAACCCACCGTCCTCGCCCGCGAAATAGTCGCCAGTAGCCGTTTGTTCCGCGTGGAGGAAGTGCAATTGCGCTTTTCCAATGGCGTGGAGCGGACCTACGAGCGCCTGGTGGGCAGGGGTGCCGGATATGGCGCGGTGATGATCGTGGCGATGATCGACTCGGACCATGCGTTGCTGATCGAAGAATATTGCGGCGGCACCGATGAGTATGAACTGTCACTGCCCAAGGGCCTGATCGAACCGGGCGAAGACGTGTTGGCGGCAGCCGACCGTGAGCTCAAGGAAGAAGCCGGTTTCGGCGCCCGCCAGTTGGAGCACATCACCGAGCTGTCGCTGTCCCCCGGCTACATGAGCCAGAAAATCCAGGTGGTGCTGGCCACCGAACTGTATGAAGAGCGCCTGGAAGGCGACGAGCCCGAGCCGATGCGCGTCGACCGGGTCAACCTGCGGGAGCTCTCGCAGTTGGCGCAGAACGAGCAGTTCAGCGAGGGCCGCGCGTTGGCCGCGCTGTACCTGGTACGCGACCTGTTGACTCAACGTGGAGCGTTCCAGCCATGAGCGAACTGTTCCTGGGTCACCCGTTTATTGCCCCCGCGATCGAATTGGCCCGCCAGGCTGGCGAGGTCATCCTGCCGTATTGGCGCGCCGATGTTGCCGTCACCACCAAGACCGATGATTCACCGGTCACTGCCGCCGACTTGGCTGCCCATCACTTGATCCTCGCCGGGCTGACTGCCCTGGACCCGAGCATTCCGGTGCTCTCGGAGGAAGACGCGGACATTGACCAGAGCGTGCGCGCCGGTTGGCAGCGCTGGTGGCTGGTGGACCCGCTGGATGGCACCAAGGAATTCATCTCCGGCAGCGAGGAGTTCACCGTCAACATCGCGCTGATCGAAAAAGGCCGCGTGGTGTTCGGTGTGGTGTCGATGCCTACCAGCGGTCGGTGCTACTTCGGGGGGGCCGGGCTGGGTGCCTGGCGTTCCGATGTAGGTGCTGCGCCCAAGCAAATCCAGGTGCGCCAGACCCCGGCGAGCGGTGAAGCATTTACCGTGGTTGCCAGTCGTCGCCATACGAGCCCTGAACAGGATCGCTTGCTCGCTGGCTTGAGTGCCGGATTGGGCGAGCTGAAGCTGGCCAATATCGGCAGTTCGCTGAAGTTCTGCCTGTTGGCCGAAGGCAGCGCCGATTGCTACCCGCGCCTGGCGCCCACCTCGCAGTGGGACACCGCTGCGGCACAGGGTGTGCTGGAAGGAGCGGGCGGTGAAGTGCTGGAATTGAATGGGCAGCCGTTCAGTTACCCGGCGCGGGAATCGCTGTTGAATCCGTTCTTTTTGGCACTGCCGGCCAAGGCTGAATGGCGTGAGCGGTTGCTGACTCTGGCCCGTTCTTAAACACAGCGCCGATCAAAAATGTGGGAGCGGGCTTGCTCGCGAAGGCAGTGTGTCAGTCACCAGATGTATTGGCTGATCCACCGCTTTCGCGAGCAAGCCCGCTCCCACATTTGTTATGTGTGCAGGACGTACTGCCCGGTAAAGGCCACGGCCCGCTCTTCACTGCCCTCGTTGACGATCCATGTCTCCAGCGCCAAGCGCGCCCGGCCATAACGCTTGTAGGTGGCGACGAATCGCTTCCACACCTTGTCATCAGGTGCCTGGCAAATCGCCGTCGCATCGGTGGTCACCGGCAGCGGATAACTGATCTGCCCTTCCTGAATCACGATATGCCCGTCTTCAATCCCTTCCTCACGCAACTGCAAATGCAGCCAGCCCCAACCTGCCAGCACGGCGCCGCAATACAGGCTGCCGCCAAACATGGTGCTCTTGTGGTTGATGTTGGCGTCGAGCGGCAAGCGCAGTTGCAGCTGCCGGTCCTGCCAGTCGATAACCTTGAGGCCCATTTCCCGGGTCAGGGGAATGTCGTGGTGAAGGATCGATTCCAGGTAACGGCTATCGCGACTCATGGTGGCCTCGTGGCAGGGGGAAAAGGGTCATTCGTCGTCAGCGTGACTGTTGCCGCTGTCAGCGAAGTTCAGCCCGTGCTTGCGCAGTTTGTCGTGCAGGGTTTTACGCGGCACGCCCAATGCCTCGGCGAGGCTGCGCATGGAATTGTGGGTGCGCGCCAGTTCGGCGGCGATCAGGCTTTTTTCAAACTGTTCGACCTGTTCGCTCAAGCCGCCGGGCGTGCTGGTGAGGATCCCCGGCGAGGGGCTGTCCGGGGTGCTGTCCAGCGCCAGTTCGAGGCCCAGGGCGAAACGCTCGGCGGCGTTTTGCAGCTCGCGGACATTGCCCGGCCAGCTGTGACGCAACAACAGCGCGCGCTGGCCCGGTTGCAGCTCTTTCATCGGTAGCCCGTGGCGCGTGCTGGCTTCGTCGGCAAAGTGCTGGAACAGCATCAGCGCATCCTCACCCCGTTCGCGCAGCGGTGGAATGCGCAGCGGCGCAACGTTGAGGCGGTAATACAAGTCCGCCCGGAAGCGCCCCTGGTCGGCGGACTGGCGCAGGTCTTCCTTGGTGGCGGCGATGATGCGGATATCCAGCGGGATCAGCTGGTTGCCCCCCAGACGCTCCACCACACGCTCCTGCAACAGCCGCAGCAGCTTGACCTGCACATCCAGGCTCATGCTTTCGATTTCGTCGAGAAACAGCGTGCCGCCGTTGGCGAATTCGAATTTGCCGATGCGCCGCTTCTGGGCGCCGGTAAAGGCCCCTGGCTCATGCCCGAACAACTCGCTTTCCACCACCGACTCGGCCAGGGCGCCGGCGTTGATCGCCACAAACGGGCCGCTGCGGCGGTTCGACAGATCGTGCAGCGCACGCGCTACCACTTCCTTGCCGGCACCGGTTTCACCGAGGATCAGCACATCAGCCTTGGTCGCCGCCAGCGCGCCAATCTGCTCGCGCAGGCGCAGCATTTGCGGGGAGTGGCCCACCAGGCGCGTACTCAATTGCTGACGGTCGCTCAGGGCCAGGCGCAGGCTGCGGTTGTCCAGCACCAGGCGGCGCAGGGCCAGGGCGCGGCGCACGCTGTCGAGCAGGGCGTCGCTGGCGAAGGGTTTTTCCAGGAAGTCATAGGCGCCGGTGCGCATCGCCTGCACCGCCAGTGGCACGTCGCCGTGGCCGGTGATCAGCAGTACCGGCAGCTCCGGGTCCTGGGCGTGGAGTTCCTTCAACAGTTCCAGGCCGTCCATGCCGGGCATGCGGATGTCGCTCACCACAACCCCCGGCCAATCCCGGGACAGGCGCGCGGTCAGGCCCTGGGCTTCGCCGAGGGTCAGGACTTTCAGCCCGGCCAGGTCCAGGGTCTGGCAGAGGGCCTGACGCAGGTGTGGATCATCGTCGATCAACACCACCTGAATCTGGTTATCGATACTCATACACTGCGGTCCTCGGACGGTTGCAGACTGACACCCGGTGCTCCGGCGCGCAGTTTCAAGGTTAACAGTGCGCCGCCTTCCTTGTGGTTGGCGAACAACAGTTCACCGCCAAAGGCGCGCATCAGGGTGTCGCAGATCGCCAGGCCCAACCCCAGGCCCTGGGTGCGGGTCTTGGTGGTGTAGAAGGGCTCGCTGGCGCGGCCCAGGGCTTCCATGCAGAAACCCGGGCCGTTGTCGCGAATGTACAGGTTGACGCCCTGTTCGGTGGTTTGGGCACTCAGCCAGAGTTTGCGCGGCGGGCCTTTTTCGGTCAGGGCGTCCAGAGCGTTGGCCAGCAGGTTGCCCAGCACCTGGCGCAGGCGGGTTTCGCCGGCCGCCACCCACAAGGTGGCCTCGGGCAGGTCGCGGATCAGTTCCACTTCCATCGCCCGCCGCCGCTTGGCCAGCAGCGCCAGGGCATCGTCCAGGGCCGGTTGCAGGGCCACGCTTTCCGGCGCATGCCGGTCGCGCCGGGCGAAGGCGCGCAAGTGGGCGATGATCGAAGCCATGCGCCCGGTCAACTCGCTGATCAGCTTGAGGTTGCCACGGGCGTCGTCGGTGCGCTCATGGTCGAGCAAAATCCCGGCGTTTTCCGCGTAGCTGCGAATCGCCGCCAGCGGTTGGTTGAGCTCGTGGCTGATGCTGGCCGACATGGTGCCCAGCGCGGAAAGTTTGCCTGCCTGCACTAGGTCATCCTGAGCCCGCACCAGTTCCTGCTGGGCATGTTCACGCTCCAGCACTTCCTGTTTCAGGCGCCGGTTGAGGCCTTCCAGGTCGCTGGTCCGCTCGATCACGCGCATCTCCAGTTCGCGACGGGCCTTGGCTTCGAAGGCGATGCGTTCCAGGTAGTGACGACGGCGCTGCATCATCAGCCCGAGCAACAGCATCAGCACCAGCAAGGCGGCGCCACCCACCGCGACCACGGTGCGCACCGGGCGGCTGATCAAGGTGCGTGGCGCGAGAATCTCGACTTTCCAGCCGGTTTCGGCGATGTCGGTGGATTGGCGCACCCACGCCGTCGGGCTGAGGCTCAGCGGCTGCGGGTCGCGGGTCGGATAGGGCTGGATGGCGATGATGGCGCGGCGTTCTTCATCCGTCAGCGGCCGGGTGGCGCGAAAGCGCCATTGCGGGCGCGAGGTCAGGATCACCACGCCGTTGTGGTCGGTGACCAGCAGTTGTTCGGGTGTGTTGCCCCACAGGCTTTCGGTGTGGTCCAGGTCGACCTTCACCACCAGCACGCCGATGATCTTGTCACCATCTCGCACAGCGGCGGCGAAGAAGTAACCGCGTTTGGCCGAGGTGGTGCCCAGGCCGAAGAAGCGCCCGAGGCGCCCGGCCATGGCTTCGCTGAAGTAGGGGCGAAAGGAAAAATTACGCCCGACGAAGCTGTCCTGCTTGTCCCAGTTGGACGCGGCGAGGGTCTTGCCGGTGGTGTCCATCAGGTACATCACTTCCACCCCGGCCTGGGCGGCAACGTCCTTGAGCAGATGGTTGGCATTGACCAGGTTGGTGCTGACGTGAGGCGCGTCGATGGCGGTGCGCAGGGCCGGCAGGTCACCGAGGATTTGTGGCAACACTTCGTAGCGGTGCAGGGTGCCCAGCAGGTTGGCGACGTACAGGTCCAGCGTCTGGCGGTTCTGGCCGGCCAGTTCGTTGCGGTAATAACGCTCGGCCAAGTGCTCCAGCGGCCACAACAGCGGTGCCAGGCATAGCGCCAGCAATGCCAGGCTGCGCCAGCGGGGTCTTCGCGGAAGGGGTGGAGTCATGGGAGTCGTGCGCCTGTGGGTACAGGCGTATTATGCCTAGTGCTGCTCGGCAAGACACTCGCGCAATGCGTCATGCCACTGCGGTTGCGAGACATGCCATTGCTGTTGCAGGCGGCTGCAATCGAGGCGCGAGTTCAGCGGGCGCCTGGCCGGCGTTGGATAGGCGCTGGAGGGAATCGCTTCCAGCTCGGCGCAGGCACGACCGTTGGCCCGTAGTTGCTCGCCGATGGCCTGGGCAAAGCCGAACCACGAGGTCTCGCCCTGGGCCGTCAGGTGGTAGACACCCCAATCCCCGGCCTGGCCCGCCTGCCAGCGCTCGATCAGCGCACGGGTGCTGTTGGCGATGGTCCCGGCCCAGGTTGGCGCGCCGATCTGGTCGGCGACGATGCGCATCTGCGGTTTTTCCTGCAGCAGGCGTTGCATGGTCAGCAGGAAGTTCTTGCCGTGGGTCGAGTAGACCCAGCTGGTGCGCAGGATCAGGTGTTCACCGCCGATGGCCGCGATCGCCTGTTCGCCCGCCAGCTTGCTTGCGCCATAGACGCCCAGCGGGTTGGTTGCGTCGTCCTCGTTGTAGGGCGCGGCCTTGCTGCCGTCGAACACGTAGTCGGTGGAATAGTGAATCAGCGGAATGCCCAGTGCCTTGGCTTCCTCGGCGAAAATCCCGGGCGCGGTGGCGTTGATGGCGAAGGCCACGTCCGGCTCGCTCTCGGCTTGATCGACGGCCGTATGGGCGGCTGCGTTGATGATCAGGCCCGGGCGATGGGCGCGTACTTGGTCGCGGACCTGCTCGGGACGGGTCAGGTCAAGCTGGTCGCGGCCCAGCACGATCAACTCGCCCAGGCCCCGGAGGCGCTGTTGCAACTCCCGGGAGACTTGGCCATGTTGGCCGCTGATAAGGATTTTCATGGGAACAGGTCGGCCTCTTGCAGGCTTTTCCCGGCCTGGTCCTTGGCAGACAGTTGCGGCGTCTCCGTCAGTTCCCAGTCGATGGCCAGCGTCGGGTCGTTCCAGAGGATGCAACGCTCGGCGCTCGGCTGGTAGTAATCGGTGGTCTTGTAGAGGAACTCGGCGTAGTCGCTCAGCACCACAAAGCCGTGGGCGAAACCTTCCGGTACCCACAACTGGCGATGGTTATCGGCGCTAAGCCTCACGCCCACCCATTGCCCGAAGTTGGGCGAGCTGCGGCGGATGTCGACGGCCACATCCAGCACTTCGCCGGCGATGACGCGCACCAGTTTGCCCTGGGTATGTTCGAGCTGGTAATGCAGGCCGCGCAGCACGCCTTTTTGCGAGCGCGAGTGGTTGTCCTGCACGAAATCACGCTTGAGCCCGGTGGCCTCTTCGAAGGCGCGGGCGTTGAAGCTTTCGTAGAAAAAGCCGCGCTCGTCACCGAACACTTTCGGTTCGATGATCAATACGCCTGGCAACGCCGTGTCGGTGACCTTCATTTTTGCTCCCCGGCCAGTGAATACAGGTATTGGCCGTAGCCGGTCTTGCCGAAGTACTTGGCCCGCTCCAGCAAGTGGTCACGGTCGATCCAGCCGTTCTCGTAGGCGATTTCTTCCAGGCACGCCACTTTCAAACCCTGGCGGTGCTCGATGGTCTGCACATACGTCGAGGCCTCCAGCAGGCTGTCGTGGGTGCCGGTGTCGAGCCAGGCGAAACCACGGCCGAAGCGCTCCACGTGCAGGTCGCCACGATTGAGGTAGGCGTTGTTGACGTCGGTGATTTCCAATTCGCCGCGCGGCGATGGCTTGACCGCCTTGGCGATCTTGATCACGTCGTTGTCGTAGAAATACAGGCCGGTCACCGCGTAGCTCGACTTTGGCTTGGCTGGTTTTTCCTCGATGGACAGCGCGCGGCCCTGGCTGTCGAAGTCGATCACGCCGAAACGCTCCGGGTCCTTGACCCAGTAACCGAATACCGTGGCGCCAGATGGGCGTTCGGCAGCAGTGCGCAGTTGTTCGCCGAAGTGCTGGCCGTGGAAGATGTTGTCGCCCAGGATCAGGCATACCGGGTCATCGCCGATAAACTCTTCGCCAATCAAAAACGCCTGGGCCAGGCCGTCCGGGGACGGCTGCTCCGCATAAGTGAACCGCACGCCAAACTGGCTGCCATCGCCCAACAGGTTGCGGTATTGCGGCAGGTCTACCGGGGTGGAGATCACCAGGATTTCCTTGATCCCGGCCAGCATCAGCACCGAGATCGGGTAGTAGATCATCGGCTTGTCATACACCGGCAACAGTTGCTTGGAAACGCCCAGGGTAATGGGGTGTAAACGCGTGCCGGAGCCACCGGCCAGTACGATTCCCTTCATCATGCGATCAGATCCTTAAAGTCGGTGTTGCCCAGTCGTTCGCCTTGATAACTGCCGTCCTGGACCCTGCGGCACCATTCCAGGTTATCGAGGTACCACTGCACGGTTTTGCGCAGGCCGGTTTCAAAGGTTTCCTGCGGAACCCAGCCCAGCTCGCGTTCGATCTTGCTGGCGTCGATCGCATAGCGCTGGTCGTGGCCCGGGCGATCCTTGACGAAAGTGATCAGGTCAGTGAATTTCTCCACGCCCGCCGGGCGTTGTGGTGCCAGTTCTTCCAGCAGGCCGCAGATGCTGCGCACTACGTCGATATTCTTCTGCTCGTTATGGCCGCCGATGTTGTAGGTCTCGCCTACCACACCTTCAGTCACCACTTTGAACAGCGCGCGGGCGTGGTCTTCGACGAACAGCCAGTCGCGCACTTGCAGGCCGTCGCCGTACACCGGCAATGGTTTACCTGCGAGGGCGTTGAGGATCACCAGCGGAATCAGCTTCTCGGGAAAGTGGAACGGCCCGTAGTTGTTCGAGCAATTGGTCAACAGCACCGGCAGGCCGTAAGTGCGCTGCCAGGCGCGTACCAGGTGATCGGATGCGGCCTTGCTGGCCGAATACGGCGAGCTTGGGGCGTAGGGCGTGGTTTCGGTGAACAGGTCATCGACGCCGTGCAGGTCGCCATACACTTCATCGGTGGAGATGTGGTGGAAGCGGAAGGCGCTCTTGGCCGGTTCTTCCAGCTTCTGCCAATAACCGCGTGCGGCCTCCAGCAGGCTGTAGGTACCGACGATATTGGTCTGGATAAAATCCGACGGGCCGTCGATGGAACGGTCCACATGAGACTCGGCCGCCAGGTGCATGATCGCGTGGGGCTCAAAGCGCGCCAGTACGGCGCTGACGGTGGCCTGGTCGATGATATCGGCCTGGACGAACTCGTAGCGGCTGTTGCTCGCGATGCTGGCCAGCGACTCAAGATTGCCGGCGTAGGTCAATTTGTCCAGGTTGAGCACTTCGTGCTTGGTGTGTTGAATCAGGTGCCGGATCAGAGCGGAGCCGATGAATCCGGCGCCGCCGGTGATGAGAATGCGCATGTCGGAGGCCCTTTTCCTTAGACAGACATTAAGCGAATGGAGCATAGCTTGAGTTGTGGAGCCAGGTGGTGCAAGGGGCCACAGTCAGATTGACGGCACTGCGCGGGACTGGGGGTTGCGTAACCCCCGTCAACAATGGCGATATAAGCGCCTGATAAAAAAGCCAGGGGTCTTCACATGTTGCTCGCCACGTTGATTCATCGCGCCAGCCTGCCATGCCCGCAAGTCGGGCCTGTGCCTGCGACGCAGCTACTTGAGCAGCATTACGGCCTGGGTGGGGCGTTGCAGTCCCTCGGCAGCCAGCAAGACCTCAACTACCGTATCGACAGCGAGCGTGGCCGCTTTGTGCTGAAAATCTGCCGGGGCGACTACGCCGCCGTCGAGTTGCAGGCCCAGCACGCGGCCCTCAAGCATCTGCAGGAACATTCGGATGTACGGGTGCCCAAGGTGATCTCGTCGCTTGCTGGCGAAGAACTGCTGACCGAGACCGTCGCCGGGCAAACCGTGCACCTGCGGTTGCTGGACTACATCGACGGCCAGCCGCTGACCCATCTGCCCCATCTGGGGCGCGAGGTGATCGCAGGCTTCGGCGAACTCTGCGGGCGGATGAGCCAGGCGCTGGCCGACTTCGAGCATCCGGGCCTGGAACGTACCCTGCAATGGGACCCACGCCATGCCCTTGAGCTGATCACTCATTTGCTGTCGACCCTCGAAAACCTCCCGCACCGGGCCGGGCTGGAGCGCGTGGTGGAGCAGGTCGGGCAGCGTCTGCGGCCGTTGGCCGACCGCCTGCCCTGGCAAGCCGTGCACATGGACATCACCGATGACAACGTGGTCTGGCAGCGCGATGCCCAGCGGCATTGGCAGATTGAAGGCGTGATCGATTTTGGCGACCTGGTGCGCACCTGGCGCATTGCCGACCTGTCGGTGACCTGCGCGGCGCTGCTGCATCATGCCGAGGGTGATCCGTTCGCGATCCTGCCGGCGATCCAGGCGTGCCACCGGATCACGCCGTTGCAGCGCGAAGAGTTGCAGCTGCTATGGCCGCTGATCGTCGCGCGGGCCGCGGTGTTGGTGCTGAGCAGCGAACAGCAGCAACGCCTGGACCCGGATAACGCGTACCTGTTGAAGAATGCCGAGCATGAGTGGGAAATTTTCCACGTAGCCACCTCGGTGCCCTTTGAATTGATGGAGGCGGCGATCCTGAACTGTGTCGGCGCCGAATTGCCGCCGATTGTCGGTGAAGGCTTCGCGCCTTTGTTGCCGGGGCTCGTTGGGCGTGAATTCGCGTTGATCGATCTGGGCGTGCTCAGCCCGCATTTCGAGGCCGGTAACTGGGAGCAGGAGGGCATTGATCGCCGATTGCTGGAACAAGCGGCCGTGGTCCATGGCCTGGCAGCCAGTCGTTATGGTCAATACCGTCTGTCCCGCACCCAACCCGACAGTGCCGTCGAGCCCGACACTTTCGCGCTTCACGTAGAACTGCACATGCCCTTGGGCGCCACGGTGGAAGCACCGTTCGCCGGCACCTTGCGCTATGGCGCCGACGGCCTGCTGAGCCTGCATAGCGCCCAGTTGAGTGTTCGGCTGTGGGGCGTGAACGCCTTGTTGAAGCACGGCGCCGCAGTGGTAAAAGGCCAGGTAATCGGCGACGTGGTCGCGCCGCTGACAGTACAACTGTGCCGCGCCGAGCTTGAGCCACCGCTGTTCTGCACGCCTTCCCGGGCGGCGGCATGGCAAACGCTCTGCCCATCCCCGGCTACCTTGCTGGGGCTGGCCTGCGACGCCGAGCCGGAGCTGGACCCCGAAGCCCTGCTGGCGCGTCGGGACGCCAGTTTCGCCCGCTCGCAGAAGCACTATTACGTCGACCCGCCGCGCATCGAGCGCGGCTGGCGCAACCATTTGATCGACATGCAGGGCCGTTCCTACCTCGACATGCTCAACAACGTCGCCGTCCTCGGCCACGGTCACCCGCGCATGGCCGAGGTGGCGGCGCGGCAATGGTCGCTGCTCAACACCAACTCGCGCTTCCACTATGCGGCGATTGCCGAATTCTCCGAGCGTTTGCTGGCGCTGGCGCCGGACTCCATGGACCGGGTGTTTCTGGTCAACAGCGGCACCGAGGCCAACGACCTGGCGATTCGCCTGGCCTGGGCCTACAGCGGCGGGCGCGACATGCTCAGCGTGCTGGAGGCGTACCACGGCTGGTCGGTGGCGGCGGATGCGGTGTCGACCTCGATTGCCGACAACCCCCAGGCCTTGAGCAGCCGCCCGGACTGGGTGCACCCGGTGACCGCGCCGAATACCTATCGCGGCGAGTTTCGCGGGCAGGACAGCGCCCCCGACTACGTACGCAGCGTGGAACACAACCTGGCGAAAATTGCCGCGCAGAATCGCCAGCTGGCGGGTTTCATTTGCGAGCCGGTGTACGGCAATGCCGGCGGGATTTCTTTGCCGCCGGGATATTTGCAGCAGGTGTACGCGCTGGTTCGTGAGCAGGGCGGCGTGTGCATCGCCGACGAAGTGCAGGTGGGTTACGGCCGCATGGGGCATTTCTTCTGGGGCTTTGAAGAGCAGGGCGTGGTGCCGGACATCATCACCATGGCCAAGGGCATGGGCAATGGCCAGCCGTTGGGCGCGGTGATCACCCGCCGGGAAATCGCCGAGGCGCTGGAGACCGAGGGTTACTTCTTCTCCTCATCGGGAGGCAGCCCGGTGAGTTGCCGGATCGGCATGGCGGTGCTGGATGTGATGGAGGAAGAAAAGCTGTGGGAAAACGCCCAGGAGGTGGGCGGACACTTCAAGGCGCGGTTGGAGGCGCTGGTCGAACAGTATCCATTGGTGGGCGCGGTGCATGGTTCCGGGTTTTACCTGGGGCTGGAATTGGTCCGCGATCGACAGACCCTGGAACCGGCCACCGAAGAGACTGCGCTGCTGTGTGACCGACTGCGGGAGCTGGGGATCTTCATGCAGCCCACCGGCGACTACCTGAACATCCTCAAGATCAAGCCGCCGATGGTCACCTCACGGCACAGTGTGGATTTCTTCGTCGACATGCTGGCGAAGGTTCTGGAGGAAGGCTTGTAACAATAAACTCGATTGTTATCGGTAAAATTTGATCATTTTTCGATGGGTGGATATTTATTAGCTTCAAAAGCCGATTTTTATCCGCTATAAAGGCGTCCACTTGCCCGCCGCCGAGGAGATGATTCATGAGCCGTATCGTTACCGTTGCCGCGACCCAGATGGCTTGTTCCTGGGACCTTGATGCCAATCTCGAAACCGCTGAAAGGCTGGTGCGTGAGGCCGCCGCCAAGGGCGCGCAGATCATCCTGATCCAGGAACTGTTCGAGGCCCCGTACTTCTGCCAGAAGCCGAACCCGGACTACCTGCAACTGGCGACCACGGTTGAAGATAACGTCGCGATCAAGCACTTCCAGAAGGTCGCCCGGGAACTGCAGGTGGTGTTGCCCATCAGTTTCTATGAACTGGCCGGCCGCGCGCGTTTCAACAGCATTGCGATCATCGACGCTGACGGCTCCAACCTCGGGATTTATCGGAAAAGCCACATCCCGGACGGCCCGGGCTACCATGAAAAGTATTACTTCAACCCCGGCGACACCGGCTTCAAGGTGTGGAACACCCGCTATGCGAAGATCGGCGTGGGCATCTGCTGGGACCAGTGGTTCCCGGAAGCCGCCCGCAGCATGGCGCTGCAAGGCGCGCAAATCCTGTTCTACCCGACCGCCATCGGCAGCGAGCCCCACGACAAGACAATTTCGTCCCGTGACCACTGGCAGCGGGTACAGCAAGGCCATGCCGGCGCCAACCTGATGCCGCTGATCGCCAGCAACCGCATCGGTAACGAAAAGCAAGACGGCTACGACATCACCTTCTACGGCTCGTCCTTCATTGCCAATCAGTTCGGCGAGAAAGTAGAAGAACTCAACGAAACCGAAGAAGGCATCCTGGTGCACCGCTTCGATCTCGATGAACTTGAACACATTCGCAGCGCCTGGGGTTCGTTCCGCGACCGCCGTCCGAACCTGTATGGTGCGCTTAAAACCCTCGACGGTTCCCTGGAGTCCTGAATCGCCATGACCACTTTGCACAGCACCCCCCGCGCCGACGGCTTCTACATGCCTGCCGAATGGGCGCCACAGACCCAGACCTGGATGATCTGGCCCGAGCGCCCGGACAACTGGCGCCTGGGCGGCAAGCCGGCGCAGGCCGCCCATGTGGCGGTGGCCAAGGCCATCGCACGTTTTGAACCGGTGACCGTGGCGGTCTCGGCCGGCCAGTACGAAAACGCCCGGGCGCGCCTGGACGTGCCGAATATTCGCCTGGTGGAAATGTCCAGCGACGACGCCTGGGTCCGCGATACCGGGCCGACCTTCGTGATCAACAACAGCGGTGAAGTGCGTGGTGTGAACTGGGACTTCAACGCCTGGGGCGGTTTTGATGGTGGCTTGTACTCGCCGTGGAACCGCGACTCCCAGGTGGGCGGCAAGATCCTCGAGATCGAGCGCAGCCCGCGTTATCGCACCGAAGGGTTTGTGCTGGAAGGCGGTTCGATCCACGTCGACGGCGAAGGCACCCTGATCACCACCGAAGAATGCCTGCTTAACCGCAATCGCAACCCGCACCTGCAGCGTGAGGAAATCGAAGCGGTGCTCAGCGCCAACCTGGCGGTGGATAAGATCATCTGGTTGCCGGATGGCCTGTTCAACGACGAAACCGATGGGCATGTGGATAACTTCTGCTGCTACGTGCGCCCGGGCGAAGTGTTGCTGGCCTGGACCGACGACCCGCAAGACCCGAACTATGCGCGCTGCCATGCCGCCAGGGACGTACTGCAAAGCAGCACCGACGCCCAGGGCCGCTCGTTCACAGTGCATAAAATGCCGATCCCGGGGCCGCTGTACGCCACCGAGGAAGAATGCGCAGGCGTGGACCCGGTAGACGGCACCCAGGAGCGCAATCCCACCGTGCGGTTGGCCGGTTCCTACGTCAACTTCCTGATCGTCAACGGTGGCATCATCGCGCCGAGCTTCGACGACCCGCTGGACAGCCGCGCCAAGGAGATTCTGCAGAGCCTGTTCCCGCAGCATGAAGTGGTGATGGTGCCTGGCCGCGAACTGTTACTGGGGGGCGGCAACATCCACTGCCTGACCCAGCAACAGCCGGCCCCGCACAAAAACTGAGTGCACTTGTAACAGCCTGGTGCCGGGTTTAACGGCAATCGAGTGCGCCATGTTTTGCGCGCTCACAGCAAGCCCGCGGCCCGTCAGGTTCGCGGGCTTTTTTGTGTGCATGTGCCGACAAACCGGGCACATTGGCATAGCTCTTGTATCGCTGTTGCGACACACAGCACGGTGTATGACTAAGCGGTTCTGTCATAAACCTTGAGTAAGTTAGCCGCTCATGCCGTCGGAGAGAGCGCTGAAATGAATGCCGATATCAACCTGATGTACACGCGCACGTTCCACCCTTTGCGGGTGAACGGTGACGCGATCCACGCGCTGGCGCTCTGGTTGAAGGCGAACGGTTCGCGGCAGATCAGGACGCCAGACCCGCGCCGGCTGATGAGCGAACGGTACCCGGCGGGGCTGTTCAGCGAGGACGAGGTGCAGGCGTTGTGTGAATTGATGCAAGGCTGACGGTTGTTTTCAATGTTGCACTGGACCTTGTGGTGAGGGAGCTTGCTCTCGCTGGGCTGCGCAGCAGCCCCAAAACAGATCATTGAGTTCTATCTGAAAAAACACAGTCGCCTATTTTGGGGGCGCTTCGCACCCCAGCGGGAGCAAGCTCCCTCGCCACGCAAGCCTGTTAGAAACTGTAGGTGCCAGTCACCACCAGGCTGCGCGGGTCGCCGAACTGAATCTGCGCCGCACTCGTCGCTGACGCGTAGTATGTCTTGTCGCTGATATTGTTCAGCGCCGCCCGCACATCCCATTCCTTCTGCCGAAACCCGGCCAGTGCGTCCCAGCGCCCATAACCCGGCAACGCCACCGTGTTGGCGTTATCCGCATATCGCTCACCCACCAGCGTCAGCCCGGTTTCCGCGTACCAGCCCATCTCCGGTTTCCAGGTGACGAACAGGCTCGCGTTGCGCTTGGCCACGTCGCTGATGCGCTTGCCTTCAAACCCATTGTTGTCTTTCACCACCGTGGCGTCCTGCAGGCCGACGCCACCGCGCACGTACCAGTTGCCGACGACCTTGCCGGTAGCGGTCAACTCCACGCCACGGGAACGCTGCTCGCCGCTGAGCAGGGTGATGGTCGGGTCCAGCGGGTCGCGGGTGCGGCGGTTGTAGAGCTCCAGTTCATACACCGCCAGGGTGGTGCTCAGGCGGTCGTCGAGCCAGTCGCTCTTGACCCCGATTTCCTTCTGTTTGGTCAGCTCCGGGCTCAGGTCGTTGGCGTTGCCCGTGGCATTGGGCGTGATGCCGATCAGGCCGCCGCCGGTCGGCGAGAACGTCTTGCTCCACGAGGCATAGAACGAATGGTGTTCCAGCGGCGTCCAGACCAGGCCCACGCGCGGGCTGGTGCTGTGGCTCACGACCTGTTCCGAGGCGTTGGTCAGCTTGTTGGTGGACTCCACATCAAAGCGGTCATAGCGCAAACCGGCGAGCAGTTGCCATTGATCGTTCAGGCGCAGTTGGTCCTGCACATACACGCCCTGGCTTTGCGCTTCGGTGTGACTGCTGCTGAATGCCGGCAGGCGACCGTAGTGGCGCAGGTCCGGGTTGGGGTTGTACACATCCACGCTCGGCACAGCGGCGAGCGGCGCTCGATAGAGTTTCGGGTCACGGCGCTGGTTGCCCAACTCCACTCCGGTGAGCAAGCGATGCTCCAGGCCGAAGGTGGTGAAGCCGCCTTCCAGTTCGACGTTGTTGAAGATGTTGCGGGTGGTCAAGTCCTGCTGCCAGCGCTGGCGCCCGACCTTGCCGGTTTTTGGGTCGTAGCTGACGGCGTAAGTGTTATCGAAGTCGCTGTCCAGGGTGAACACGCCCAACGTATGGCGCAGTTGCCAACTGTCGTTCAGCTCATAGGCAAGCCGCGAACGCAGGGATTGGGACGTGTCGTCGATGTAATCGCGCTTGTCACCATAAGTGGTGCCGCGGCTGACATCCGCCGGCCGCCCATTGACCCCGGGAATGCCCCGGTCCGGCGTGCGGTTGTAGCGGCTGTATTCGTACTGCACCAGCCAGTTCAGGTCGGGGCTCAGTTGCCAGCTCATGGACGGCGCAAACAGTTGGCGATTGCCGCTGACGCCGTCGCGGAAACTGTTGTTGTCCTGGTTGCCCATGTTCAGGCGCAGGCTGATGGTATCGGTGGGGTCGGTGCTGAGGTCGGCGTACAGGCTGCGCAAATCATTGCTGCCGCCCTGGGCCTCGATGCTGGAGGCGCGACCGGCCTGGGGCAGCTTGCTCACACGGTTGACGATGCCGCCCTGGCCGCCGCGGCCGTACAACACGGCTGCCGGGCCCTTGAGTACTTCGATGCGTTCGATGTTGTGCAGGTCGCGCACGTATTGGCTGTCGTCGCGAACGCCGTCCAGGTAGAAATCGTTGCTGGCGTCGAAGCCGCGGATGCGCAGGCTGTCGAACCGTG
Organism: Pseudomonas sp. I8001; assembly: GCF_013385345.1. Lineage (NCBI taxonomy): Bacteria > Pseudomonadati > Pseudomonadota > Gammaproteobacteria > Pseudomonadales > Pseudomonadaceae > Pseudomonas > Pseudomonas sp. I8001. Next base: position 45,953 of record NZ_JACAQC010000012.1, read on the forward strand.
TGTCGGCGCCGCTGCTGACGTTGGGTATACCGCTCAAGGCCTGGCCCAGGTCATTGGTGCCGTAGGAACGCAGGTTGTCGGTTTTTACCGAGTCGATGGCCTGGGGCACATAACGCACGGGTGTGGCGGTGCGGGTGGCGGTGCTGGTCTCCTTGACGCGCGGGTCGTCCTCGTCAGCTTCGGCGCTCACGGAGGTTTCCGGCAGGACAGTGGCAGCGCAGGTAAATCCGGCAGACAGCAGGACAGAGAGCCCAAGGGTCATGGGCGTCAGGCGAAGGGCAGGCATCGGGGTGTGTATCCAAAAAGGTTGGCAGAATAAAAGCGCGTTAATGGTAATGCTTACTATTTGCGCAGGTTATCTATTCCTGGGCGGACCTTTCTGAAAAATGTTACGGCGTATGTTTTTCAAGGGTATTCGACCGATTCTCGAAACAGTCTGAAAGCCGATCCGGGGTTTTTCCCAATTGTGCGTAAGACTAATCTGCCGGTCATCAACATCCATCGGAGCCCGTCATGTCGGCAGCCACACTTCACTACATTTACGACCCGCTGTGCGGCTGGTGTTACGGCGCCGAGCCGCTGCTGAGCGCCGCCCGGAGCGTGTTACCGATCCAGTTGCACGGCGGCGGCATGATGACCGGCGCGAATCGCCAATCCGTATCGCCGCAGTTGCGTGACTACGTAATGCCCCACGACCGGCGCATCGCCGAGTACACCGGGCAACCGTTTGGCGAGGCGTATTTCGAAGGTTTGTTGCGGGACCATACTGCGGTGTTCGATTCAGCCCCGCCGACCAGCGCCGTGCTGGCGGCAGAAAAAATTGCCGGTCGCGGGCTGGAATTATTGGCGCGTCTGCAAACGGCGCACTACGTCGAAGGTCGCAGAATTGCCGATAAGGACGTGCTGCTGACCCTGGCCGAATCCATCGGTTTGGATCCCCAAGCCTTCACCGCCGCTTTCAGTGAAATCCTTGGCGCAGCAACTCAAGCGCACATCAATGACAGCCGCCAATGGCTGGCAAAAGTCGGTGGCCAGGGCTTCCCCACGCTGGCCCTGGAGCAGAATGGGCAGCTGCAATTGCTCGATATCAGCCCCTGGTTGGGCAAGCCAGAAGCCTTCGTTGAGTGGCTGAGACAAAGAGTCGCAATTTCGATTCAACCCACCCAATCGAGTGCACCAATGTGTGGCCTGCAGGGGTGTGCAGATCCAGGAAGCGCTTGATAGAGCCTTGCGCAATGATGGCTATTTAATGTTTCTTAGACTTTTTTAGCCTAAATACAGAAGATTCACGAAATTGACACACAGTAAAGGGCGCGGATAGGATTCGCCCCAACGCCTGTGGCTAACCGCCATGACTTCCCCAATAAAAAAAGGCCCGCGGCATTTCACGTCGTCCGCGGGCCTTTTTTTATCTGGGAAAGTCGACACCAGAAAAGCAACACGGAGCCTGGTGTCACAGCGCGTACTCAACCAGTAATAAGGAATATAAGAAAATGTTGAAGCAACGGATGGGGCTGATCGCTCTGGGGATTTTGAGCGCTACGCAAGCAATGGCTGACGACCAATCCCAATCGAAGGGTTTTGTTGAAGACAGCCACCTGAACATCGCGGCACGCAACGCTTACATCAGCCGCGACTACAAAAACGGCAAGCAAGACAAAGCCGAATGGGGCCAGGGCTTCATCGGCAAGTTCGAGTCCGGCTTCACCCAAGGCACCGTTGGTGTGGGTGTGGACGTGATCGGCCAATACGCCATTCGCCTGGATGGTGGTAAAGGTCGCAGCGGCGCTGGCGGTATCGACTTCTTCAAGCAAGGCGACAGCGGCGAAGCGGCCAACGACCTGGCCAAGGGCGGCGCTGCCGTCAAGGCACGCATCTCCAACACCGTGATCAAGTACGGTGATCAGATGCCAGCCGTGCCGGTCCTGGAATACGACAACTCCCGCCTGTTGTCCGAAACCTATACCGGTACCTCGATCGTCTCCAAGGAAATCGCCGGCCTGCAACTGGACGCTGGTCACTTCACCAAGGAAGCTCGCAAGAGCGCCGAGGGTTCCGACAGTGGCGCGCTGAAAAGCATCGACTACATCGGCGGTAGCTACAAATTCACCGAAAGCCTGTCGGCAGCGCTCTACGCTTCCAACATGCAGGACGTGCTGAAGAAGCAATACGTCAACGTCAACTACGTGCTGGCCCTGCCAGAGAAGCAATCGTTGACCTTCGACTTCAACGGCTACAAGACCAAGCTCGACCGTAGCTTCGCCCTGGAAAACCAAGGCGACGCCGACGCTCGCGACAACAAAATCTGGAGCCTGGGCGCCACGTGGGCCGTTGGCCCGCACAGCTTCACCGTGGCTCACCAGCGCAGCACCGGTGACACCGGTTACCTGTACGGCGGCTACCGCAACGCAGGCGGCATCGGCGACGGTGGCAACACCATCCTGCTGGCCAACTCCTACTGGTCTGACTTCAACGGCAAGGACGAGCGCTCCTGGCAAGCAGGCTACGGCCTGGACTTCAGCGCCTTCGGCGTGCCTGGCCTGACCTACAACATCGCCTACGTGCGCGGCACCAACATTGACGACGGTTCCAACCGCGGCAGTGGCACCGAGCGTGAAATCTTCAACCAGTTCAAATACGTAGTACAGAGCGGCCCGGCCAAAGACCTGAGCCTGCGTGCCCGTGCGTCGTGGTTGCGCGTTTCCAACAACGCCAGCAACTACAACGTGGGTGGTAACGAGATCCGCCTGTTTGCCGACTACCCAATCAACGTTTTCTAATTGATTCGACGTCGCGCCTGATTCAAGGCGATAAAAAACCCCGACTGGTTCGGGGTTTTTTTATGCCTGCGATCAGCGCTTGCTGGCGGCTGCGATGATCACATCTGCGACCTTTTGCGGCTGCGACAGCATCGGCACATGGCTGGTTTGCACCACGGTGGTGGTGGCATTGATTTTCTTCGCGTAGGCCTGCTCCAGGCCCGGGTCGATCATGCGGTCCTTGGCGGCGACGATGTAATAGTTGGGTTTGGTTTTCCAGGCGGCGACCGTGATTTTATCGTCGAACGCCTTGCCCAGAATCGGCCCCTGGGTCACGGCAATCAGGTTGGCCTGGTCGGCAGGCAAGTCCTGGGCGAAGTTTTTCGCCACGGACGCGGCGGGCAAATACAAGTATCCGGAAGCGTCGGCACTGATGGTCTCGATACCCGGCGGGGTTGGGTAGCCTTTCTCGGACTCGGCAGAGCTCTGGCCCTCGGACGGCGCGAACGCGGCCACATAAACCAGTGCCTTGACCTTGTCGCTGGTGCCGCCCTGTGTGATCACACTGCCGGCCCACGAATGGCCCACCAGAACCACTCGCCCACTCTGGGCATCAATCACCCGCTGGGCGGCGGCCACATCATCGGCCAGGGACGTCAGCGGGTTTTGCACCGCCACCACCTTCAAGCCTTTGGCCTGCAACAACGGAATCACCTTGTTCCAGCTGGAGCCATCGGCAAAGGCGCCGTGCACCAGCACCACGGTGGTGTCCGATAGCGCCGGGGTGGCGGCATAGGCCTGGCCGGTGAGCATCGCGGCGGCCATCAGTGTAGGCAGCAACAGGGTTTTGACTGTGGATTTAAGCATGTGGGGCACGTCCGTAAGTGAGGGGTTATCGGCCAGCACTCAAGGCGTTTGCAGCCAGCCTTAAGCATGTAGGCAAGACGCGCGGGGAGGGGGGTTATTCCAGGGAGCAGTAAAAAAAACGCAGCGCCGGACGTCTCGATTGATTACATAGCATCACTAATGAAGTACTCCGCCCCACCTTTATCCACCTCAGGCAACCTCTTAAATTGGCCTCACTGCCTGCCCACCATGTCGATGGGCAAGTCACTGGAGCCTTGTCATGCCATTTGTCAGCGTACGTATCACCCGCGACGGCGTTACCTCGGAGCAGAAAGCCCAGGTCATTGCCGAAATCACCGAAACCCTCGAACGCGTCCTCAACAAACGCCCCGACCTGACCCACATCGTCATCGAAGAAGTCGACACCGATAACTGGGGCTACGCCGGCATCACCACCACCCAGTACCGCAAACAGCTCGCGGAAAATCCGTCATGAGCACGCCTGTCACCATCGACTTCATCTCCGACGTGGTGTGCCCGTGGTGCGCCCTCGGCGCCACCGCCCTGGAGCAAGCCATCGACAACCTGGCGGGCGAAGTGAAGGTTGAACTGACCTTCAAACCCTTCGAGCTCAACCCCGACATGCCGGCCGAAGGCGAAAACGCCGTTGCCCACATGATGCGCAAATACGGGCGCAGCGCTGAAGAAGTTGCCAGCGGCAAAAGGATGTTGATGGAGCGAGGCGCGGCCATCGGCTTCACCTTCGACCTGGAAAAGCGCAGCCACTTCTACAACACCTTCGACGCCCATCGGTTGCTGTTTTGGGCGTTGCAGCAAGGGCGCCAGCTCCAGCTGAAAAAGTCGCTGTTGCGCGGGTATTTCAGCGATGGCCAGAACGTCAGCGATCACGAAACCCTGGCGGGTCTGGCCGCCGAAGCCGGGCTGGATATTGAAGGCGCACGACGGGTGCTGGGCTCTACCGCCTACGCCAATGAAGTGCGCGAGCTGGAAGCGTTCTACCGCGAGCACGGAATCAACTCCGTACCGGCCATGGTCCTCAATGGCCGCCAGCTGGTCTCCGGGTCGCAATCAATCAGTTACTACGAACAGATGCTGCGGGAAATGTCCGCCGCGGCTGCTTGAACCATCCCATTTTCCCTATAGAGGTTTCATCATGAGCAATTCGAAAAAAGTCGTTGTGATCACCGGCGCATCCCAAGGCCTGGGCGCTGCTGCAGTGAAGGCTTACCGCGAGCTGGATTACCGCGTGGTTGCCACCTCCCGTTCGATCAAACCGTCGACGGATCCGGACATCCTCACCGTGGCCGGCGACATCGCCGACCCGGCCACCGCCGAGCGCGTCATCCGCGAAGGCGTAGCGCGTTTTGGCCGCATCGACAGCCTGATCAACAACGCCGGGATCTTCGTCGCCAAACCGTTCACCAGCTACACCCACGAAGACTACGTAAACGTGTTGGCGGTGAACCTGAACGGGTTCTTCTACATCACCCAACTGGCGATTACCGAGATGCTGAAACAGGGCGCCGGGCACATCGTCAACATCACCACCAGCCTGGTGGACCACGCGATTGATGGCGTGCCGTCGGTGCTGGCCTCGCTGACCAAAGGCGGGCTGAACTCGGCCACCAAATCGCTGGCGATTGAATACGCCAAGCGCGGGATTCGCGTGAATGCGGTGAGCCCTGGGATTATCAAGACGCCGATGCATGGGGAAGAGACGCATGCGGCGTTGGGCAGCCTGCATCCGGTGGGGCATATGGGTGAAGCGTGGGATATTGCGCAGGCGATTGTGTACCTGGAATCGGCTGGGTTTGTGACCGGGGAAATTCTGCATGTGGACGGTGGGCAGAGTGCTGGGCACTAAGCGATACGGCTGAATAAAAAACGCCCCGGACCGTGATGGTTCTGGGCGTTTTCGTGGGTGACGGCTTCAAGCCAGGCACTCTAGAACAAACAACAACGATCAAATGTGGGAGCCGGGCTTGCCCGCGATGGCGATGGCCCAGCCAACACACTCACAACCTGACACACCTACAGATTATTGCCCGGCGACTCCAACACCTTCACCACATCATCAATCACCGCCTTGCTCATCTCCTGCAGATAGTGCGAAGCCCAGGCGTACCGGTCCGTATCCCGAATCATCGCCGCATCCTCCGCCAACAGCTTGGCCACATGCAGCAAATCAGAAACATGAGCCAGCGCTTCGCTCAGGGAAACCCCGCTGTTAACGCGGAACAGAGGCTGGTCGGAATGAAATGAAAAAGGGGTAACGCCGAGGGTAGTGAAGCCAGACGGATTTGGAGCGCTCATCGGTAAAACTCCCATATCAAGTGAGAGCTACCACGTTCGTTATCAGGCGAATGGGTGGCAGCTGTGCGCAGGCTGATAAACCGGAGATACAGGAACCCGGCAGACCCGAAGGTCTCCCACGCACAGCCGCCATTGCACGAAATGGCGGGCGTAAAAAAACGCCTGCACATCGTGGTTGTGGGGCGCTGTTGCGCCTGCATCTTGCCGGGTTATCAGGCCCGGTCGCTGAATTTGCAGCGACGAGGGGAGGGTAGCGTGGTGGTGGGGTGGGTGCAACTGGGGAAATAGTTGTTTCGTTTTGCCGCTGCCGTGCTTGGTTCTGGCGGCCTGAAGATGAGTCGGTCGCGTCTTCTCAGAACGCTGAGCTTGAAGGGCAGGTTTGCCATTCCTGCAGCCAGCTCAGGATGCAAAATCATGCGGCTCGTGCAGTTATGCCGTTTTATGGATACGTCATAATTATTGGCTATCCATAATTCTGCATAAAACGCTGAAGGCGGGACTTCGCTACGGGAATTGGTTTATCTGGAGGCTCACCGGCTTGTTCAGTTGGGGAGTCAGGCGTAGACAGAATATGAACACCCCCAGAAACAACAAAGCCCCTGCATTTCTGCGAGGGCTTCGTTTTGTATGGTGCGGCACCAGGAGTCGAACCAGATGCTAAATGCCGAAAAAATTTGAAATTCATAGATGGAAATACTTTCTCTACCTCTAAAACTACCCTAAGTTTTGGAGTCGCTTTAGGGCTTGGCGAGTGAAAGATAGAGGCATAGTGAATGATTTTGTCTAGGGGGATCCGCCGGAAATGATGTTTTTTATTAAAAGTATGTGATTGTTTGAAGTGGTCATGATGTGTTGAGTCTAATTAGACCCAGTTTTTTCAATCAAGTTAGCCGCAATCCCATCCCTGAAATGGTAGAAGGATGCAACAAAGAACCAGATAACTTGAATTACACCGAGCGGCATTGTTGGTTTTACCACCATTCCACAGTAAATGACCGCCGAGACTACAACAAGTAAGAATCTATGTGCGGTATAGAGGCCGTAGTGTTGTTCATTGGCCTTAGCTTTCGCTTTAGCTACCGCCTTGGAAACTTTATACGTAACTTGGCCAAAAACAATGCATGCGCCTAACGCCCAGTCGGATGATAAAAAAATATCTTGCCAATTACTTAAATAAAATTTAATACCGACTAACAAAATAAACGGCATAGCTACATAGATGTAATCTGCCATTAAATCTGCGAACAAAGCCCGCCGGTTGCGCTGATCAGACATCGAGAGCATTTTGATAGTCTCGATTTCTATGGATGCTCAATATTTTATGAATTTTTGCTCTTCTGATCTGTGGCCGTCCTTTACCGTCAGGAGGGGTATAGATAGAGTATGATATTTCTGCGTCCATAATATCTAGAGGGCCGATGGGGGCTATCAAGCCCGATTGGTATCGATGTAGCCAGTCCTTATCAACTATTTTTGCCGGAAACTTACGTTCCATGGCGGCGCTTTTGAATGACCATACTGAATTGCCCTCATTCACCTGCACCATAGTATATAATTTATCTTTTCCGTTAAAGTCAGAAGTGTCGCCAATGAACATTTTACTGGCGTCGCCGCTAAATCTCCACTCGGTATTGAATGCCGATAAATATTCGCTATTTGCCGCTCCAAGTTGCACTACTTCACCCAGTTGTAGCTTTTTGTTGGCATTTGAAAACTCAGTCAGAACGTATGCCAAACCTTGTCTATCAATGTGTGGGGGAACAATGGCTTCCGGGATTTTTTTACTAATATCTGCTTCCAAAGCAGTCGCTATAGAGTTTACTTCAGCCTCGGTTCCGGTTTCAGATACATGCATTAATTCGGAGCTTAAGGCGCTTCCAGAAGCATATAGAGCCTCCTCGATGTAGTTTGCAATGGAGCTTCCGACGCTGCCTAGTTTGCTTATTATTGAGCCGGTATCAACAGAGTTTAGCTCAAGTTCAAAGGCGATCTCCAAATCAACAGAATTTGCCAACAACTGGCACAGATCTTGATAGGCGTTTATATAGAGGCCCATAGCTTCAAAAACCTGAGCAGGGTTTTTTCTTTTTTGAAGGTAGTCAATTTTGATGGCAAGCTCGGTGTTCATTACAAATCCATTTATGACGAAATTTTTTGAAAAATGAGGATTGACATCTAAGGATGGACCCTGAAGCTGATTTGATATTATATGGCTATTATTTTTTATGCAAATGCTAGTGATCACATCAGTTGTCATTGGTAGGCTAGGCTTCGACCGTTCGGAACGGCTGTTTTCAAGGTAGGGAGATATCACGTCGTTATTGGATGCTTTGGCTGTGGCAGGGTAATAGACGAAGGTAAAATCAAAAGAAAGGAACTGATGTGCCTCTATAGGGTATTTAAATATATCCACCCCCATTAGCTTTTTATAATTTGCTTATTCCGTATTTAGCATGAAATGGAGATCAAGATGCGGAATTTTGATCCACCGAAAAAATACATCATTTATAAAATTGAACAACAATTCCATCAATTAAATCGTCAAAAGTCAGTATTTCAAGATCTTTGTAGTCGCTCATAATTTCACGCCAAACATCAGAGTCAAAATCGTGTCTGCGGCCAACAATCAGCCATCTGCGTGGCTTGTGTACCTTGAAACCATATCTTTGCTCAAACCATTTTCTGTTGTTAGGGTCATCAAAATAACTCGAGTAAACTCTAGTTTGAGAAATGTATGAATTCAGCCAGGCACCAAATGTTTCTCTATTACGGCCACCTACAATTGCATGCTTTCCGATGTCAGGAAGCTTAAACTCTACAATGTCCGCATATCCATTGGGCTGTACTACAAAAAAATCCGGCCTAATGGGGCTGCGCGGTTCGCTCTGCCATTCACACGTGAGCTCTGAGTGGATCTCTATCGCACCAAACTTCATTGTCAAAATAAACTCGTTTTCTTTTCTTGCGATGTGCGATGTTATATCTGGTTCCGTATTGTCTTTGTTTCCCCATACCTCTATAAAGCGATTTATTTTTGGCAGTTGAATATACTTATAGTCATCCGGCATTGGGTATGAGTAGTTTGCATCGTGATTCACAAGTTTTTTCATGTTTGAAACGCTAAATGATATGCAGTCGGATTTTTCTTCCGAACCATCAAAGTGAATAGGGAAAAAATCCAACCACTTTATTCTTCGGGATTTTAAACCGGATTCATCTGCATCAAAAAACATACCATTTACAATTCTTGTGAATTGTCCAGGCATTGGCTCTGGACTCGGTATATTGAACCCCATAATGCTATTTTGAGCTGCGAAGTTCCAACCTAGCTCTGAAAGTTTATCCCATCCCTTGTTTGTAGGAAGTAGTAGATCCTCACTGAAGGGAGGGAGGGGCATAGACAAATCTAAAGTTGAATCATATTCAAAACCGATAATTTGTTCAAATAGATTGCAATCCTTAGTTGAGTAGTCGTGACATTGCACCTGCATAACACCTTCGTTTTTTAGCTCGCTGATCACCTCGGGGCCGGTATATTCAATCGCAATATGTGTGCGCCCGACATAAACAATAATTCCCTGATGGTCTAAGAGAAAGCCAGGTACTGTTTTTATTAATGCTGGGTTGTTTTTTATGTGGTTGTATAATGGTCCCCAATATTCTTTCATTAATTCTTGTAAGAATACTGTTACTAAAGGTCTGATTGTGGAATGAATATTTTCTTCTGTCATAGAAAATCCGATGGTTTTTAATATGTGATTTGGCTGTCTGCGACAAAAATATTCTTTCTAGATATTGCTCTCAGCAACAGATTTAATATGACGATCTGGTCTTCTAGATGTCAATGTTTCTGGATATATAAGTTGTAAGTACGGAAGCAGTGCGTGACTGCTGTTTGTTCTTCCATTTACAGATATGGGCGAGTTTACAGAGCGTATTCGATCAAAGTGTTCATTGGTTTTTTTTTCTGTAACGGAATGGGAATTCTATTTCCAATTTATCATGATTTTCTTTTATATTGGCGTAAGGACGGCTATATTCGTCGGGGAAGAACTCGTGGGTTACTGAAGAGCCTGTAACTAGGAGCGAAAAAAGGCTCGATTCAGAATGGTCTTTCACTGTCTTTTGGTTTGAGAAAAGAGCTTTATTTAAGTTGTCAATGCAGTTGAAAATGTGGCCTATTGATCTTAACATAAAGTGGTTGTATGAGAATGCGGTGTTTACGATGCCTTTGTATTTTTTATGTATTTCCGGGGCCGGTCCACGTTGGTCATTTTCCCCTGTTGCTACTCGAATATAGAACCCATGAACTTTGATGTTGTGATGATTTGTTAAAGTGGTTTTAGCAATCTCAGCATGGTCGTGTTTAAGTTTATTCGCTATATTTTTGAAATCATTATGGAAAAAACTTACTCCGTCTAGCAATCTTGAGTACGGTTTCGATTTCTGATGCTTCAACCATCGTGGTACATCTTTGTTGTCGGCACCATTTGGAGGTGTAAAGCATTTTATTATAAGAGGAAGAGAGTCATAGAATTCGTCCACCGAAAATATAAGTTGAGCTACGTGATCTAAGCTCTCTACGAAATGCGGAATGTCTGTGTCTGATAATTCGAGTATTTTTTTATGTGCTTTGGTTAATTTTTGAAGCTTTTCTGTCAGAATGTCAGCCGGATGTGGAAGTATGTTTTGATGTTTTTCATGATAAAGCACACTTGAATCTGCATTCACGAGATTGCTATAAAGCTTGAATGAGCCGCTTTTGTCGATCGTGTTTTTCCCCATTTTTAAGTCCTTGAGTGGAAAAATAATGCCAAATCACAGACTAAAGTGGGTGTGAGAAAGAGGCTATTGAGCGTCCTTCAAGTGCCCGTCTGCTATTGGTTGAAGTCTCTCCCTCGAAGCTAGCAAAATGCCACTTCCTCGTCTACCCTTTGACTTTGGCCGGTTGCAGGGTTTAGGGCGTTTTTTGAATTTCCAAGATTTAATTAAGCGCACTGCGATCGATTGCATAGTCAATACGTAATAGTAACGAGTTGCTTCTGATTGCTGGTTTAGTCTGTGATTCAAAAACCAAATGAGATGCTTTCTCTGCCAAGTCCATGGGTTGTCGCGTTGCCAGCGCTCAACGATTGCTGCTTGGATAGTCTTTGCCTGACGAAGGTGGCGTTGGCGTGTGGTATGCGACCCGGTCAGGACGCCTGACAGGAACGGCTCCATATCGAATGGCTTGCTCATACTCGACCACCAATGTAAGCCGATACCACGTCAATACGACTATGCCCCAATTCGTAGCTGATTTGCGCTCTGGCCCCCTGATCTAATTGTCGACCGAACTGGTGGCACTTGCCGTCGTTGATAGGCGCAAGGTGCTGCGTGATTTGCTCATAGCGTTCACACGCATAGGCTGCCCGCAATTCGTGGAAGCCTTTGAGGTTGTGCTTATGGAGGAGGTCCCGTGCGGGGCGGACGATTTTCCGTTGGAAATCGAGGTAGCTTTCGTTCGGCGCAAGCAGATTGTGGCTGCCGTCGGGTGAGACCTGTTCGGCGAATCTCAGCGCTTCGCAAATATGTTCATCCTCCCTGATCCAGCGAGGTGCCGAGGCACCTGAGCGGCCCCCTTTGGTACCATCCTGGATGTTGATTTTGCCGTATTGTTCGGCCTCACGTTTTAAGCGCGGTAGGTCAGCCAAAATGGCCTCGCGTAAGCGCATGCCGGTGGCTCGCGCCAACTGAGCGATGGCCGCCGCGCGTGGCATTTGGTGTTCGCAGAGAACGTCGACGATCCGCTTCACGTGTTCGCGATCTTGACCTTGCGGCACCGAGCGACGAACACTGGTGCGCCGCATTCCCAGCGTCTTGCTTGGACTCGGCACTTTCACATACTGATCACCGCGAAGCGCAGCCATGGTTCGGTTCACGCTGGACAACCTATTTTGCGCGGTGGCGATGCAGACAGCCCCTTGTTCAACTTGCTTACGCAAATGGCCGGCGTAGTCCAGCAAAGTCTGCCGATCAATTTTTCGCGCATCGTTAAGCCCCGGCCCATCCTCCGAGCGACACCAGCGCACAAACGCCTGCCAGCGATCACTGTGCGCTTTGACCGTGCCGTAATGCCCGCCGCCAAATAGATCTTTCAGCGCCTGTGGCCCGGCATAACTCAGTTGTCGGCCATAGCCAAAATTGCGCCCGTGACGTTTACCTACCAGTGCCATGATCGAACTCCTCTCGAAGCCAAAACTTCTAAAACCTTCCCCACGTCATCCCGCCAAGAATGCTGAGTGTTATCAGGGATCAAGGCCCCTGCGACCTGTGAGGTTGTCCACTGACGCGGGACTGGCGGCTCCTTACGACCGGGAGCGAGGGCATCCCATGATCTGGCCTCCTGAACACCGATACCGGTGGGCGGGTGGAGGCTGCATTGGCTGACGAGACCAGCGCCGCGAGATCCTGAGTCGGGTGAAGGCAGTGAGGTGATGGCCGGGGCATGCCTGACTGTCAGTCAGGTGCAGTCCATTCCTTGGGCTGCGGCACCATCATCTGCATCGCTGTTGCTGGTGACTTCGGTGTTTGTCACGCCGATTGTCACGAGGGGGAATGCCGCAAAGCCTTGTACGAGTTGGGCTGCAGCAGCGGTTGGAGCGCCCGTCTCTTTCCGGGAGAAAGAGACGGGCGCAGGTTGGCGCAATGAAATGGCCAAGCGGAAAGGTTGCTGCAGGGCGGCTGGGGAGGGATGTATTTGCCGCAATGGCAACGATCTGAAGTAGGCATCCATCACTCGGTGAGTGACCGTGCGAGCCGCCGGACGCTAATCGCACTTTGGGAGAACCACCACGGTGTGGCGTAGCCTTAAAGGTTCTGGCTACCTGGGTTGCTGTCAACGACAGCACTTGCCCGATCTTTTCTACGCCTGTGGATAATTTGGGTCAAGGCTCGAATTTTCGGGAACTCTGCGGCTGTGGATGAAATTATCCACCGGTGGAAATTAGTGGTTTTCCACAGACAGTTGCGTGGGCTTTAGATTTTTTAAGTGAGGTCCATCCAAGCAGGGCGGCTTTGCAGCCCTGTTTGGATGGACCCGCGTGGACAAGCGGATCATCGAGATTTCGAGAACGTACGCTTACTTTGCTGCGCCGCGATTGGCTTTTGGCCGTGTGACATTCGTGCAGAGTCGTGAGGAGTGACATCCTCCTGCTGATGGGTGACTGGGAATCGACTCCACCAGTTCATGATCAGTCTCCGCTCGTCGAGTTGCGTGCGACTATGGAAGACTGAGTACAATCCCCGCACGTATGTCTTTTCTTCGACCTTTTGCAGCTACGTGAAGCAGGCTGATCATTTAGGAAGTCTTTGATGTCACTCAATCCCCACACCCTTGAAGACCTGCCCTCGCTGGTTGAATCTGTCGAGCTCGAATGCAAGCTTGCTCAGGGGCAGGATGGGAAGGGAGAGTTGCCTAAGGATTTCTGGTTAACCTACTCCGCTTTTGCTAACACTCAGGGTGGGGTAGTACTGCTTGGCGTGCGCGAGAAGGATGGGCAGTTCAGCGTCGCAGGCCTATCAAATATCGAGAAAGTACGTACTGACCTGTTCAATACCCTCAACAATCCGGCCAAGGTCAGTGTCAATCTGCTGACTGACCGGGAGGTGGTCGTCAGAGAGCTGGAGGGCAAGCAGGTACTTGAAGTGAAAATCCCGGCGGCTTCGCGTAAGCAGAAGCCGGTATTTCTCAATGGTCAGCCGCTAGGTAACACTTATCGTCGATTACATGAGGGTGATCGGCGTTGCTCTGAGGAAGATGTTCGCCGCATGTTCGCAGAGCAAGTGGAGGACTGTCGGGACGAGCGGATTTTGCCGAATTACGACTTCGCGGACATTGATCCGGACAGTCTGCGTATCTACCGCCAGATGCTTAGCGACATAAAACCGGGCCATCCAGCGTTGGAGCACCAAGGGATTGAGTTTCTCCGACAGATAGGAGGTTGGCGTAAGGACCGCGCGAACGGAGTCGAAGGGCTGACTCTGGCAGGTTTACTCATGTTCGGACGCTGGCTTTCGATCCAAGAGAGTGTGCCGCATTACTTTGTGGACTATCAGGAGCGGCCGTACGCCAAAACAGAACTGCGTTGGGTGGATAGGCTCGTCCCTGATGGAACCTGGTCAGGAAATCTGTTTGATTTCTACCGGCGGGTTTATCGCAAGTTGGTTGAGGACTTAAAGGTACCGTTCGCTCTCAAAGGTGATCAGCGCCAGGATGACACGCCGGTACACGAAGCTCTGCGTGAGGCCTTGGTTAATACCTTGGTCCATGCCGACTATACCGGGCGGGTTTCTGTGTTAGTCGTGAAGCGTCCAGACTTGTTTGGCTTTCGCAATCCTGGCGGCTTACGTTTACCCCTTGAGCAGGTTTTGCAGGGCGGTATCAGCGATTGCCGGAACCGGCTTATGCATCAAATGTTTCTTCTTATCGGTCTCGGCGAGCGCGGTGGTTCGGGGGTTCCAAAAATCTACAGCGGGTGGCGCAGCCAGCATTGGCGACCGCCAGCCCTTTATGAAAAGCCCGAGCCCGAGCAAACCCTGCTTGAGCTTCGCATGTTGGACTTGCTTCCTGAAGGGGTGGTGGAGCAGTTACGAGAGCGATTTGGAGTTCGTTTCGAGAGCTTGGAACATACTGCCAGGTTGATTTTGGCCACGGCCGCGATTGAGCGGGTGGTCAGCCATAATCGTCTCCTTGAGATTTGTGATACTCATGCTCATGACTTGAGCCAACTGCTTGCACGGTTGGTACGCGAGGGATTCCTTGTGCCCGACGGGCGCTCACGGGGCATGATTTATCACCTGCCGGGTGAGCAACTGCCTACGCCGGAGCAAGTGTTCGCAGGTCCGCTACAGAGCTCCGAACATTACGCCGGCAGCTCCGAACATAACGGGGCTAGCTCCGAACATAACGCAGGTAGCTCCGAACATAAGGTCGAGCTGGATATGCAGCGAAACGATGATGGCTGCTTGTTGAGCGATCATATTGACGCGCCGCTGATCGATGCTTTGGACAGGCTTGATGCAGGGTTTCGAGAAAAGCTCGAAATACTGGCTGAGGAGCCGCGCAATCGAGAGCGCATGCAAAAGGATCGTATGCAACAAGTGATTATCACCCTATGCAAGGAGCACTATCTGACGCTCAACGTTTTGGCTAATTTGGTAAAGCGCAGTCCAGATGCCCTCCGTCAGCAGTACTTGAATGGAATGGTGAAAAGCAGGCAGATTCAGTTGGCATTTCCGTCCAAGCCGACTCATGAAAGGCAGGCGTACAAAGCGTACATTAGTGGGCAGGACGAGGAGTAGGCTAACGGCCTACTCCCTCAAGCGGCTTTTCGCCTTGAGCCGCGTGACGTTCGTCCCGGTCTGGTTTGCAAATTCGTGCGGGGTGACATGCTCCTGTCGGTTGGCCTCCAGATACCGGCTCCACCAGTTCATGATCAGCCTGCGCTCCTCGATGAACTCGGCCTTGTGGATGTAAGCGGCACGGACATTGTTGCGTTCCTTGTGGCTCATCTGCCTTTCGATGGCGGTCTCGGACCACAGTCCAGATTCAATCAGCGCACTACAGGCCATTGAGCGAAAGCCATGGCCGCAGATTTCAGTTTTGGTGTCGTAGCCCATCTTTCTGAGTGCGCTGTTCACCGTGTTTTCAGACATGGGCTTCCAGGGCTTGGCGTCGCCTGCAAACACTAGGTCGAATTTGCCGGTGAGGACGTGGATCTGTTCAAGCAGAGCCACGGCTTGCGGCGATAAGGGTACAAGGTGGATGTCCCCGGCCATCTTCGTGCCCCTTGTTGAAAAGGGTACTCCGTCCAACGCGGGTCGAGTGTCCGGTATCTCCCAGGTGCCGCGCTTGAGGTCGAACTCGCTCCAGCGGGCGAAACGCAGCTCGCTGGATCGTACAAACACATGCAGCGACAGCATCACCGTCAGACGGGTAAGTGCCCGGCCTTTATAGGTGTCGATCCGCTCCTGAAGTTCCGGCAGTCGCGATAAGGGTAGAGCCGGGCGATGGACCACCCGCGGGGCCTTGATCGAGCCTTCGAGGTCGTAAGCAGGGTTTATGGTGATAAACCGGAGGCGCTTTGCCTCGCGCATGATGCTCTGCAGGTAGTTTTGTACCCTTAAAGCAACGTCTATCGTTCCGCGCTTCTTGATCGCTTCCAAGGGCTGCATAAGGTCATGGGTGTCGAGATCAACAATGGCGCGTGCGCCGATCAGCGGGAATACGTGGGTTTTGAGGCGGCTCATCACTGTCTTGGAATGGCCTGGTGCCCACTTGGCCGACATTTCCGTATGCCAGTCGAGCGCAACGCTTTCAAAGGTTCTGCCTTTGATTACGGCTTCCGCCTTAGCTTGGTGCTTGGTCTCTATAGGATCAACGCCATCTGCCAGCATTCGCTTGACTTCCAAGCGCTTGCGGCGCGCATCGGCGAGGCCAATGACGGGGTAGTTACCGAACGAGGTCAGTCCTTCCCGTCCGTCAGGTTTGACGTAACGGAGCCGCCAGCCTTTGCGGCCATTGGGTTGGACTAGAAGATAGAGGCCATCGCCGTCGAAAAGCTTGTAGGCGCGGTCTGTAGGTTTTGCCAAGCGGCAAGCTGCGTCTGAGAGCGGAGCTGTGGTGCGCGACATAAGGGTACTCCCTTTTATCGAAGTGACCTGTATCCCAAACTCTACCCTTAAAACGGTTGGAATCCACCAGTTTCTGACGGAAACCGATGGAACCCAAAAACGAAAAAACCCGCCAGAAGGCGGGTTTTTCGGGGGTTCTAGAGATTTTGAAAGCCTTCTCTGGAACCTTGTATGGTGCCGGCACCAGGAGTCGAACCCGGGACCTACTGATTACAAGTCAGTTGCTCTACCAACTGAGCTATACCGGCGTGTTAGGGCGACGATTATAGCGATTGGCAAGCATCTGTAAACCCCTGAATTCTGACTATTTTTGCAACCGACCGGGTTTTCTCTGCGCGGCCTCGTTTCAGCCACCCCAGCCCCGCCAATCCCATGCGCTGGATCACAGGAAAGGCCTGCGTGCAGAAAGCGGCAAGTGCCAATTCCTGTCCTGGAACAACAACTTCAAGCCCGACGGCCGCTTCACCATCACGTTTTTCCGCGATGCGCAGCAAACCCAGCCGATTCAAACCGAGAACGGCACCTGGTGTGGCGGCGGACCCGACTGGCGATTGCCAGGAGGATTATGAGTTCACCGAGCACCGTATTCGTGGTTAAAGCCTTTTAACTTCAGATGAAATTTTGTGGCGAGGGAGCTTGCTCCCGCTGGGCTGCGCAGCAGGCCCAAAACAGTGGGAGCACTGCGCACTCCAGCGGGAGCAAGCTCCCTCGCCACAGGTTTTGTCGTTCAGCTTTTTAGCTGCCTTCGTTGCATGAATCGGCAAATTTCTTGTACTCAAACACCCGCTTCTGCCCATGGGAATTCAGGTAGGTCATCCGCGCATTCACCACGCCACACGCCGCGCCTCCATCGTCCACGGTCGACAGTACTTGCTGTACATCCAGCTTGGGGCTGGCCTGGGCCGAAAAGGCGGCAACGTTGAGCAAGGCAAACAGGCTGCTGGCGATGAGGGTGTTGCGGTTCATGGTGGTGTCCTCTGAGGTTCAATAGGGTGTGTGTTGCGTTGGAGCCTATTGAGCGCCCGGGAGGTATCCGGCCTGTGTCATGCACCCCGGCGTTTTGCCTCGGCATGTGTTGAGAAGGGGATTGCATACAACTTGATACAGAAACTTATCCATTAGAGGTATTAGTGCCTCAGGGTCTTTCTCTTAGATGTTTTCGACATAACGGTCATCGTTTTTCCCTTGAATAAGGCGAGTCTTACCGTATTCTGTTTCGAAATATTAAACGTCATATAAATAGCGGAATCGTTTAACCCGGTTTACGGAACGTTGGCGGTTAATTACTAAGTTGTAATTTGATTCGTCAGCTAAGCAATTTTTCCTGACCAGGCGGACAGAAAAACTGTTAGAAGCCTCCGCAAGCTTCTGATCTGAAAGAAATTGATAAAAATTCTCCAAATAAGTCAAAAATACGGCACTAAGCCGCTCGTCGGAAAGAATTCATCAAAAAGCATCAAAATACTGACACCATCAATCTGATATCACAGAATGCCGCCAGCCAACACATAACTAGAAAAACCAAGGTCAGCTCAACGGGCTGACCTTTTTAACGCCTTTAAAGCGTAATAACCGGGGAGGGCAGTGGGTGAGTCGCGCAGACGATATTTCAAAACTATTCAATAAGCTGGGCGCCAATCCAAATGGCTACCGGGAGATGTACGCTGTCCACGATTATCTTGAGGATGACGTGGTGGTCGAGCGTTTCGACGCCGTGCCCATCCCGGCCCAAACCGCATGCACCGTCGCGCTGGATGAGCCGCCGTCGGCGCCATTGCTGCGCTTGCTCGAAGAGCTGACCCAGGGCGAAGCCGATCACCTGCAACCTCCCGAAGTGGTCGAAGGGCCGACCGGTGAGGTGTACTCGGATCAATCCTCACCCAAGGTGATCGTGGTGGTCTCGCTCAAGGGCGGTGTCGGTCGCAGCACGCTGACCGCGGCCATTGCCAGCGGCTTGCAGCGTCAAGGCCACCCGGCCGTGGCGCTGGACCTGGACCCGCAAAACGCCCTGCGTCATCACTTGTGCCTGGGCCTGAATTTGCCCGGCATCGGCGCGACGAGCTTGAGCAATGAGTCCTGGGAAGGCCTGGCTGAGCGCGGCTTTGCCGGTTGCCGCCTGGTGGCCTTCGGTGAGACCAACAACGACCAGCAAAAAAACCTCAATCGCTGGCTCGGCGAAGACGCCCAATGGCTGCCCCGGCACCTGGCCGGTTTGCAGTTGAATGGCCAGGACACGTTGGTGATCGACGTGCCCGCCGGCAACACGGTGTACCTGCACCAGGCCATGGCCCTGGCAGACGTGGTGTTGGTGGCGGTGCAGGCGGATGTTTCCTCATTCAGCACCCTGGCCCAGATGGACAGTGTGCTGGCGCCGTACCTTGAGTGCGAAAAACCACCACAGCGTTACTACGTGATCAACCAACTCGACGGCGCCCACCGCTTCAGCCTGGACATGGCCGAAGTGTTCAAGGCCCGCCTCGGCGATGCACTGCTCGGCACGGTCCACCGTGACCCGGTGTTCAGTGAAGCCCAGGCCTGCGGCCGCGATCCCCTCGACCCTACCGTCAACAGTCTCGGCTGCCAGGACATTCACGCCCTGTGCCGCACGCTGCTCGAACGCATCGATTCGGACCTTCCATGACCGACACTACGTACTCTACGCCCCACACTCCGGGGCGCGCCGAGCAGCGGCTGGACGCCGCGATTTCGCGCTTCAATCGCTGGCCCGATACGCTGCGCAAAGTGCTGGTGGTGATCAGTTGTGTGGTCGGCACCTTGCTGTTGGTGAGCATTGTCAGCGCCCCGCTGGACCTCTATAGCCAATGCCTGTTTGCCGCCGTGTGCTTCCTTGCGGTGCTGCTGCTGCGCAAGATTCCCGGGCGCATGGCGATCCTCGCGCTGGTGGTGTTGTCGCTGGTGGCGTCGCTGCGCTACATGTACTGGCGGCTGACTTCCACCCTGGGTTTTGAAACCTGGCTCGACATGCTGTTCGGCTACGGCCTGGTGCTCGCCGAGCTGTACGCGCTGGTGGTGCTGATCTTCGGCTACGTGCAAACCGCCTGGCCGCTGCGCCGCGAGCCGGTGTGGCTCAAGACCGAACCGTCGGAGTGGCCCACGGTCGACGTGTTCATCCCGACCTACAACGAGGCGTTGAGCATCGTCAAACTGACCATCTTCGCCGCCCAGGCGATGGACTGGCCCAAGGACAAGTTGCGCGTCCACGTGCTCGACGATGGCCGTCGCGACGACTTCCGCGATTTCTGCCGCAAGATCGGCGTGAACTACATCCGCCGCGACAACAATTTCCACGCCAAGGCCGGCAACCTCAATGAAGCGTTGAAGGTCACCGACGGCGAGTACATCGCGCTGTTCGACGCCGACCACGTGCCGACCCGTTCCTTCCTGCAAGTCAGCCTCGGCTGGTTCCTCAAGGACCCCAAGCTGGCGATGCTGCAAACGCCGCACTTCTTCTTTTCACCCGACCCGTTTGAAAAGAACCTCGACACCTTCCGCGCCGTGCCCAATGAGGGCGAGTTGTTCTACGGCCTGGTGCAGGACGGCAATGACCTGTGGAACGCGACGTTCTTCTGCGGCTCGTGTGCGGTGATCCGCCGCAAGCCCTTGCTGGAAATCGGCGGCGTGGCCGTCGAGACCGTCACCGAAGACGCCCACACCGCGCTCAAGCTCAACCGCCTGGGCTACAACACCGCTTACCTGGCGATCCCGCAAGCCGCGGGCCTGGCCACCGAAAGCCTGTCACGCCACATCAACCAGCGCATCCGTTGGGCGCGGGGCATGGCGCAGATTTTCCGCACCGACAATCCGCTGCTGGGCAAAGGCCTGAAGTGGGGGCAGCGCATCTGCTACGCCAACGCGATGCTGCACTTCTTCTATGGCTTGCCGCGGCTGGTGTTTCTCACCGCGCCGCTGGCCTACCTAATTTTCGGCGCGCAGATTTTCCACGCTTCGGCGCTGATGATTGTCGCCTATGTGTTGCCCCACCTCGTGCATTCGAGCCTGACCAACTCGCGGATCCAGGGGCGCTTCCGCCACTCGTTCTGGAACGAGGTCTACGAGACCGTACTGGCCTGGTACATCCTGCCGCCGGTATTGGTTGCGCTGGTCAACCCCAAGGCGGGCGGCTTCAACGTCACCGACAAGGGCGGAATCATCGACAAGCAATTCTTCGACTGGAAACTCGCCCGGCCGTACCTGGTACTGCTGGCGGTGAACCTGGTCGGGCTGTGCTTCGGTCTGTATCAATTGATCTGGGGCGACGAGTCCACCGCGGTCACCGTGGCGATCAACCTGACCTGGACCCTCTACAACCTGATCATCACCAGCGCGGCAGTGGCAGTGGCTTCCGAAGCGCGGCAAGTGCGCTCCGAGCCGCGGGTCAGCGCGAAATTGCCGGTCAGTGTGATCTGCGCCGACGGTCGTGTGCTCAAAGGCACGACCCAGGATTTCTCGCAGAACGGCTTCGGCCTGATCCTCGCCGATGGGCACCAGATTGCCCAGGGCGAACAGTTGCAGTTGGTGCTGTCGCGCAACGGACAAGACAGCCTGTTCCAGGCGCGGGTGGTGTTCAGCAAGGGCGCGCAGATTGGCGCGCAATTCGATGCACTGTCCCTGCGCCAACAAAGCGAACTGGTACGCCTGACGTTTTCCCGCGCCGACACCTGGGCCGCGAGTTGGGGCGCCGGCCAGCCCGATACACCGTTGTCAGCCCTGCGTGAAGTCGGTGCCATCGGCATCGGCGGCCTGTTTACCCTGGGTCGCGCCACGCTGCATGAATTGCGTCTGGCCCTGCGCCGCACTCCCTCACAACCGCTCGATACGCTGATGGACAAGCCATGACTTCCACACTATTTGCCCGCCCGCAGTCGCGCGGCGTGCTCGCGCTGATGATCGCTTCGCTGCTGGGCCTGGGCTCGCAGGCACAGGCCGCTGCACCCGCTGTTGCGGTGCAGAGCACTGACGAGGGCTACAGCCTGACCCTCAAGCAACTGGGCCGTCGCGACACCATGAACCTGCAAGGCGTGGAAGCGTCCGACAGCGTCAACTTCGACATCCGTGCCGATGAAGTGGTGAAGGGCGCGCAACTGTTGCTCAAGTACAGCTACTCGCCGGCGCTGCTGGCGGACCTGTCGCAGATCAACGTGCTGGTCAACGACGAAGTCGCCGCCAGCCTGCCGCTGCCCAAGGAAGGCGCGGGCATCCAGCAGGAAAAACTGGTGCAGATTCCGGCGCACCTGATCACCGAATTCAACCGCCTGAGCCTGCAGTTCATCGGCCACTACACCATGTCCTGTGAAGACCCGCTGCACAGCAGCCTGTGGGCCAAGATCAGCAACAGCAGTGAGCTGAAAGTGCAGGTGCAGCCGATCGTCTTGAAAGACGACCTGTCGGTGCTGCCGCTGCCGTTCTTCGACAAGCGCGATGCGCGCCAGGTCAGCCTGCCGTTCGTGTTTGCCAGCGCGCCGGACAACGCCGCGCTGGAAGCTGCCGGTGCGCTGTCGTCGTGGGTAGGCGGCTTGGCCAGCTACCGGGGTGCGACGTTCCCGACCACCCTTGGCGAGATTCCGGCCAAGGGCAACGCCATCGTGCTGGTGCAAAGTACCCAGGCCGTGGACGTACACGGTGTGGCGGTCCCTGAGCCTAAAGGGCCGACCCTGACCCTGATCACCAACCCCAACGACCCGAATGGCAAGCTGCTGATCGTCTCCGGCCGTGATGGCGCCGAACTCAAGCGTGCCGCCACCGCCGTGGTGCTGGGCAACCCGGTGTTGACCGGCAATAGCGTGGTCATCACCAGGCTCGACACCCTGGCCCCGCGCAGCCCTTACGACGCGCCGAACTGGCTGCCCAGCAACCGTCCGGTACGCCTTGGCGAGCTGGTAGAACTGAAAAAGCTCAACGTCTCCGGCTACAACCCGGGCCCGATCAGCGTCGACCTGCGCCTGCCGCCCGACCTGTTCAACTGGCGTGAAGAGGGCGTGCCGCTCAACGTCAAATACCGCTACACGCCGCAGCAGGTGTCCACCAACTCCTCCTTGCTGATCGGCCTGAACGACCAGTTCATGAAGTCTGTCGCGTTGCCGTCGGTGAGCAACCTGGGCGGTGGGCAGAGCCTGCTGGACCAGCTGAAGAAAGACGAAACCCTGCCCCGTGAAGTGACGACCCTGTTGCCGATCAGCTCGGCCTCGCCCAAGTCCAAGCTGCAACTGCGCTTCATGTACGACTACATCAAGGAAGGCGAATGCCGGGACATCATCGTCGACAACATGCGCGGTGCGATTGACCCGGACTCGAGCCTGGACCTGAGCAGCTACCAGCACTTTATCGCCATGCCGAACCTGGGCGTGTTCAACGATTCCGGCTTCCCGTTCACCCGCCTGGCTGACCTTTCGGAGTCGGCGGTGGTGATGCCGGACAACGTCGGCACCGATGAGTTGAGCGCCTACCTGACTGTGATGGGCCGCTTCGGCGAGTCCACCGGCTACCCGGCCACCGCCGTCAAAGTGGTGCAGGCCAAAGACGTGCAAAGCGTTGCCGACAAAGACCTGCTGGTGCTCGCCACCGGCGGCAACCAGCCGCTGCTGCAGCAATGGCAGCAATACCTGCCGGCCACCAGTGACGGCCTGCAGCACCACTTCCTGTTGTCTGACCTGCCACGTTATGTGCGCAGCTGGATCAGCCCGGACGCCGCGGCCAACCAGCATACGGCCAATGCCGGCATCACCTTCAGCGGCCTGAGCAACAGCACCTGGTTCGCCGGCTTCCAATCGCCGCTCAAGGCCGGGCGCAGCGTGGTGCTGATCGCCAGCAACCAGCCTCAGGGCCTGCTTGAAGCGACCTCGGCGCTGATTGGCGGTGACGACTACAAAGACTCGATCCAGGGCAGCCTGGCGGTGGTGCAGGGCACGCAGATCAGCTCGTTGGTCGCGGACCAGCAGTACTACGTCGGCGACCTGAACTACTTCAAATTCATGCAATGGCAGCTGTCCCAGAACCTGGGCTGGATGCTGGCGATTACCTTCCTGGGGCTGCTGGTGCTGACCTGTCTGATCTACCTGGCACTGCGTGCCCGTGCAAAACGGCGGTTGGCATGAGCCCTTTGCGTAGCGCGATCCTGGCGGTGATTGGCAGCACATTGCTTGCCGGTGCCGCCCAGGCACAGACCTGCGATTGGCCGCTGTGGCAGAACTATGCCAAGCGCTTTATCCAGGACGATGGCCGGGTGTTGAACTCGTCCATGAAGCCGACGGAAAGCAGCTCGGAAGGGCAGTCGTACGCGATGTTCTTTGCCCTGGTGGGCAACGACCGGGCGACCTTCGACAAGCTCTGGACCTGGACCAAGTCCAACATGGCGGGCGCCGACATCGGCCAGAACCTGCCGGCCTGGCTGTGGGGCAAGCGTGACGATGGCAAGTGGGGCGCGATCGACAGCAACTCCGCCAGCGACGCCGATTTGTGGATGGCCTATGCGTTGCTCGAAGCCGCGCGCGTGTGGAACGCACCGCAGTACCGCAGCGACGCGCAACTGGTGTTGGCCAACGTTGAACGCAACCTGATCGTGCGCGTACCGGGCCTGGGCAAGATGCTGTTGCCGGGGCCGGTAGGCTATGCACACGCGGGAGGCCTGTGGCGCTTCAACCCCAGCTATCAAGTACTGCCGCAACTGCGCCGCTTTGCAAAAGAGCGCCCGAACGCCGGCTGGAACGAAGTGGCCGAGAGCAACGCGAAGATGCTCGCCGACCTGCCGAGCAATCCCCATGGCTTGGCGGCCAACTGGGTCGGTTATCGCGCCACCAGCGCGAACACCGGGCTGTTTATCGTCGACCCGTTTTCCGATGACCTGGGCAGCTACGACGCGATCCGCACTTACCTCTGGGCCGGCATGACCGCCAAGAGCGACCCGCTGGCCGCGCCGATGCTCAAGGCCTTGGGCGGGATTTCCCGTGCCACCGCTGCGTCGGTCAACGGTTTGCCGCCGGAGAAAGTCCACGTGCTGACCGGTGAAGTCGAGAAAAACAACGGCTACACGCCGACGGGGTTCTCGGCCTCCACCATGGCCTTCTTCCAGGCCCGGGGCGAAACCGCCCTGGCGCAATTGCAAAAGCAGAAAGTCGACGACGCCCTCGCCAAGGCGCTCGCGCCTTCGGCCCCGGACAGCGCCCAGCCGATTTACTACGACTACATGCTCAGCCTGTTCGGCCAGGGCTTCGCTGATCAAAAGTACCGTTTCGAACAAGACGGCACGGTGAAATTATCCTGGGAGTCTGCATGCGCCGTCACACGCTAGCCATTGCGATTCTGGCGGCCCTGGCTTCCAGCGCCAGCTTTGCCGAAACCACTGACCCGCAAAGCCTGCTGATCGAGCAGGGCTATTACTGGCAGTCGAAAAAGAACCCGGAACGCGCCCTCGAGACCTGGCAGAAACTGCTGCGCCTGAGCCCTGAACAGCCGGATGCGCTGTACGGCATCGGCTTGATCCAGGTGCAACAACAGCGTCCGGCCGAAGCGCAAAAGTACCTGGCCCGCCTGCAGGCGCTGAGCCCGGTACCGCGCCAGGCCTTGCTGCTGGAGCAGGACATCACCGTCAACATCCCGGCCAACGCGAAGTTGCTGGAACAGGCCCGTGAACTCGGCGAGCCTGAAGAGGAGCGCGAACAAGCGGTGGCGCTGTATCGCCAGATCTTCCAGGGGCGCCAGCCCCAGGGCCTGCTTGCCCGCGAGTATCACAACACCCTGGGCTTCACGCCCAAGGGCACGAACGAGGCCATCGCCGGCTTGCAGCGTTTGTCTCGCGAGCGGCCGAACGACCCGATTGTGGCGCTGTTCCTGGCCAAGCATCTGGCGCGTAACCCGGCCACCCGCGCCGACGGCATCCGCGCCCTGGCCAAGCTGGCACCGAACAACGACGTGGGCGGCAACGCCGATGAAACCTGGCGCTTTGCGCTGATCTGGCTCGGCCCGCCGAAGAGCGACCAGGTGCCGTTGTTCCAGCAGTTTCTGGCTGCGCATCCGGACGACAGCGAAATCCGTGCGCTGATGAACAAGGGCATTGCCCAAGGCAAGACCGGCGCCGGTTGGCAGCGTGATCCGCAGATGACCAAGGCGTTCAAGGCGCTGGATGACGGCGACCTGAAAACCGCCGAGCCGCTATTGGCGGCGCGCCTCAATGAAAAATCCAATGACGTCGATGCCCTCGGCGGCATGGGCGTGCTGCGTCAACAGCAGCAGCGCTTCAGCGAGGCTGAAAGCTACCTGGTTCAGGCCACCCGTTTGCCGGGTGGCGCGGCATGGCAGTCGGCGCTCAATGATGTGCGCTACTGGAACCTGCTCAACCAGGCCCGTGACGCCCAGCGTGGCGGGCGCGGCAGCCAGGCCCGCGACCTGGTGGCCCAGGCCGAACGCTTGAACCCTGGCCAGCCCGGCGCTGCCGTGGCACTGGCGGGTTTCCAGGCCCAGGACAATCAGTTCGACACCGCCGAAGCCGGCTACCGCAAAGTGCTCGCCCGTCATCCTGGCGACCCGGACGCGCTGAGCGGCTTGATCAACGTGCTGTCCCAATCCGGGCAGCCGGAAGAAGCCTTGAAGCTGATCGACTCGGTGTCGCCCGCCGAGCGCGCGAAGTTCGCGCCGAGTGTGAAAATCACCGCGTTGCGCGCTACCCAGGTCGGCAAGCTGGCCGAGCAGCGGGGCGATTTGAAAGCCGCGCAAGCCGCCTACAAACAAGCCCTTGATGCCGACCCGGAAAACCCGTGGACACGCTTCGCCCTGGCGCGCATTTACCTGCGCGACGGCCAGATTCGCAACGCCCGTGCCTTGATCGACGGCTTGCTGGCCAAGCAGCCGAACCAGCCGGACGCGCTGTACACCAGCACGCTGCTGTCGGCGGAGCTGGGTGAGTGGAAAAAGGCTGAAGAGACCCTGGCGCGTATCCCTGCGGGGCAACGTACCGCTGACATGAACGAGCTGGGTATCGATATCGCGCTGCACAAGCAGACCGACATCGCCATCGAGACCGCCCGCCGTGGCCAGCGCCCGGAAGCCCTCGCGCTGCTGGGCCGCAGTGAAGCCATGACCCGGCAGAAGCCTGAGCGCCTCGCGGTGCTGGCGGCCGCTTATGTGGAAGTCGGCGCGACGCAGCAGGGCCTGGATATCATGCAGAAGGTTCTGGATAACAATCCGAACCCGACTGTCGACCAGAAACTGCTGTACGCCAATGTGCTGCTCAAGGCCAACCACTACACCGAGGCGGGCGACATCCTGCGTGAAGTGCAGGGCAAGCCGCTGAGTGAAACCGGTCGCCAGCGTTACGACGATTTGATCTACCTGTACCGGGTCAAACAGGCTGATGCCCTGCGTGAGAAAAACGACCTGGTCGCGGCCTACGACATGCTGTCGCCGGCCCTTGCCCAGCGTCCCAACGACGCTATGGCGGTAGGTGCCCTGGCGCGGATGTACGCGGCCAGCGGCAATAGCAAAAAGGCCATGGAGCTTTATGCGCCGCTGATTCAGCAGAACCCGAACAACGCTCGCCTGCAACTGGGCCTGGCGGATATCGCGCTGCAAGGCCGTGATCGTGGCCTGGCGGAAAGCGCCAGTGAAAAGGCGCTGTCCCTGGAACCGGGCAACCCCGAGATCCTCACCTCGGCTGCGCGCATCTATCAGGGGCTGGGCAAAAACAACGAAGCCGCTGCGCTGCTGCGCAAGGCGTTGGCGATTGAGAACAGCCAGAAGAGCCAGACGCAATTGGCTCAGGCCGGCTCCCAGGGCGTGCCTTACAACCCCTTCGTCGGCTTGCCGGGCCAGCGTCGCCAGGTCACCGACCTGACCGTCGCCGGCGCCGTGCCGCCGCCGATTGATGCACCGACCAATGTCGTGCCGGACAATGCCCTGGCAGCCTCCGCGCGTCCGGCGTCGAACAACTGGAACGAGCCGTTCGAGCCACCGTCGAGCATTGCTGCACTCGACACCGCCAACCTCAGCCCGGCACGTCGTGCACTGGATACGATCCTGCGGGATCGCACCGGTTACCTGGTGCAGGGCTTGAGCGTTCGCAGCAACAATGGCGAAAGCGGCTTGAGCAAAATCACTGACGTCGAGGCGCCATTCGAAGCGCGGATGCCGGTGGGGGATCTGAACGTTGCGCTGCGCGTGACGCCGGTGCATGTGAGTTCCGGCAGCGTGAAGAGCGACTCTGCCACACGCTTTGGCGGTGGCACGGCCAACCCGGCGGGCTCCCAGAGCGACACGGGCGTTGGTCTGGCCGTTGCCGTGGAGAACCCGGATGAAGGCCTCAAGGCAGACATCGGTGTGAGCCCGCTGGGCTTTCTGTACGACACCATCGTCGGTGGCGCCAGCGTCTCGCGGCCGTTCTCCCAGGGCTCCAACTTCCGTTACGGGGTCAACGTTTCGCGGCGTCCGGTCACCGACAGTGTGACCTCCTTTGCCGGTTCTGAAGACAAGCGTACCGGCGAGAAATGGGGCGGCGTGACCGCCAACGGCGGGCGTGGCGACCTGAGCTACGACAACCAGAAGCTCGGTGTGTATGGCTACGCCTCGTTGCACGAGCTGTTGGGCAACAACGTCGAAGACAACACCCGCCTGGAACTGGGCAGCGGCATCTACTGGTACCTGCGCAATACCCCGACAGACACCCTGACCCTCGGCATCAGCGGTACGGTCATGGGCTTCAAGGAAAACCAGGGTTACTACACCTACGGCCAGGGCGGTTACTTCAGCCCGCAGCGCTTCTTCTCCCTGGGTGTGCCGGTGCGCTGGGCGCAGAGTTTTGATCGGTTCAGCTACCAGATAAAAAGTTCGGTGGGCATCCAGCATATCGAGCAAGATGCGGTCGATTATTTCCCGGGGCATGACCAGCTCCAGAGTGACCGGGGCGATCCGAAATACGCCAAGGACAGCAAGACCGGCATCGGCTACAGCTTCAACGCCGCCGCCGAATACCGCCTCAGCTCGCGCTTTTACCTGGGTGGCGAAGTCGGTCTCGACAACGCCCAGGACTATCGCCAGTACGTCGGTAACGCCTACCTGCGCTACTTGTTTGAAGACCTGAGCGGGCCTATGCCCTTGCCGGTCAGTCCGTACCGTTCCCCTTATTCGAATTGATTTGATAGGAGTCATCCATGCCTGTTTCCGCTTCTGCTATTGCCGGCCTGACCCTGCTGGTATTGGGCGAAAGTCACATGAGCTTTCCTGATTCACTGCTCAACCCGCTGCAGGACAACCTCACCGCCCAGGGCGCCAAGGTTCACTCCATCGGCGCGTGCGGCGCCGGTGCAGCCGACTGGATCGTGCCGAAGAAAGTCGAGTGCGGTGCCGAGCGCCTGCCGGTTGGCAAGGCCGAGATTTTCGGCAAGAACGCCATGAGCACCACCCCGATCAAAGACCTGATCGCCAAGGACAAGCCGGACCTGGTGGTGATCATCATCGCCGACACCATGGCCTCGTACCCGGAGCCGCAGTTCCCGAAAGTCTGGGCCTGGAAAAGCGTGACTTCCCTGACCAAGGCCATCACCGAAACCGGCACCAAGTGCGTGTGGGTCGGGCCGGCGTGGGGCAAGGTCGGTTCGCAGTACAAGAAGGATGATGCGCGCACCAAGGTGATGTCGCAGTTCCTCGCCACCAACGTGGCGCCGTGCACCTACGTTGACTCGCTGACCTTCTCCAAGCCGGGCCAGTGGATCACCACCGACGGCCAACACTTCACCATCGACGGCTACCAGAAGTGGGCCAAGGCGATCGGCGACTCCCTGGCGAAGTTGCCACCGGCCGCCGTGGGCAAAGGAGCGCAATAATGAAACGGATCACCCTGGGCCTGGCGACCTTGCTCGCCAGCGTCAGCGCCTACAGCGCCGACATCCCGCTTTACCCCACCGGCCCGGAGAAGGATTCGGCCTTCCTGCGCCTGGCCAACGGCACCGACGGCGAGCTGAAATTGCTGCCCCAGGGCTCCAAGGCCAGTCTGGTGTTGGGTGGCGACAAACTGGTGTCTGACTACCTGCCGGTGTCGGGCGGCAAGACCCCGATCAAGGGTGTGTTGAGCCAGGGCGGCAAGGATTCCGAGCTGGCCGTGACCGTCGCGCCGGGCGAGTTCGCCACCGTAGTGGCCGTGCCGGACGCCAAGGGCGGCACGCGCCAGTTGGTGATCCACGAACAGCCGGATGACTTCAACGCACTGAAGGCCTCGCTGGCCTTTATCAACGCCGACGCCGCCTGCGCCGACGCGAGCCTGGAAGCCGTGGCGCAAAAAGCCGAGCTGTTCAAGAAGGTCGCCGAAGGCTCGATTTCGCGCCGCATGATCAACCCGGTGGAACTGTCGGTGCAGCTCAAGTGCGCCAACGCGCCGGTGGGCCAGCCGCTGACCTTCACCCTCAAGGCCGGCGAACGCTACAGCGTGCTCGCACTGCCATCGGCCGCCGGTTCGAGGTTGCTGTTTACCTCCGACACGCTCGCTAACTGATCGGGCCCGACACCACCATGGTCTTTGCCTCACTGGAATTCCTCACGCTGTTCCTGCCGGCCTTCCTGTTGATTTATGCGCTGGCCCGTCCGGGCTGGCGCAACGTCATCCTGTTGATCGGCAGCTGGCTGTTCTACGGCTGGTTGAGCCCGCTGTTCCTGTTCCTGCACATGGTGTTGACCGTGGTGGCGTGGGTCGGCGGTTTGCTGGTGGACCGTTCCCGTGAAGACGGCAAGGGCCGGGTGCGGCTGTTGATCGCGTTGATCGTGTTCAACACCGCAGTGCTGTGTTGGTACAAGTACGCCAACATCGTCGCGGGCACCGTGAGTGAGGTGATCACCTGGTACGGCGCGATGCCGCTGGATTGGCAGCGCGTGGCGTTGCCGGCCGGGTTGTCGTTCATCGTGCTGCAGGCGATTTCGTACCTGGTGGATGTGCACCGGCACACGGTGCCGGTGGAGCGCAGCTTCATCAATTACGCGACCTATATCTCGATGTTCGGCCACTCGATTGCGGGCCCGATCATTCGTTATGACTGGGTGCGGCGCGAGCTGAACCAGCGTTATTTCAACTGGCCGAATTTCAGCCTTGGCGCCCGGCGTTTCATGATCGGCATGGGCATGAAAGTGCTGGTGGCCGATACCTTGTCGCCGCTGGTGGACATCGCCTTCCACCTGGAAAACCCGAGCCTGGTGGATGCCTGGATCGGCTGCCTGGCGTACTCGTTGCAACTGTTTTTCGACTTCGCCGGCTACAGTGCCATGGCCATCGGCCTGGGCCTGATGCTGGGCTTCCACTTCCCGGAAAACTTCAACCGGCCGTACCTCGCCAGCAGCATCCAGGACTTCTGGCGGCGCTGGCATTTGTCGTTGTCCAGCTGGCTGCGGGACTACCTGTACATCGCCCTCGGCGGTAACCGCGATGGCGTGTGGCGCACCTACCGCAACCTGTTCCTGACCATGGCGATTGCCGGGCTGTGGCATGGCGGCGACAGTTGGAACTACCTGTTGTGGGGTTCGGCCCACGGTATCGCGTTGTGCATTGACCGGGCGTGGTCGCGCTCGAGCCTGCCGAGCATTCCGCCGGTGCTGTCGCACATCTTGACGCTGCTGTTTGTGTGCCTGGCCTGGACGCTGTTCCGCGCACCGGACTTCCATTCGGCACTGACCATGTACGCCGGCCAATTCGGCATGCATGGCATGGCCTTGGGTGATGCGTTGGCCGTGGCCATGCGCCCGGCTCATGGCATGGCCGCGTTGCTCGGTTTGGTGTGCATCGTCGCGCCGATCTGGCAGACCCGCTGCGAGCAGCGTTTTGGTACGCAGCCTTGGTTTGTGGTGGCCGCATCCCTGTGGCCGGTTGCCGGGTTTGTGTTGTCGTTCGCGCTGATTGCCAGCCGCGATGCCGTACCGTTTCTGTACTTTCAGTTCTAAGGAAGCCTGACGATGCCCGCCCCTACCGCGCCGACCCCACCGAGTGAATTGGCCGTCCGCACCAGCCCCCTGGCGGGCTGGGTGTTGGTGCCTTTCCTGGCGGCGGGGCTGTTGTCTTGCGTCTGGCTGATGGTCAAGGGGCCGGTGAGTTTCCTGCCGCCCAAGGTCGACAGCGACATGCTGCTGCACGGTGAAGTGACCCATCGGTTTGCCAAGGAATTGTCCAAGGCACCGATGGCCATCGAAGCGGCAAACCTGGAGCGCGGCGCCAGTTGGCTGGCGTTCGGCGACACCGGGCCGCGGGTGCGCCAGGGCTGCCCGGGCTGGCTGTTTATCAGCGATGAGCTGAAGCTCAACCGCCACGCCGAAGACAATGCGCGCACCAAGGCCGACGCGGTGATCGACCTGAAAAAGCAGCTCGGCCAGCGCGGTATAGATCTGCAAGTGATGGTGGTGCCGGATAAAACCCGCATCGCCGCTGCCCAGCGTTGCGGCTTGTATCGTCCGGCCGTGCTGGATGGCCGGATCCAGCAATGGAGCACGCTGTTGCAAGCGGCGGGCGTTGAAGTGCTGGATTTGACCGACACCCTGAAACCCCTCGGCCCGGATGCCTACCTGCGTACCGACACGCACTGGAGCGAAATCGGCTCGAATGCCGGCGCCCGCGCCGTGGCCCTGCGCATCCAGCAGCGCGGTATCCAGGCCACGCCGGAGCAAGCCTTCGACATTACCCAGGCACCGCTCGCACCGCGTCCGGGTGACCTGGTGCGCCTGGCCGGTCTCGACTGGTTGCCGCCGAAGTTACAGCCGGTGGGCGAGCAGGTTGCGGCCAGCACCGCGCATGAGAACGGCCCGGCGGCGTCGAGTAACCCTGACGATTTGTTTGGTGACGCCGGCCTGCCGAACGTGGCACTGATCGGTACCTCGTTTTCGCGCAATTCGAATTTCGTGGGTTTCCTGCAAAAAGCCCTGAACGCTCCGGTGGGTAACTTCAGCAAGGACGGCGGCGAATTTTCAGGCGCCGCCAAGGCTTATTTCGACAGCCCGGCGTTCAAGCAGACGCCGCCCAAGCTGCTGATCTGGGAGATCCCGGAGCGGGATTTGCAAACACCTTACGACCCGATAAAGATTAGTCAGTAAATTGACCATTTACCGCTCGTCTTAAAGATTTCTTCAGAAACACCAAAATAATGACACCTTCATTCCTTTGTCACAGAATGCGTACACAAAGGCGCCCACAAAAAGACCTGCGGTAAGCATCAGTACAGCTGACCTTTCACGTCTTTAAGATGCGTCGTGAGGGAGTGTTGGCGATGAGCCGTACCGATGATCTTTTTGTGTTGTTCGATAAGACGACTGCCAGTGATGTTCAAGGGATGGATTCGATGCTGCAGTTCTTCGAAGACATGCCGGTCGACGACAGTGCCAGCCTCAATATGGGCAGTGGCGCGTCGTTCTCCCGACATTCCCCTTGTGCCAACGAGCAGTCCCGCGAAGCCGCGAACATCCGGGCGAAGGTGGTAGCGCTGGTTTCGGTCAATGGCGGCGTCGGCCGCAGCACCCTGGCCACCGCGCTGAGCAGCGGTTTGCAGCGCCTGGGACAGCCAGTGGTGGCGCTGGACCTGGACCCGCAAAACGCGCTCTATCACCACTTCGGCCTGAGCCATACCTTGCCCGGCATCGGGCGCACCAGCCTGCACAACGAGCGCTGGAGCCAGATCCTTCATTCAGGCTTTGCCGGTTGCCAGGTGATCACGTTTGGCGAAACCGATATCCGTCAGCAGGAAGACCTCCAGCGCTGGCTGAAACAGGAGCCGCATTGGCTGGCGCAACATTTGTCGGCCCTGGGCTTGAGTGAGCAGGACACGGTGATCATCGACACCCCGGCGGGCAATAACGTCTACCTGCATCAGGCACTGAACGTGGCCGATGTGGTGCTGGTCATCGCCCAGGCGGATGCGGCCTCCCTTGGCACCCTGGAGCAGATGGAGCAGTTGCTGGCGCCACACCTTGATGATCGGCCGGCGCTGCGTTGCCACTTCGTGATCAACCAACTCGACGAGACCTCGGGCTTTAGCCTGGACATGGTCGAGGTGTTCAGGAAGCGCCTGGGTGACAGCCTGTTGGAGGTGGTGCATCGGGATCCGGCGATCAGCGAGGCCCTGGCTTTTGGCAGCGATCCGCTGGATAACCAAGCCGCAAGCATGGCCTGTGACGATATAAACGCGCTTTGCCGCCTGCTGGTTGCCCACTGAAAAGCCCGGGTTATGCCGCTAACCTCAGATGCTTATGCACAATCGGTTGGTTCGACCTGTCATCAAACCGCAATTTTGCGGAGCGGTTCTCATCACGCTGCAACTGCCTGTTTTGCGTGCGTTTTATTTTGTGAACAAAAAATGACCAGTCAGCATTTTGCCCCGCGAAGCTTGCCGGCAGGGCCTCTGCCAGAATTCCATCAACAGAGTTATCCACAGGGCACACTGCGACAAAATGCCCTTTAATTGCGCTCGGCGAGCAGCATCAGGTTGCGCGGGGTGAGCGGTGTTTCGCAGAAGCTGCCGACTTGAACCCTGTAACCGTTTTCTTCGAGAAACAATGCCCGGTCCAGCACCAGCCACATTTCCAGCGGGCGCCGAAACAGACCACGCACTAATTCCAGGTTTCGCACCTGCGCCAAGCGCTGCCAGCCTTGGGCCTCCAGTGCCGACCAATGCTGTTCCCCTGTGGATAATCCCTTGAGGGCCGCCAGTTCGCGGCAGTAGTCGGCGAACGGCTTGGCCAGCCAACTCGCGGGCAGGGACGGAGTGGGCAGGTAAGCATCGCTCCCGCGCAGTTGCCGCTGCAGAACATCAAAACCCAGGCGCCTGGCCATCGACGTATCGCGCTGCTGACGCACCCGAGCGCCGGCGGTAACGGTTTCGCTCAGCGGCAGGCCGAGGTCTTCCACCGATAAATGCAGTGACGACGCCTGGGCGGCAATCGACAGCGGCGGGTACTGCTCGGCGCGGATGCGGTTGTAGCAGCAGGGCGCCACGGCCAACTGCTGGCAGCCGGCGGCGCTGGCCAGTCGGAGCAGGCGCACATGCAGGTCGCCGCAGGCGTGCAGTGCCACTGGGGTTTGGTCACGGTTGATCTGCACGTCGGCCATCACGTCTTGCAGGCGATGGGTGATGGGCAATTGATGGTGTTCGCTGAGGGCTTGCCCTGAGGCGATGAGGGCCGGGTCGTATTCCAGGCAGGTCAGTTGCTGCCCGGGTTGCAACAGGCGGCGGCCGAGGTGGCCCTTGCCGGCACACCAG
Source organism: Pseudomonas sp. I8001 (assembly GCF_013385345.1). Lineage (NCBI taxonomy): Bacteria > Pseudomonadati > Pseudomonadota > Gammaproteobacteria > Pseudomonadales > Pseudomonadaceae > Pseudomonas > Pseudomonas sp. I8001. The sequence goes on from NZ_JACAQC010000012.1 coordinate 80,790, forward strand.
TCGAGCCAGTGTTCGGGGGTTTGGCGAAATTGCAGTGCGGCGCCGAAGGCTTCGATCTGCTGCCATTTGCGGCCGGGTACATCGACGTTCAGGCGATGGCGGGCGGCGGGTAGCGGGCGGGATGGTAAGTTATCCACAGCGCTGAGATTCAGCGACTGCATGGCCAGCTCAGGGAAAGGCGCAGGCGCCGGCAAGTGGTGAGGCTGGTTATGGCTGGTTTCCGCTTCGGCCAGCGAGCGCTGGCGCAACCAATGGGCCAGTTCGGGATGCTGGGTTTCCCACGGCAATTGCAGATGGGTAAAGGGCCGTGGTCGCCACAGCCCTTGATGTTCGGTGAGGAACGTATCCAGCGCCTGGAAGCGGGCGAGCAGGTGCTCACCCGTCAACAAGGCGTCAGCGGCCCTGGCAGGCATCGACCCGCAACCAGCGCTCCAGCAGCTTGAAGAAGCGCACCAGGACGTAGGACATCAGCAGGTAGAACAAGCCGGCAGCGAAGAAGATCTCCACCGGCAGGTAGGTGCGGGCAATGATCGTGCGGGCCATGCCGGTCAGTTCCAGCAGGGTCACGGTACTGGCCAGGGCGCTGGCCTTGAGCATCAGGATCACTTCGTTGCTGTAGGCCGGCAGGCCGATGCGCGCGGCACGCGGCAGGATGATGTAGAACAGCGCCTTGGGCCTGGACATGCCCAGCGCCCGCGCGGCTTCGATTTCACCCGGCGGGATGGCCTGGATCGCGCCGCGCAGGATCTCGGCGATATAGGCGGCGGTGTGCAGGGTCATGGTGGCGGTGGCGCACCAGAACGGGTCCCGCAGGTACGGCCACATGAAGCTTTCACGCACGGCGTCGAACTGTGCCAGGCCGTAGTACACCAGGAACAGCTGCACCAGCAGCGGCGTGCCGCGGAAGAAGAAAATGTAGCAGTAGGGCAGGGTGCGCACGTACCACAGGCGTGACGAGCGGGCGATGCCCAGCGGGATTGCCAGCAGCAGGCCGGCGATCACGGCGATGGCCACCAGCTCCAGGGTCAGGGTTGCGCCCTGGGCCAGTTTCGGCAGCCATTTGATGATCACGGCCCAGTTCAGGCCCAGGTCGAAATGCGACAGCCAGCTGTAGTCGCCACTCATTGCGTGCTCCTCGCAAAGCCGCGCGCGGCACGTTTTTCCAGGAAGTGCATGCCGGTCATCGCCAGGACAGTGAGGCCCAGGTACATGAAGGCCGCGACCATAAAGAAGGTGAAGGGCTGCTTGGTGACGGTCACGCCGATCTGCGCGTGGCGCATGATTTCTTCCAGGCCGATCACCGAGACCAGCGCGGTGTCCTTCATCAGAATCATGAACAGGTTGCCCAGGCCCGGCAGCGCGATGCGCCACATCTGCGGCATGATCAAGCGGGTGAAGATCCGGACCTTCGACAAGCCCAGTGCGACACCGGCTTCACGGTGGCCCTTGGGAATGGCCAGGATCGCGCCGCGGAAGACTTCCGTGGCGTAGGCGCCAAAGCACAGGCCCAGGGCGATCACCCCGGCGGCGAAAGCGCTGAGGGAAAGGTCGGGGTTGCCGAAAAACTCCCCGAGGGAGCGCATCAGGTTGACCGTGCCGAAGTAGATCAGCAGGACCCACAGCAGTTCCGGGATGCCGCGAACCAGGGTGGAGTAGCTGCCGCCAAGCCATTGCAGCGGCTTGTACGGGGAAGTCTTGGCCAGGGCGCCGGCCAGCCCGAGCACCAGCCCGAGGCACAGGGCGGTGAGCGCCAGCTTGACGGTCATCAGCGCGCCGGCGGCGAGCGCCGGGCCGAATCCGTAGAGGTCGAAATTCATGGTTTAGTCGTTTCGCAAGGCAAAGCTCAGGACCGGCGCACTCAAGCGAGCACGCCGGGCAGGCCATTCAGGATCACTCGATACTGAAAGGGAAGTACTTGTCGTTGATCTTCTTGTAGGTGCCGTCGGCCTTGATTTCAGCCAGGGCTTTGTTCAAGCGCTCGCGCAGCGGGTCGCCTTTGCGTACGGCGATACCGATCTTGTCGCTCTCGACCACCGGGTCGCCCTTGAATTCGTAGGCGGAGCCGTCTTTGCTTTTCAGCCACTCGTACTGCACGTACTTGTCGGCGAGCATCCCGTCCAGGCGGCCGGAAGTCAGGTCGAGGTAGGCGTTTTCCTGGGTGTCGTAGAGCTTGGCGGTGGTGTCCGGCAGCTTGTCTTCCAGGTAGGTACCGGCCAGCGTTGCGCGCTGTGCACCGATGATCTTGCCCTTCAGGTAGTCCGCGTCGGTCTTGAAGTCTTTGTTGGCTTTGGGCGCGATGAACTGCAGCTTGTTGGAGTAGTACGGGTCGGTGAAGTCGACGGCCTGCTTGCGTTCATCGGTGATGGACAGCGAGGAGACCAGGAAGTCGAACTTCTTGGCATTCAGGGCCGGGATGATGCCGTCCCAGTCGGAGACATACACTTCGCACTTCTCGACTTTCATCTTGGCGCACAGGGCGTCGCCGATGTCCTTGTCGAAGCCGACGACGTTGCCGCTGGCATCTTTATTGTTGAACGGCGGGTAGGCCGCTTCGATCCCCATTTTCAAGGTTTCAGCCATCGCCGTGGCGCTGAACGCCATCGAAACAGCGGCGGCCAAGAGGAATTTTTTATAGTTCTGCATGCATGTTGCTCCGTTAGCGGTTGCTGGACATGAATTGTTTGCAGCGCGCCGAAAGCGGGTTTTCAAATACCTGCTGTGGCGATCCTTGCTCTTCGACCAGGCCCTGGTGCAGGAACACCACTTCACTGGACACCTGGCGGGCAAAGCCCATTTCATGGGTGACCAGCAGCATGGTGCGGCCTTCTTCGGCCAGGGCGCGGATCACATTAAGTACTTCCTGAACCATTTCCGGGTCAAGGGCCGATGTGGGCTCGTCGAACAGGATGACTTTGGGCTGCATGGCCAGGGTGCGTGCGATCGCGGCGCGTTGTTGCTGGCCGCCGGACAGTTGCGCGGGGTAGGCATGACGCTTGTCAATGATGCCGACCTTGGCCAGCAAGGCTTCGGCGATTTCAGTGGCTTCGGCCTTGCTCTGGCCGAGCACGCGGCGCGGGGCCTCGATGATGTTGTCGAGGACGCTCATGTGCGGCCACAGGTTAAAGTTTTGAAACACAAAACCGATTTCGCTGCGCAGGCGGTTGATCTGTTTGCCGTCGGCGGCCACCAGTTCGCCGTTTTTCGCAGCCTTGAGCTTGAGCTCTTCACCGGCCACCAGGATTTGCCCCTGGTGCGGGTTTTCCAGCAGGTTGATGCAGCGCAGGAACGTGGACTTGCCGGAACCGGAGGAACCCAGGATCGAGATCACATCGCCGTCGCGGGCGGTCAGCGAGATACCTTTAAGCACCTCCAGCTCACCATAGCGTTTATGCAAGTTGCGGATTTCAAGCGCGGGCGTGGCCTCAGCCATGTGCGGTCCTCATTGTGTTCATTGCGCTCCTGCTGTTGGCCCGCCTTCCTGGCGAGGCGCCAAGCTAGCATAGCGTCCGGATGACAGCCAACAGCCCTGCAGGCGGTAAACAGACGGTCTGCGGCAGGGTGTCGCATCGGCACAGCAGTGTGTCGCGCCATCAACAACCGAACAGCCGTTTGAACCAGTATTCCTACAGGTTTCGCGTAAAAAAGGGCGCGATGGTGCCAGCTTTGGCCGGGTGTTGGAAGGGTTAAACCGGCGAACGGTCCTTATCAGCCCTTTTATGGGGCGTCACGCACAAATTGTGTGTGTTTTTGGTGCGCTGATTCGTCTTTCAAGTGAGTCGCACAGTAACGCTATAGCGGAATGCCATTAGTGTCAGTGACTTACGAGAGCTATTGAGTTTCCCTACAGCCCGCGTCAATCGCGGCTCTGTAACATTTTGGCGCAAATCTTGCGTAAAAAATAAAGAACGCCCCGTTGGTTTCTTTTCACGAGAAAGACGCCAGACCGGGTGGACCGTATTCGCAATTCCTCGCAAAGGTGTGTCAATGAGTAGTACGCAAAGCTCCAATGACCTCGAACAGGGGCTCAAACCGCGTCACGTCACCATGCTGTCGATTGCCGGCGTTATCGGTGCCGGGTTGTTTGTGGGCTCCGGCCACGCGATTGCTGCGGCGGGCCCGGCCGTGCTGCTGGCTTATGCCGCCGCCGGTACGCTGGTGGTGTTGGTGATGCGCATGCTGGCCGAGATGGCCGTGGCATCGCCGGACACGGGTTCGTTCTCTACTTATGCCGACCGTGCGATCGGGCACTGGGCCGGTTTCACCATCGGCTGGTTGTACTGGTGGTTCTGGGTGCTGGTGATTCCGCTGGAAGCCAACGCTGCCGCGACCATCCTGCACGCCTGGTTCCCCGGCGTGGCGATCTGGGCCTTCACCCTGATCATTACCTTGCTGCTGACCGCGACCAACCTGTTCAGTGTGAAGAACTACGGCGAGTTCGAGTTCTGGTTTGCGCTGATCAAAGTGGTGGCGATCATCGGGTTTGTGATCCTCGGCATCCTGGCGATCTTCGGCTTCCTGCCGGGCAGCCAGGTCAGCGGCGTTTCGCACCTGTTCGACACCCAGGGCTTCCTGCCCAACGGCATGGGCGCGGTCTTGGCGGCGATCCTGACCACCATGTTCTCGTTCATGGGCACCGAGATCGTGACCATCGCGGCCGCTGAATCGAAGAACCCGGGCCAGCAGATTTCCAAGGCCACCAACTCGGTGATCTGGCGGATCGGCTTGTTCTACCTGGTGTCGATCTTCATCGTCGTGGCCCTGGTGCCGTGGAATGATCCTGCGCTGGCAGCGGTCGGTTCCTACCAGACCGTGCTGGAACGCATGGGCATCCCGAATGCCAAGCTGATCGTTGACCTGGTGGTGCTGGTGGCCGTGACCAGTTGCCTGAACTCGGCGCTGTACACCGCTTCGCGCATGATGTTCTCCCTGGGCCGTCGCGGTGATGCACCGGCGGTGTCCAAGATCACCAACAAGAGCGGCACGCCTTACTGGGCGGTGTTGCTGTCTACCGGCGCGGCGTTCCTGGCGGTATTCGCCAACTACGTGGCACCGGCGGCGGTGTTTGAATTCCTGCTGGCCAGCTCCGGCGCCATCGCGCTGCTGGTGTACCTGGTGATCGCCGTGTCGCAACTGCGCATGCGCCAGAAACGCACGGAAGCGGGCGAGAAGATTGCCTTCAAGATGTGGCTGTTCCCGGGCCTGACGTATGCGGTGATCGTGTTCATCGTGGGCGTGCTGACGATCATGTTGTTCCAGGAAGCGCATCAGGTGGAGATCATTGCCACCGGGATCCTGAGCTTGCTGGTCGTTGCGGCGGGGCTGATGGTGTCGCGTCGGCGCAAGGGCCGGAAGGTTGGGGCGGCGGTGCTTAACTGACGGAGTGCTTTCGTCGCAATACCGTTGATCAAATGTGGGAGCGGGCTTGCTCGCGAATGCGGTGGATCAGTCGACATTTGAGCTGACTGACACACTGCCTTCGCGAGCAAGCCCGCTCCCACATTTCGTTTTGTATTAGTCTTCGGAATTCACCAGCGCCTGTGACGCCGCGACGTAATCGGCCTGGAATTCCGGCGATTCAATCCACGCCAGCGCTGCCGCTTCATCCTCGGTATCCGTGGCCCACTGGCGATACTCGATCAGCGCCGCGAGGATAAAGTCCGTCGCTTCTTCTTCGCCTTCCTGCTCCAGTACCACTGCCAGCAGCGGGTGCGCCAGGAACACGGCACACAGCGCCTGCTGGCTGGTTTCGCCAGCGGTGCGCATCTCCAGGAACAGCTCGGTCAAATCCACCGATTCAAGATCAATGCGGCTGTCATCGCCGGCAAAGGCATCCGGCTTGGTGGCGACGGCGCGTTGGGTGCGATTCTGCTTGGCCTTGGCTTTTGCCCGGTGGGCGCGTTTTTGCTGCTTGTTCGGCGAAGCCATGGGCTCACGTCCTTGGTGTCAGGATCTGGGGGTGGGGTATTGAAGCGCAGGTCTGGAGAAATCCCAAGGCTTTCTAGGTGCGATCCGTCACTTGGCGCCCCGGCGTGCCGTTGGCCAACTCTCCCCTTTGCAGCCAAGCCAATGCAATCGGCCACAACCGATCTTGATACTGGCTGCGAAAGAATGCGAAGTGTCCGACCTCTTTTTCGCCGATATCTTCAGGCGCGATTCGCAGATGCGTGCGCTCGCTGCCGTCGAAGTAACCCAGCAGGCGTTCGATTGCTGCGACGGTACCAAACGGATCGTCGGTAATGCTGATGGCCAATATCTGTGCCTTCACCCGCGAAAACGGCAACTCGGGCAAGGCTCGCCCACTCGGACGTTTTTCATAACTCGGCGTCGGCGTACTCCAGTCGCGTACCACGCCCGCCGGGGTATCCTCCAGCCAGCCTATGCGTTTGCCCGGGAAGTAGCCAAAAACCGCTGTCACCAGCGGCATCACCACATGCCATTTGGCAAGCATCCGCCAGCGCCCGCTCGCCTCGTAGTCGCGCCAGTAGGCAAACTGCGCGCCTACCGTCACCAGGCGCCGAATCACTGCGCCGGAAGCCCCGAGCCCCGCCGCACATCCGCCAAAACTGTGCCCGACCACATCAATCGGTTGGCCGGCAAACTCCCGCTGGGCCCGCTGCAGGATCGCTTCGAAGTCCAGCACGCCCCAATCCGACCACGAGGCCTTGAACCCTTTCAGCGAGCCGCTGCGGGATTCGCCGATGCCGCGGTAGTCGTAGGTGATGACGTCGAAGCCATTGGCAAACAGGTAATTGGCAAACCGTGAGTAGTGACGGCAGCGTACGGAGGTGGCGGCGTTGATGATGACGACCGGGCGTTCAACGTCTGTGCGCGGATGGCGCCATGTGAAGCCGCCGATGGAATGCCCATCGGCTGTGGGCTCGCGGAATGCTTCGGCTTGAGGTCGGGCTGGCAGGTTCATGAACAGGCTCGATCATTGCGCTTTCGATGGGGTGTCAAAGGCCCGTGCGCAGTTTTATGAGAAGTCGAAACTAACAAATTTCTGCTATGAAGACCCCGGGGATTTTTCTGAGGCTCGACCTGAGCGGCACAGATGCCTAGGCTTAGACCCTTTCGCCCACCAGAGCCGGCCCATGACCCGCGACACCCTCGAACAAAACCAGATCCCGATCTACTTCGCCAGCGTGGTGCTGGCTGCCGTTGTCGGCCTGCTGGCGCCCTCCATGGTTCAAGGTGTGGCTGCCCTGGTTACGCCCGCCATCGCCGTGCTGATGTACGCGATGTTCCTGCAAATCCCGTTTCTGGACCTGCGCCAGGGGCTGGGCAACAAACACTTCATGGCCGCGTTGCTGCTGGCCAACTTCATCCTGATTCCGCTGCTGGTGTGGGCGCTGACTCGGGGCCTGGTGGAACACCCGGCGATCCTGGTGGGTGCGTTGCTGGTGCTGTTGACGCCGTGCATCGACTACGTGGTGGTGTTTACCCATATCGGCAAGGGTGACTCGCGGTTGATGCTGGCAGCGACCCCGATTCTGTTGTTGCTGCAACTGCTGCTGTTGCCGGTCTACCTGGGGTTGATGCTGGGGGCGCAGTCGCAGGTGGTGGTTGCAGTGGGGCCGTTTGTCGAGGCCTTCCTGCTGCTGATCGTTGCGCCCATGATTCTGGCGGTGCTGACCACATCCCTGTCCCGGCGCTCACCGGTCGTCAGTGCCTGGAACGATGCCTGGGCCTGGCTGCCCGTGCCGGCCATGGCGCTGGTGCTGATGGTGGTGATCGGTTCGCAGATCACCGCCGTGGTCCGCGATATCGGCCTGCTGGCGCCGGTGATCCCGGTGTATATCGGCTTCCTGTTGCTGGCCCCGCTGATGGGGGCGCTGGCTTCGCGCCTGTTCAAGCTATCGGCGCCCACGGCGCGGGCGGTCACCTTCAGCGCCTCCACGCGTAATTCCCTGGTGGTGCTGCCGCTGGCGCTGGCGTTGCCCGAAGAGATCCGCGGGCTCGCTGCTGCAGCGGTGATCACGCAAACCCTGGTGGAATTGGTAGGGGAGCTACTCTATATCCGCCTGCTGCCGCTGCTGGTCTGGCCCGCTCGTCGTTAGGCGGATGAATGTTTGATTCCGTTCAGGGCTTATTCAGGGTGGCGTTCGGCAACATGAGCCGGTTTACCCCACCTGACAGGCTGAATAATGGATCAACACAATCGCTTTCGAATGGAATCGCTGGGTATTTTCCTTATCGCCTTGCTGCTGTTCACCCTGGGCATCTGGGACCAGCAGCCACAGGGCTTCGACGGCCGCTGGGCCGTGTTCATGCAAGAGATGTTTCGCCACGGTGCGAGCCTGTTTCCTACCACCTACGGTGAGCCTTACCCGGACTATCCGGGCACCGCGACCTACCTGAGCTACCTCTTTGCCCGTTTATTCGGCGCGCCCAACGACCTGGCTAACGTGATGCCCACCGCCCTGGCGTCTGCCGGGGTCATGGCGCTGGTCTACCGCTTGCTGGTGCCGTCCGGTCGGGCGTGGGCATTGCTGACGGTGCTGCTCACCGCATTGACTGCCCAGTTGCTGGAGAAGTCGCGCTCGGTGTGCCTGGACCAGATGATCTCGTTGTTGTGCCTGGGGTGTTTCTACCTGCTGCATAGCGGTGAGCGCCTGGGCTCGCGTCTGCGCCAATATGCGATCTTTCCGTTGTTCGTGGTGGCGTTTGCCATTCGCGGGCCGCTGGGGTTGATCGAGGTGTGCGGGGTGGCCTGTGTCTACTGGGCGCTGGGCACCGCTCGTACGCGGCAAGAGCGGATTGCGCTGCTGAAAAAGGTGATTGCCCACGGAGTGGTCGGTTTGATCCTGCTGGCCGGCTGTTGGTGGGCGCTGTTGAAACTGGCACGGATCAGCGGTGGCGATGCTTTCGTCGATGATGTGCTGCGGATGCAATTCACCGGGCGCCTTGATGAAACCGGTGAGGCGTTCTACTTCTACTTCAAGCTGAGCCTGTACCGCTATTTCCCGGTGGTGCCGCTGGCATTGGCGACGATGATTGCCCTGCGCCACAAATGGTCGGCCCGCCACGACGATGCCGATGTGCAGTTGATGCTGCGCTTGGCCGCCTGCGGCCTGATGATTTTGCTGGGCTTGTCGGTGCCGCACTTCAAGCGCGCCTACTACATCGTGCCCATGGTCCCGATGTTTGCCGCGGTGGCCGCCTATGGCTTGCTCCAGGCCCAGGGTTGGTTGCTCGGCGTGCGGCGTGGCTATGAGTGGCTGGTGGCGGTCCTGCCGGTGCTGGGCATTGTCGTGGTGTTTGTCTGTCGGCATCTGTGGCACAAGCACGGCTACTGGCCGGACGTTTCAGTGCCGGCGCTGGTGGGTGTGCTGATCGTGCTGCAACTCGCAGCCGTGATTGCCTGGCGCCGTTTGCAGGGCAATCTCGGCCAGCGCCTGGTGGTGCTCAGCGTGATTGCGCTGGCCACCCAATGGCTGGTGCTGGTGAAGGTTGTGGAGCCGGCCAAGGACCTGCAATTCGACACCAGGAACTTCGTAAGCGCGGTGGAAAAGCTGCGTGCCGATAATCCCGGGACCCTGGTGTTCGTCGATCTGGCCAAGGACACCTGGGCGATTCGCTACATCATGAACCTGGATCACGACGAGCAGCCGCTGTTCATTGGGCGCAACCAACCCTTGCTGGTGGATACGCTACCGCGCCCCGCCTGGGTGATTGTGGAGCGCAAGCAAACCGCATTGCTCAGCGGCACGCCGCTGGAACACATGGCGCCGGTGTTCAATGGGCGGTTGAATGACAACCCGCTGCTGGTATTCCTGGTGAAGTGACTCAGTCGCCTTGACATCCTTGTCGGTGGTAACGCCGACAAGAGTGGCGATCACTGGGGAATTAAGGATGGAGCAATGGGGTCGGAATGAGGTGTTGATAACCGGCGCTTTGGATCGTCTTACTGTATGGTCGCCGCCTGGATGACCGGTTGGTCTGATTGGAGCGCTTCGCAGCCTGCCGCAAAACAGGCGCCTGCCAGGCTTGGGTACTTTCGTGGTGATGAGTTTGGGTGCGACATGGAAGCAGTAAAAATGGATTTTGAGTATGCCGGTGCCGAGAGCGTCGGTAGTGCCCACGTGATCGGCCGTTCCTGGCTTGGCGGCCTCAGCATCTGTTTTGACGGAGGCTGCAGCTACCCCTCGATGATCAGCGTGCTGGAGGCTGTGTTCAGGCGCTACGGACGCCTGGTGCGTTTTGGCGAGTCGCTCTCGGCGCAGGATTGGATTGCGCGCGTGGAGGAGAGTGGTTTTCACATCTCCGAGCAGGAGCGGGTTGCGGTGTTGACGTTGATGCGGGGCGGGGGCTGAAGGAGTCAAAAACGCCAGGCAACAAAAAACCCGCACCAGGCGGGTTTTTTGTGTGTTTCAGATGACATTTGCACCACCTGAAACTAATTAGTGGTGCCCAGAGACGGAATCGAACCGCCGACACGGGGATTTTCAATCCCCTGCTCTACCGACTGAGCTATCTGGGCAACGGGGCGCATTAAACGGGTTTTTCAGGGGGTCGTCAAGCAAGTTTTCAAAAAATATTTAATTATTACCGTCGCTTACGGGCCAACCCCCAAATTTGATCAATTATTCAGCAGGTGGCACGTAGCCGTCGGCCTTGGCGTAATCCTCGCCGGAAAAGTACTTGTCCATCTCGCCCTGCAGGTATTTGCGGTCTTCGGCGTTCATCATGTTCAGGCGCTTTTCGTTGATCAACAGGGTCTGGTGCTTTTGCCAGTCAGCCCAGGCCTTGGCGGAGACGTTGTCGAAAATGTCCTGGCCCTTGGCGCCAGGGAACGGGGCGCGCTCCAGGGCGGGCAGTTCTTCGTGGTACTTGCGGCAGATGATGGTGCGGGTCATGACGGAACTCCTGCGTTCAATACTTCAGCCGCGCGCTTCAGCAGTTTTTTCACCGGGGCGGCAAGGCCCAGGCGCGGCGGGGTGGCGAGGTTATACCAGAGCCAGTCAGCCTCGGCCACGTGATGGGCAGACTCCTGGACCTGGACCAGCCAGGGTTCGATAGCCAGTTGGAAGTGGCTGAAGGTGTGGATCAGGCTCGGCAGCTCCTGGTGTTTGCCCAGCGCCAGCGAGTGCTGGTTGGCCAGGTGTTCCAGGTCGGCCAGGTCATCCAGCTCCGGCAGGCTCCACAAACCGCCCCACAGGCCTGTGGAGGGGCGACGGTAAAGCAGGATCGCGCCCTCGTCATTGGCCAGCAACGGCATCAGCGTGCGCTTCTGGGGCACGGTCTTGCGTGGCTTGGGGATCGGGTAGCGGGTTTCCAGGCCGAGCAGGTGCGCTTCGCAGCCCTTTTCCAGCGGGCACAGCAGGCAGCTGGGCTTGCTGCGGGTGCAGAGGGTGGCGCCCATGTCCATCATGGCCTGGGTGTAGGCGTTGACGCGGTCATGGGGCGTAAAGCGCTCTGCGGTGGCCCACAGCTGTTTGGCGACCTTCGGCTCGCCAGGGTAGCCCTCTTGCGCGGTAAAGCGCGCCAGCACGCGCTTGACGTTGCCATCGAGGATCGGCGCTCGCAGGCCCATGCTCAGGCTGGCAATCGCACCCGCGGTGGACAGGCCAATGCCGGGCAGTTCGGTGAGTTTTTCGACGTCACGGGGAAACTCGCCGCCATATTCGGCAACGACGATCTTCGCGGTCTTTTGCAGGTTGCGCGCCCGGGTGTAGTAACCCAGCCCGGTCCACAGGTGCAGCACTTCGTCTTCCGGCGCGGCAGCCAGGGCTTCGACCGTTGGCAAGGATGCCATGAACCGGTCGAAGTAGTTCAGCACGGTGCTGACCTGGGTCTGCTGCAACATGATCTCCGAGACCCACACCCGGTAAGGCGTGATGCCCTGTTGCCAGGGCAGGTCATGGCGACCGTGGCGGTCGTACCAGTCGAGCACCGCCGTTGAAAACTGCTCGTTTCTCATCGTTTGAACAGGCCTTTAAGCGCGTCTTTCAGCTGTGGATTGACCTTGTCGAGCTTCTGTTCAAGCTTCTCGCTGAGCTTGTTGCCCGCCGCCTTGATGGCGACCTGGCTCAAGCCGTCCTTGTCCAGGCGGCAGGCCTTGGCGCCCAGTTCCAGCGGGCCACGGCAGCGCAGCGGGACTTCGATGTTCTGGAAATTGGAGCCCACCTGGCAAGCCGGGTCCGGCACGTCGCGCTGGTCGCCTTCGACGATAATGCCGACGCGGTAGTCCATGCCCAGCACGCGCAGGTCGACGTCACCGTCGCCGTTGACGGTCAGGCCCGGGATGCGCACTTTCAGGTCGGGGTTGCTGGCCACGCCATTGCGGAAGGTCAGGTTGCCCTTGAGTTCCTGGAACGGGGTGTCCTTGCCGCGCTGGTCGCCGCTGAGGGTCTTGCGGTTGAGCAGGGCGATGCCGGTGCACAGCTGTTGCTCGATGTTGGCGTTGAGCAGCACGCCGTTGTTGATCGCGAAGCTGGCGGTACCGTTGAGGCTGTCGATCAGGGCTTTCTGGCTATTGCCGCGGCCGTTGAGGTTGCTGTCGAGGGTGAGCTGGCCCTTCACCGGCGGGTTCTGCCCCTGGGCTTGCAGGATGCGTTCGACCGGTACCTGCTTGATGCGGGTTTGCAGCGCCAGCAGCGGGATGTCCTGGCGCACGTCAAGGTTGCCGTTGGCCTGGAAGGTGCCGTTGTAGAGGCCGCCGCTCAAGGTATCGAGCTTGAGCTGGCCATCGAGGCCGGAGGCTTTCAGGGCGGCATTCTGGATCGGCAGCTTGCTCAGGGTCAGTTGGCCAAAGGACAGGTCGGCGTTTACGTCCAGGGTGCGCAGGCGGGTCAGCGGCAGCAGCTTGTCGGTACTCCACGCGGCTTTGGTCGGGGCGTCCGGCAACGGTGTGGTGCCACCGGCCGCCATGGCGCCGGCTTCGCTGTTCTGCACTTCAGCCTGGCGCGCGGCCGCAGCGCCCTTGGCGGCTTCGGACTTGGCCGGCAGGTAGTTGTCGGCGTTGAACGTATCGGCCTTGAGCTGCACCCGCAGGGATTGCCTGGCGAAATCATCCACGGCCACGCGACCGGTGAAGGTGCTGTCGTCGAGTTTCAGGTTGAGGTCTTCAAGCGCCAGGCTGGTCGGCGTGCCCTTGAGGCGGCTGACCAGTTCGACCTTGCTCAGGCTGCCGGCGGCCATCGGTGGCAGCGGGTTGCCGACGCTGTCGAGGAACTTGGCCAGGTCAAACTGGGCAATCGACAGGGCGCCGCTGAGCTGTGGAGTCTTGTCCAGGTCGTTGACCTTCAGCTCGCCCAGGGCGCGCAGTTGGTTCAGCGACAACTTCATGCCGGTCCATTCGGCGATATTCGCAGACTGGTCCACCAGCAATTGGCCCTGGGTCGAAAAGGTCACGGTCTTGCCTTGCAGCGGCTCGCCGGTGGCTTCACCAGTGACCTTCATGTCTTCGAACTGGTAGCGCTTGAGGGCGCGCTGAATGCGCAGGTTGCCGTTGACCTCGGTCTTGACGCGCATCAGCGGCTGGTTGGTGCCGAAGAACGCGGTGAGTTTGACCGGGATGCTTGCACCTTCGTGCACGGCGCCGGCACTCAGCTGGATGCTTTCGGCGCTGAACTGCTTGCCGGTCTGCTCGTCGTTGTATTCGACGCGGGCGTTGTTGATGGTCAGGCTGTCGATGTCCAGGCGGATCGGCTGCGGCGGCTTTTCAGGCTTGGGCGGTGTGGCCGCTTCAGTCACGGCAGGCGTGGTGGCGGCGGCAGCCGGGTCCGGCACATTCTTGCCGATGTCTTCCCAGTTGCCGTGGCCATGCACGTCTTTGTTCAGGCGCAGGTTCAGGCCTTCGACACGTACATCGCTCATCTGCACTTCACGGCGCAGCAGCGGCAGCACGCGCACCGACAGGCCGAGCATCTGCAGGTCGGCAAACGGTTGGCTCGGATTGGTCAGGGTCGCAACGCTGGCCTCGTGCAATTCAAGACCGAGCCAGGGGAACAGGCTCCAGCCGATGTCGCCATTGAGCGTCAGCTCGATGTGGGCCTTGTCGCGGGCAATCTGGCGAATCTCGTCTTTGTAGTCGTTGGGATCGAAGAGATGGGTCAGGGCAAAGCCTAGAGCCACAATGATCAGCAACAGCCCGAGAAGTACCAGACCCAGGATTTTGCCGAACGCTTTCATGGGCGAGTCCTTGTATGTCGATTTTAAAATTTAGCCGAAGAGTATAACGCTCGTAGCCCTATGGCTGTTTAGGGATCGTTACATGGCGTCAAACAAATCAGATAACTCCAGAAAGGTGATATCAGTTTGGTTTTTCTGTCATCCACAGATGCTAATCTGCGCATGTTCGTCTGCCGTCTGCGACTAAACGTCGCGTTTAAAAGGAGCTTTACTCAACAAAACGGCCACGCCTTGCGTGTAAGGCCGAGGGAGAGAGCGCCCGACGGACACATACTAATAACTGGGGGAAACACCAATGAGCACTAGCACTGCGGCGGGTAATACTGCTGCACAGCCTGCGTTCCTGTCCAAGGAACGCATTATCGCCAAGCCCGGGTTCAACCGTTGGCTGGTACCACCGGCCGCCCTGGCGATCCACCTGTGTATCGGCATGGCCTACGGTTTTTCGGTGTTCTGGCTGCCGTTGTCCAAGGCGCTGGGGATCACCGCACCGGTCGCCTGCGCGCCGGACATGAGCTTCATCAGCCAGGTCTTCTCGTCGCAATGCGACTGGCCCATCTCCATGCTGGGCTGGATCTACACCCTGTTCTTCATCTTCCTCGGCTGCTCTGCGGCGATCTGGGGCGGCTGGCTGGAACATGCCGGGCCACGCAAGGCTGGTGTCGTTTCGGCCTTGTGCTGGTGTGGCGGCCTGCTGATCTCCGCGCTGGGGATCTACACCCACCAGATCTGGCTGATGTGGATCGGCTCCGGGGTCATTGGCGGTATCGGCCTGGGCCTGGGCTATATCTCGCCGGTCTCGACCCTGATCAAGTGGTTCCCGGACAAGCGCGGCATGGCCACCGGCATGGCGATCATGGGCTTCGGCGGCGGCGCGATGGTGGGTGCCCCGCTGGCAGCCGCCTTGATGGGCCACTTTGCCTCGCCGACCAGCGTTGGCGTGTGGCAGAGCTTCGTGGTCATGGCCGTGATCTACTTCGTGTTCATGATCGGCGGCGCCTTGTCCTACCGTGTTCCGCCTACCGGCTGGAAGCCTGAGGGCTGGACTGCCCCGGCGAAAAAAGCCAGCAATGCGATGATCACCCACCGTCACGTGCACGTGAACGTGGCCTGGAAAACCCCGCAATTCCGCCTGGTGTGGCTGGTGCTGTGCCTGAACGTGTCTGCCGGCATCGGCATCCTCGGCATGGCTTCGCCGCTGCTGCAGGAAGTGTTCGGCGGCAAGTTGCTGGGTAACGGCCTGGCATTTGGCCAACTGGATGCCGGCCAACTGGCTTCCATCGCGGCCATCGCAGCCGGCTTTACCGGTCTGTTGAGCCTGTTCAACATCGGTGGCCGGTTCTTCTGGGCATCGTTCTCCGACTACCTGGGCCGTAAAAACACCTACTTCGTGTTCTTCGCCCTGGGCTTTGCCCTGTACGCGTTGATCCCGAACCTGGGTCACCTGGGTAACGTCGCGCTGTTCGTGGCGGCGTTCTGCATCATCCTGTCGATGTACGGCGGTGGTTTTGCGACGGTGCCGGCTTACCTGGCGGACCTGTTCGGTACGCAAATGGTGGGTGCGATCCACGGTCGCCTGCTGACCGCTTGGGCAGCGGCGGGCGTACTGGGTCCGGTGCTGGTGAACTACCTGCGTGAGTATCAGTTGAGCATCGGCGTTGAACGCGCTGCCGCCTACGACATCACCTTGTACATCCTCGCCGGCCTGCTGGTGCTGGGCTTTATCTGCAACCTGCTGGTACGGCCGGTGGCAGACAAGTACTTCATGACCGACGCCGAACTGGCTGCCGAGCAGGCGCTGGGCCATGACAAGGGCGCCGATTCCAGCACCGTGCTGGAGTGGAAAGCCTCCTCCGGCAGCGTGCCATTGGCGGTTGCCGCCTGGCTGGCGGTGGGCATTCCGTTGGCGTGGGGCGTGTGGGTCACCCTGCAGAAAACCGCAGTCCTGTTCCACTAACACCGCGTAACCCTTGTGGGAGCGGGCTTGCTCGCGAATGCGATGGATCAGTCAGCACATGTATTGGCTGACCCACCGCCTTCGCGAGCAAGCCCGCTCACACACAAAGCTGCTCCCACACTTGTACTGACATGTCTATCCCCGACACTCCATCAGTCTTATCCCCTCCGATGTTTCTGTTTAGCGCCCGCGCCCCTATAATGGCTGCCTTTTTCGCCCAATGATTTTGCGGAGCTGGTGATGGCCGAACGTAAGGCGTCCGTCGAGCGCGACACTCTGGAAACCCAGATCAAAGCCTCGATCAACCTGGATGGCACCGGAAAGGCCCGATTTGATATCGGTGTACCTTTTCTTGAGCACATGCTGGACCAGATCGCCCGTCACGGGCTGATCGACCTGGATATCGTCAGCAAGGGCGACCTGCATATCGACGACCACCACACGGTGGAAGACGTCGGTATCACGTTGGGCCAGGCATTTGCCAAAGCCATCGGCGACAAGAAAGGCATCCGTCGCTACGGCCACGCCTATGTCCCGCTGGATGAAGCGCTGTCGCGTGTGGTCATCGACTTCTCCGGCCGCCCGGGCCTGCAGATGCACGTGCCGTACACCCGCGCCACCGTGGGCGGCTTCGACGTCGACCTGTTCCAGGAATTCTTCCAGGGTTTCGTCAACCACGCCCTGGTCAGCCTGCACATCGACAACCTGCGTGGCACCAACACCCACCACCAGATCGAGACCGTGTTCAAGGCTTTCGGCCGTGCCCTGCGCATGGCCGTGGAGCTGGATGACCGCATGGCCGGGCAAATGCCGTCGACCAAGGGCGTCCTGTAATGCAGACGGTCGCGGTTATCGACTACGGCATGGGTAACCTGCACTCGGTGGCCAAGGCCCTCGAGCACGTAGGTGCCGGCAAGGTGCTGATCACCAGCGATGCCGACGTGATTCGCGAAGCCGACCGGGTGGTGTTCCCGGGGGTTGGCGCGATTCGCGACTGCATGGCCGAGATTCGCCGCCTGGGCTTCGACAGCCTGGTGCGTGAAGTCAGCCAGGACCGGCCGTTCCTCGGCATCTGCGTGGGCATGCAAGCCTTGCTCGACAGCAGTGAAGAGAACGACGGCGTCGACTGCATCGGTCTGTTTCCGGGCCAGGTGAAGTTTTTCGGCAAGGACCTGCACGAAGACGGCGAGCACCTGAAGGTGCCACACATGGGCTGGAACGAAGTGCGCCAGACCGTGGATCACCCGCTGTGGCACGAAGTGCCGGACCTGGCGCGTTTCTATTTCGTGCACAGCTATTACATCGCCGCCGGTAACCCGCGCCAGGTGGTGGGTGGCGGGCACTATGGCGTCGACTTCGCCGCGGCCCTGGCCGACGGTTCGCGCTTTGCCGTGCAATTCCACCCGGAGAAGAGCCATACCCATGGCCTGCAATTGCTGCAGAACTTCGCCGCGTGGGACGGGCGCTGGTAATGGCCAAGAAGGTCAAGCCGCCGATCTTGAACCTCACTCCCCAGCAGGAGAGTGAGGCCACCGACAAGATCAAGCGTTTCATGGAAGACCGCTTCGAGCTCAAGCTCGGCTCGTTCGAGGTCGCAGAAATCCTCGAACTGTTCACCACTGAAATTGCTCCGCACTATTACAACAGGGCGATTTTCGATGTGCAGACGCACCTTAAAGAAAGGTTCGAAAGCATCGAAAGCGACTTGTGGGCGCTCGAGAAACCCTGATTTCCCGAGCAACGCTGAATATCGAATAAGGTTTGCCAGATGCTGATTATTCCCGCTATCGATCTCAAGGACGGCGCCTGCGTACGTCTGCGCCAGGGCCGCATGGAAGATTCCACGGTGTTCTCCGATGACCCGGTGAGCATGGCTGCCAAGTGGGTGGAAGGCGGTTGCCGTCGTCTGCATCTGGTGGACTTGAACGGTGCGTTCGAAGGCCAGCCGGTCAACGGCGAAGTGGTGACGGCGATCGCCAAGCGCTACCCGAACCTGCCGATCCAGATCGGCGGCGGTATCCGCTCCCTGGAAACCATCGAGCACTACGTGAAAGCAGGCGTGAGCTACGTGATCATCGGCACCAAGGCCGTGAAAGACCCGGCCTTCGTCGCCGAAGCCTGCCGTGCGTTCCCCGGCAAAGTGATCGTGGGCCTGGACGCCAAGGACGGTTTCGTCGCCACCGACGGCTGGGCCGAGATCAGCACCGTCCAGGTGATCGACCTCGCCAAGCAGTTTGAAGCCGACGGCGTCTCCGCCATCGTTTATACCGACATCGCCAAAGACGGCATGATGCAGGGCTGCAACGTACCGTTCACCGCTGCGCTGGCTGCGGCCACCAGGATCCCGGTGATCGCTTCCGGCGGTATCCACAACCTGGGCGACATCAAGTCGCTGCTGGACGCGAAGGCGCCGGGGATCATCGGCGCCATCACCGGCCGGGCGATCTATGAAGGCACCCTGGACGTCGCTGAAGCCCAGGCTTACTGCGACGCCTACAACGGCTGAGGACTGACCATGGCGCTGGCCAAACGCATCATCCCTTGCCTGGACGTCGACAACGGTCGCGTGGTCAAGGGCGTCAAGTTCGAGAACATCCGTGACGCCGGCGACCCGGTGGAGATCGCCCGTCGCTACGACGAACAGGGTGCTGACGAGATTACCTTTCTCGACATCACCGCCAGCGTCGATGGTCGCGACACCACGCTGCATACCGTGGAGCGCATGGCCAGCCAGGTGTTTATCCCGCTGACCGTGGGCGGTGGCGTGCGCACCGTGCAGGACATTCGCAACTTGCTGAATGCCGGCGCGGACAAGGTTTCGATCAACACCGCCGCGGTGTTCAACCCGGAATTTGTCGGCGAAGCCGCACAGCACTTCGGTTCGCAATGCATCGTGGTTGCCATCGACGCCAAGAAAGTCTCCGGCCCGGGCGAAACTCCGCGCTGGGAGATCTTCACCCACGGCGGGCGCAAGCCGACCGGGCTGGATGCCGTGCAGTGGGCGATGAAGATGGAAGCCCTGGGTGCCGGTGAAATCCTGCTGACCAGTATGGACCAGGACGGCATGAAAAACGGCTTCGACCTGGGCGTGACCCGCGCCATCAGCGACGCACTGGGCATCCCGGTGATTGCTTCCGGCGGCGTCGGCAACCTGCAGCACCTGGCCGACGGCGTGATCGAAGGCCACGCCAGCGCAGTGCTGGCGGCGAGTATTTTCCACTTTGGCGAATACACCGTGCCTGAGGCCAAGGCCTACATGGCGGCGCGCGGTATCGTCGTACGCTAAACGTCACTGGACACCATGGCAGGCTCGCGGCACTCTCTGGGCTTGCCATGGATTCCGGTAACTTTCATGTTCAAAGACCTGCTGCTCGCCCTCGCCAGTACCACCGTTCTGCTGACGGGTTCGGCTTACGCTGATGAACCGTCCGACGGCGCTTCCCTGGTGTTGCTGACGGAAAACTTCCCGCCGTACAACATGGCGAAAAACGGCAAGAACTTCGCCAAGGAAGAGAACATCGAAGGCATTGCCGTGGACATCGTCCGCGAGACGTTCCAGCGTGCCGGTATTTCCTACAACCTGACCCTGCGGTTCCCTTGGGACCGGATCTACAAACTCGCCCTGGAAAAACCCGGTTACGGCGTGTTCGTGATGGCGCGCTTGCCGGACCGTGAGGCGCTGTTCAAATGGGTCGGCCCCATCGGCCCGGACGATTGGGTGCTGCTGGCCAAGGCTGACAGCAAGATCCAGCTGAGCGACCTTGAGCAGGCGCGGCGCTACAAGATCGGCGCCTACAAGGGCGACGCCATCGCCGAGAGCCTGGAGAAGCAGGGGCTCAAGCCGGTGATCGTGTTGCGGGATCAGGACAACGCGAAAAAGCTGGTGGATGGCCAGATCGACCTGTGGGCCACCGGGGACCCGGCGGGCCGTTATCTGGCACGCCAGGTCGGGGTGACCGGGCTCAAGACTGTGTTGCGTTTCAACAGCGCGGAGCTGTACCTGGCGCTGAACAAAAACGTGCCGGATGACGTAGTGGCGAAACTCCAGGCGGCCCTCGATCAGTTACGGCAGGAGGGTGTCGTCGATGAAATCATGGGGCGTTATCTCTAGGTTGTTTTCTGTGGGCTCGGGCACCTCTGCTGGTACTTCCTCTGGCTCCTCAACAGCAGTAACCGCCGCTTCAGGTTGCAGCAGCTCGCTGAAGTAGACGTTATCTCCGCTGGCATAGGTCAGGGTTGGCCCGAGCTGGCTGCCGTCAGCCCGCAATAGCTCGTATCGGCTTTTGACCAGGTAGGCAGCGATGGATTTATTCGCCGGGATGTAAGCCATCACATCCGCCACGCCCTCCCGTTCCCAGCCTTGTGCGGTCAAGCCCGTATGCGTGAAGTCGCGATTGAGGTTGGCACTGATGCTCAACGGATGGCGGGGTGCCCAGGCAGCCTTTATATCGACGCCGGTCAAGGAGCGCAGGCCCAAGGAGAAATCACTGATCTCTCCTTTTGCGAATACCCAACTGAAGGTTTGGCTTGCTGGCGTGGTGTTTTGACCGCTGGCTACCAAGCTGTACTGGTCGATTCTTTTCAACCGATATACCGGGCACGTTTGCAGTTTTTCCAGGGGCGTCAGGGTCGGGTCGTTCACGGTAAACCAGGGCAGTTCGCACACATGAATGCCCTCTGTTACCTGCTCCGGCATCGTGCGTCCTGGTGCCATTTCGGGTGAAAGTGGCGGCAAATCTTCGGAATGAAGCGCAAGGTCCAGCCGCAGGGCGTGCACCGGGTGTTGCCTGGTTGGCTTGGCATAGCCCTCGGCGCCGGTAAAGGTGCCCGGTGCCAGGTAGGCTTGACCAGGAGCTGCTTGCGACGGGGAGACACCCCAGGCGCTGAAGTCCCGGTGGGCGCCGCTGCCTTGGTCGCTCCAGATCAACTGGTCGACATAGGCCTGAGTCACCAGGTCTTCTCTGACACAGCGGATGGTATTGCGTGGTGGTTTGTCGTTACCGAGGCCACAGACCAGCCCCATCGCCACATAACCTTCTGGAGCGGTGGGCCGCCAGATTGAGAAATTGGCGCGTGCCCTTGGTCCCGAGTGTTCCCAGACTCTCTCGAAGTCGACGGGGGGCCGCAAGGCGGTGCCATTCTCCCGGTCAACTTCGCTGACAACAGCGACGATGTTCAGTTGATTGATGTTGTGGTAACCCGCCACCGCCACATCACCCAGCGGGACGAAGTTGCCCAGCGCGTCGGAGGATGTGCTCGGGCGCCAGAAGGTCACGGGTTTCTCGGCGCGAGTGCCTTTGTCGTTCCATACAGGAACGAACTCGGTGGTGAAGTTGATCAGCAGGTCTTTGTATTGCAGTGAGTTCATCTACAGACTCTCCAGTGGATACGAAGATCCACTATCGAAGAGTCCGCTCGGTCAGGCGCGGTAGCTATATAGCACTAGCGGTAAGTGCCGTTTTTTCCGTGGCCGGCCATGGCCTGGTTGCTGCGCAGGCTGATCATCAACTTGATGTCGATCCACTCGACGCCCTGGGCCTTGAGCTTGGGCAGCTCACGTTCGAGTACCGCCAGGGTCTGTGGATAAGGGTGGCCGATCATCACCGCCGACCCCTGTTTGTGGGCCAGCTTGATCGCGGTCTGCAGCTGGGTGGTGATGGCCGCTTCGGTGCGTTCGTCGTCGAGGAACACATCCCGCGAGACGCTGGCCAGGCCAATCTTTTGCGCCTCGGCGGCGGCGACGGTTTTAGCGCTGGTGCGGCTGTCGACGAAGAACTTGTGGCGTCGTTGCAGCTCACCCATCAACCAGGCCATGGCCTCCGGCTGGGCGGTCATGCGGCTGCCCATGTGGTTGTTGATGCCGGCGGTGTAGGGCACGGCCTTGAAGGCCGCGTCCAGGCGTTTGCCCAGCTCTTCGATAGGCAGGTCGGGGTGCCAGGCGAACGGGCCGGTGGCCGGGTCCATGGGCATGTGCAGGATGACGATCTTGCCGGCCTTGTGGGCTTCGCGGGCGAATTCGGCGGCGTGGGGTGTGTCGGGCATGATCGCCGTGGTCACCGGGCCGGGCAGGGCGAGCACACGACGATCCCGGGGCAGGTTTTGCCCAAGGTCGTCGATGATCAGGGTCAGGTAGGCTTTGTGTTCAGCGGGGGCTGCACTGGCGGGGTTGCCTTGGGCGACTCCCGCCAGACAGCACAGCAAAGCGATGATCAGTCCACGGCGCATATCAACGGCTGCGCGTAATGCTCAGGCCCTTGAGCAGGCTCAGCGCCTGGGCCAACTGATAATCGTCGTCCTGCGGCATCGGCTTGGCTTTCGAGCCGCTGCCGGTCGGCTGGTCGGCGCCGCCGTTGCCATTGCCCAGGTGGCCTTGCAGGTCCGCTTCCTTGTAGAACTCGCTGTCGGCTTCGTTGGTGATCTTGGCCTTGCGCACTTCGATGTCCGGCACGATGCCCTGGGCCTGGATCGAGCGGCCGTTCGGCGTGTAGTACAGCGCCGTGGTGATCTTCAAGGCACGCTCGTTGTTCAGCGGCAGCACGGTTTGCACCGAGCCTTTGCCGAAGCTGGTGGTGCCCATCAGCACGCCGCGTTTCTGGTCTTGCAGGGCGCCGGCGACGATTTCCGAAGCCGAGGCGCTGCCGCCGTTGATCAGCACAACCATCGGCACGCCTTCGCTGAGGTCGTTGCCGGTGGCCGAGAAGCGCAGCTCGGAGTTGGCGATACGGCCCTTGGTGTAGACGATCAGGCCCTTGGTGATGAAGTGGTCGACCACCTCCACAGCGGCCTGCAACACGCCGCCCGGGTTGTTGCGCAGGTCGAGCACGATGCCGCTGAGTTTCTTGCCGTTGTCTTTGCGCAGCTTGGCGAGGGCCTTGGCCACTTCGTCGCCGGTCTTGACCTGGAACTGGGTGATACGGATGTAGCCGTAGCCCGACTCCAGCAGCTGGCTCTTCACGCTCTTGACCGTGATGGTAGCGCGGGTCAGGGTCACGTCGAACGGCGTGCCGCCGTCGCGCACCAGGGTCAGGGTGATTTTCTGGCCGATCTTGCCGCGCATCTTGTCGACGGCTTCGGTCATGGTCTGGCCGCGGGTCGGCTGGCCGTTGATCTTGACGATAAAGTCACCGGCCTGGATGCCGGCCTTGGACGCAGGGGTGTCATCGATCGGCGAAACGACCTTGATGTTGCCGTCGTCGGCGCCGACTTCAATGCCCAGGCCACCGAATTCACCACTTGTGCTCTCCTGCAGCTCGGCGAAATCTTCCGGGCCCAGGTAGGCGGAGTGCGGGTCAAGGTTGCTGAGCATGCCCTTGATGGCATTTTCCAGCAGGGTCTTGTCGTCCACAGGTTCGACATAAGCGGCCTTGATCCGGTCCATGACCTCGGCAAAGGTGCGCAACTCGTCCAGCGGCAGCGGGGCCTTGGTGGTCGCGGCCGTGGCCGACTGGGCGGTCTGGTCGGCGAATGCCAAAGGCGCGCCGATCACCAGAGCGATCGTCAGGGCCAGCGATGTGAGGCGGGACAAATGCAGCATGTCGAACGAACTCCTAATGTAGATGCGACCCTTATCCTTGGGTACGGCACCATTGTGCCGGGTCGCTCGGGCGGCCCTGCTGACGAATAGCGAAGTACAGCGCCGGGGTGTCCTGGCCACCACTGTTACCGACAGTGGAGATGGATTCACCGGCTTTTACAACATCACCTGCCGCTTTAAGCAAAGTTTGATTGTGGCCGTAAAGGCTCAAATAGCCATTACCGTGGTCAAGAATCACCAGCAAGCCTGCGCCACGCAGCCAATCGGCGAATACCACGCGGCCGCCGTGGATAGCGTGGACCTGGGTGCCGGCACCGGCACTGATCATCACACCGTCCCACTTGGCGCGGGTGTCATCGCCACGGGTTTCACCAAAGCGTGCCAGTAATCGACCATCAACTGGCCATGGAAGTTTGCCCCGAGCTGAAGCAAAAGGTCCGCCGAAGGATTCGCCGGCGCTGGAAACCAGCGGGCCAGGCGCTGCACGCGCCGGTTTACGCGGGGCCGGGGCGTCGGTAGTGGCGCTGGCGACTGCCTCGGCGGCTTCACGCTCGCGCTTTTTTTCGGCTTCCTGCTGGGCCAGCAGCGCTTTTTGCCGCGCCTGCTCTGCCTCACGGGCCTGGCGCGCCAGGGTTTCCTCGATGGTTTTCAGGACTTTACCGAGGTCAGCCTGGTCTTGCTCGCGGGCCTGGAGCTTGGCGTCACGGGCCTTCACGTCGTCATTCAGCTTGGCCAGCGCCTGCTGGCGCTCCTTGCGGACCTTGTCCAGCTCGTCGCGCTGGCTGTCGAGGGCGGTTTTCCGGTCGAGCAGCTGCGACTGCTGGTTGGCGATTTCCTGCTCGACGTTGGCCAACTGGCGCAGGGTCTCGTTGAAGCTTTTCAGTTGCTCCAGGCGGGCCTTGCTCAGGTAGTCGTAATAGGTAAGGGTGCGGGCGAATTTTTCCGGGTTCTGCTGGTTGAGCAGCAGCTTGAGGTATTCCTGGCGGCCGTTCTGGTAAGCGGCGCGGGCCTGGATCGCGATCAGGCGTTGCTGTTCAACGCGTGCGCTCTGGAGTTTTTTTTTCTCAGCGTCGAGTCGCTCCAGTTCCGACTCGCTCTTCTTTAGTTCTTTTTGCAGCTCCTGGACCTGCTTCTCCAGCTTGCCCATCTCGGTTTCCGTGCCGCGCAGGTCTTTCTGCACGCCGGACTTCTCTTCCTGGAGCTTGCCGAGCAGCTTCTTCAGCTCGGTAATGTCCTGACGCGTAGCGTCCAACTGTTGTTGGGTTTGTGCGCGCTCATCGGCAAACGCCGGTTGGAGCAGGCAGACAAGAGCAAGGGTAATCAAGGCGCGAAGCATAGAGGCGGGCGACACCAGGGAAAGGGACGGCCTAGTATGCCCGCCAAGCGCTGCAAAAAAAACGCCCAATTCGGCTTGGCAGGCAAGTTAGGTGCCCAGTGGCCGCATTCTGCAAGCAATTGTGGGCAAGTCCCATAGCCCTTTGAAGGCGACGAGCGGTAGAGAGCGTCGTGTCGTGCTTCTGCAGTTGTTTTGTGTGCTTCGCGAAATGCCTTGAAATGCTCCGCCCTGACGGTGCATTTGCGCTCGGAATAGACTCTTCGGCCCTGTTAATCCGACGGTCGGCATAGTCAGTAATGCCTTGTATTCACGAGTCAAAAGGCCAGCAAACGTGGATTGATTATGGGCTTCCCGACCTTCGTAGTCTGGATCGGGCCTTGCGAGCGCGTCCACTTGAGGAAGTGGCTGCCGGCAACGATGTCGAAGCGGCCATCGATATAGTCGCAATGCATTTTGGCATTGCCCATTCGAGCTGTTCGGAAGTGGAAGTTGCCTCGCCTTTGGGGCAAATAGCGATCAGGCGTAGCTGTCTGCAGCACATTGTTGAAAAGCGGCAGGACGCCAGAGAGCGTTATGTCAGGTTCGCCTTGGACACATTGACGGGGCCTCTGGAAATATGGCGTGTTGCTTATAGCGATTGCTCCGCTCGTTTAGCATTCATTGGGGCTTATGAATCCAGGAGGCAGATGCTGGTGGTGGTCAATATTCAGGCTGGCAATGTGCTGTGGAACTTCATGCAGACAGACGCCAAGGCCTTGAACAAGCATCGTCATGGTGAGTTGCTCTACAAGCGTTACGAGCTTTTGTGACGCCCAAAGAAAAGGGCAGCTCTTTCGAACTGCCCTAAGTAGTGCTTGCTTGATATTCATATACACACCCTCAAGCAGGGGTGTGGAGGTCTCACCCTACGCGGATATCCAGCCATCTGCGGGGTTCCTACGCCAGTTATCGCCGCTGGAGGCAACTGGTTTCGCGCTCGAGTCCATTATTGACGGGCTGCCTGTTTTGAGCAACCCCTGAACTGTGTCAGACCAGAATCGAAGTGCCAGTCATCTCTTTCGGCTTCTCCAGCCCCATCAGCATCAACATGGTCGGTGCCACGTCGGCCAGCACGCCGCCATCACGTACTTTAAAGTCACGTTTGCCGACGTAGATGAATGGCACCGGCTCGGTGGTGTGGGCGGTGTGGGCCTGGCCGGTGGATTCGTCGGACATTTGCTCGCAGTTGCCGTGGTCAGCGGTGATCAGCGCTTCGCCGCCCACCTTTTCCAGCGCGTCGACGATGCGGCCGACGCACAGGTCCAGGCATTCCACGGCTTTTACCGCCGCTTCCAGGTTGCCGCTGTGGCCCACCATGTCACCGTTGGCGTAGTTGACCACGATCACGTCGTAGCGCTGGTGTTCGATGGCGTCGACGATCTTGTCCGTGACTTCCGGGGCACTCATCTCCGGCTGCAGGTCGTAGGTGGCGACTTTCGGCGACGGAATCAGGATGCGTTCTTCACCCGGGAACGGTTCTTCACGACCGCCGGAGAAGAAGAAGGTGACGTGGGCGTATTTCTCGGTTTCGGCAATGCGCAGTTGGGTCTTGCCGTTTTTCGCCAGGTAATCCCCCAGCACGTTTTCCAGGCTGCCCGGGGCGAATGCCGACGGGGCCGGGATGTTGGCGGCGTATTGGGTCAGCATCACGAATTCGACTTTCGGCTGGCGGGCGCGCTCGAAGTCCTTGAAGCCGGCATCGACGAATACGTGGCTCAGCTCGCGGGCACGGTCGGCGCGGAAGTTCATGAACACCACGGCGTCGCCATCTTCGACCTTGACCGGTTCGCCGATGGTGGTGGCCTTGACGAACTCGTCACTCTCACCACGGGCGTAGGCGGCCTCCAGGCCTTCCTGGGCGGTGGCGGCGTTGAATTCGGCCTGGCCGTCGACGATCAGGTTGTAGGCCTGTGCCACGCGGTCCCAGCGGTTGTCGCGGTCCATGGCGAAGTAGCGGCCAACCAGGCTGGCGATGCGGCCTTTGCCGAGGGTCTTGAAGGTTTCGTCCAGCAGTTCGATGGAGGACTGGGCACTTTTCGGCGGGGTGTCGCGGCCGTCGAGGAACGCGTGCAGGTAGATCTTCTCGGCGCCGCGCTTGAAGGCCAGTTCGGCCATGGCGATCAGGTGGTCCTGGTGGCTGTGGACGCCGCCGTCCGACAGCAGGCCCATGAAGTGCACGGCCTTGCCGGCCTTGACCGCTTTATCCACTGCCGCGCAGATGTTTGGGTTCTCGAAAAACTCACCGTCGCGGATCGCTTTGGTCACGCGGGTGAAGTCTTGATAGACCACTCGTCCGGCACCGAGATTCATATGGCCGACTTCCGAGTTGCCCATTTGGCCGTCCGGCAGGCCAACATCCATGCCCGAGCCCGAGATCAGGCCGTTCGGAACGGTAGCGCTCAGACGGTCCAGTACTGGCTTGCTGGCCGAGTACACGGCGTTGTCGTGGTGGCTTTCACTGTGTCCGAAGCCATCGAGAATTATCAGGACCAAAGGTTTAGGCGTAGTAGTCATAGATCCTCTCGCGGCGGTAATGAATGAAGGGAATAGAAAAGGGAGTGGCAGTTTAAAGCGAAGTTCCGACCACGTCACCGCTTTACGGGGGTTGGCCGACCATGACGGCTGTGTATACTTACCGCCATTTTAACGCCCTGGAACCTCCTTGATGGTTGATCACCTGATTGCATTTGCCACTACCCACTATTTGCTCGCTGGTGCGTTCGTCGTACTGCTGGCGCTGCTGATCGCTCACGAATTGAGCCGCGGTGGCCGCAGCCTCAGCACGTCCGAGCTGACCGCCCTGGTCAACAAGGATGAGGCCGTAGTGGTGGACATTCGTCCCGCCAAGGATTTCGCCGCCGGTCACATTGTCGGCGCGCTGAACATTCCCCAGGACAAACTGATTTCGCGCCTGGCCGAGCTGGAAAAGCACAAGGCCAAGACCATTATCCTGGTCGACGCCCAGGGCCAGCACTCCGGCACCCACGCCCGCGAGATGCTGAAAACCGGCTTCAACGCCGCCAAACTGTCGGGTGGTATTTCCAGCTGGCGTGGCGATAACCTGCCGCTGGTGAAGTGATATGAGCCAGGTTGTCGTTTATTCCAGCGATTATTGCCCTTATTGCATGCGGGCCAAGGCCCTGCTTGTGAAAAAGGGCGTTGTCTTCGAAGAGATCAAGGTTGATGGCAAGCCCCAGGTGCGCGCCGAGATGACCAAGAAAGCGGGACGCACGTCCGTGCCGCAGATCTGGATCGGTGACAAGCATGTCGGTGGTTGCGATGACCTGTTCGCACTCGAGCGCGCCGGTAAACTGGATGCGCTGCTTCACGTCTGACTCCTAACCCCTAAAAGACCCCAAGATCACGAAGGATCTGCGATGACTGACCAACAGAACACCGAAGCGGCAGCAGAAGAAGCTCAAGGCCCACAATTTTCCCTGCAACGTATTTACGTACGTGACTTGTCGTTCGAAGCGCCGAAAAGCCCGGCCATCTTCCGTCAGGAATGGACCCCGAGCGTTGCGCTGGACCTGAACACCCGTCAGAAGGCCCTGGAAGGTGACTTCCACGAGGTCGTGCTGACCCTGTCGGTCACCGTCAAGAACGGCGAAGAAGTGGCCTTCATCGCTGAAGTGCAACAGGCCGGTATCTTCCTGATCCAGGGCCTGGACGAAGCGTCCATGAGCCACACCCTGGGCGCGTTCTGCCCGAACATCCTGTTCCCGTATGCCCGTGAGACCCTGGACAGCCTGGTCACCCGTGGCTCGTTCCCGGCGCTGATGCTGGCCCCGGTGAACTTCGATGCCCTGTATGCGCAAGAGCTGCAGCGCATGCAACAGGAAGGCTCGCCAACGGTTCAGTAAGCTGTTCTGAGCAACGACGCCGATCCAATGTGGGAGCGGGCTTGCTCGCGAATGCGGTACTTCAGTCGATATCTTCGTTGACTGGCACTCCGCTTTCGCGAGCAAGCCCGCTCCCACATTCGTTATGCAGTGTTACTTGAACCCCAGTTGCCGCCAACCTTCGTAAACCGCGACGGCCACGGTGTTGGACAGGTTCAGGCTGCGGCAGCCTTCGCGCATCGGCAGGCGCAGGCGGTGGCCGTCGGGCAGGGCGTCCAGCACGTCTGCCGGCAGGCCGCGGCTTTCCGGGCCGAACAGGAAGGCGTCGCCTTCGGCAAAGCTGGCATCATGGAACGGCCGCGAACCCTTGGTGGTAAACGCGAACAACCGTGGGTGGTTCAGGCTTTCCAGGCAGCTGGCAAGGTCGGCATGGCGTTGCAGGGTGGCGTACTCGTGGTAGTCCAGCCCGGCGCGGCGCAGGCGCTTGTCGTCCATGTCGAAACCCAGGGGCTCGATCAAATGCAGGTGGCAGCCACTGTTGGCGCACAGCCTGATAACGTTGCCGGTATTCGGCGGAATTTCTGGTTGAAAAAGGATGACGTGAAACATGCACGGCTCCGAAGGCAAAGATGCGCTGCATTCTACCCCTGAAGAAGACCCCAGGCCGAAGCTATTGCCACGGGTTTTAGGCTCGTTGGCGATTGTCGGCTTGATGGTAGGCCTGATGATCGGCCGGCTGACCACGCCAGACCCGGTTGAGCTGCAGCAGGTAGAGCCCGCCGCCGATGGCCTGGTGGTGTGGTTCAACAGCGAACCCAAGCTGCACGGCGAGCATATCGACGGCACCGTGGCGCTGCTGTTCGATGCGCTTGGCAAGGCCCAGGGCGGCCAATTGAAGGTCAATGACAAGGATGTGAACTGGCGCGTACGCAAGACCGATGGCGGCTTGCTGCTGAACCTGGTGGCGGCTCGGCCGTTGCGCGGGGAGTGGTCGGGAGAGAAGGCCGATGGACGCTGGCGGGTGGAGATCCATCTCCAGGAGCAATAAAAGAGGGAATCCCCGGCCTGCCTGTACCAAGGTTCCCAAAACGGGCTGGGGCTATGGGCGCGTTGCCTCATAAGCCCCGGGTGTAAAGAAGGGAGTTCCCGGCCTGCCTGTACCAGGGCTCCCAAAACGGGGTGAAGCCAAAGGCTTCGGTGTTAAAGAGGGAATCCCCGGCCTGCCTGTACCGAGGTTCCCGAAACGGGTGTGGGGCGCGACGCGATCCGCATCAAGCACCCCGGGTGTTAAAGAGGGGATTCTCGGCCTGCCTGTACCAAGGTCCCCGAAACTGGGTAGTGACAGGGTTATTGCAGGGCGCGTGCCAGAATTGCGAAGTGGCGCCAAAAAATTTCTTCAGAAAGCGCAAAGCCCCGGAATACGGGGCTTTGGCTTTTTTGGGTTTTAATATTTTCTTAACAAGGCATGTGTTTCAGGCGTTGGATAAGTGCGCGATGCCGGTTCGTGGTGCATTGAAGCGGTGCACAGTGCTGAAACCTTGTGGAGATCCAAATGTGGGAGCGGGCTTGCTCGCGAAGGCGGCGCGTCAGTCGATACGTATGTTGACTGAACCATCGCCTTCGCGAGCGAGCCCGCTCCCACACTGGATCTTCGGTGTACTTGAGGGATCAATCAGCCTTCATCGCCCTCATCATCATCCCCACCGTCAACCTTCATCCCCAGCTCCTTGATCTTGCGTGTCAGCGTATTGCGGCCCCAGCCCAGCAGCACGGCGGCGTCGCGACGACGTCCAGCGGTATGCTTGAGGGCGGTTTCGATCATGATCCGCTCGAAAGCCGGCACAGCGCTGTCCAGCAGGTTCGACTGGCCACGTGCCAGGGCCTGGTCGGCCCATTGGCGCAGCGCCTGCTCCCAGTTGGTCACCGGTGCCGAATCCTGCGGCAGGCTCAGCAGCTCAGGCGGCAGGTCGCTGATATGCACTTCGCGCCCCGAAGCCATCACCGTGATCCAGCGGCAGGTGTTCTCCAGCTGACGCACGTTGCCCGGCCATGGCAGGTTCTTCAGGTATTCCTCGGTCTCGCTTTTCAGCAGCTTCGGCTCGACGGCCAGCTCCTGGGCGGCGCGGCTGAGGAAGTGACGGGCCAGGGTCGGGATGTCCTCGCGACGGTCCGACATCCGTGGGATGTGGATGCGGATCACGTTCAGGCGGTGGAACAAGTCTTCACGGAATTTCCCGGCGTGCACCAGGGTTTCCAGGTTCTGGTGCGTCGCCGCGATGATACGTACGTCGACCTTGACTGGCGTGTGCCCGCCTACCCGATAAAACTCGCCGTCGGCCAGGACCCGCAGCAAGCGCGTCTGGGTGTCGGCCGGCATGTCGCCGATTTCATCGAGGAACAGCGTGCCGCCGTCGGCCTGTTCAAAACGGCCACGGCGCAGGTTGGCCGCACCGGTGAACGCGCCTTTTTCATGGCCGAACAGTTCCGATTCCATCAAGTCCTTCGGAATCGCCGCCATGTTCAGCGCAATGAACGGCGACGCCGCCCGTGGGCTGTGACGGTGCAGGGCGTGAGCCACCAGTTCTTTACCGGTACCCGACTCGCCGTTGATCAGCACGGTGATGTTGGAGTGGCTCAAGCGCCCGATGGCGCGAAACACTTCCTGCATCGCCGGCGCTTCGCCGATGATTTCCGGGGTACGGGTCAGGGCCGGCGGGGCTTCCTGGTTCTGCTGTTCCTGGGCGTGCTGGTTGGCGCGTTTTACCAGCGCCACCGCTTCGTCCACGTCGAACGGTTTTGGCAGGTATTCAAAGGCGCCGCCCTGATAGGACGCGACAGCGCTGTCCAGGTCCGAGTGCGCGGTCATGATGATCACCGGCAGGCGCGGGTGCTGCTCGCGAATCCGCGCCAGCAAGTCCAGGCCACTGGCGCCGGGCATGCGGATGTCGGAGATGATCACGTCGGGCTGCTGGCGAGCCAGGCGGCTCATCACCCCGTCGGCGCTGTCGAAGCTCTGGGTGGTCATGCCTTCCTGTTGCAAGGCTTTCTCCAGGACCCAGCGGATAGAACGGTCGTCATCGACGATCCAGACAGTTTCACTACGGCTCATGTCGATGGGGCTCCTTGTTCCAGTGGCAGAAAGATCGAGAAGGTGGTGTGACCGGGATGGCTCTCACATTCGATCAAACCCTGGTGCTGGCTGATGATGTTCTGGGTAATGGCCAGGCCGAGCCCGGTACCGTCCGGGCGGCCGCTGACCATTGGGAAAAAGATGGTTTCCTGCAGTTCTGCAGGGATGCCGGGGCCGTTGTCGATGATCTCGACCTTGGTCACCAGGCGATGGCGCACGTGGCCAATGGTGAACTGGCGCAGGGCACGGGTGCGCAGGCTGATGCGCCCCAGGCGCAGCTCGTTCTGGCTGCTGATGGCCTGCATGGCGTTACGCACGATATTGAGCACCGCCTGGATCATCTGCTCGCGGTCGATCAATACGTCGGGAATGCTTGGGTCGTAGTCGCGCACCAAGGTGATGCAGCCCTGGCTTTCGGCCTCCACCAACTGGCAAACCCGCTCCAGCACTTCGTGCACGTTGGTCATTGCCAGAGACGGCAGCTTGTTGGAGCCGAGCATGCGGTCTACCAGGTTACGCAGGCGGTCGGCTTCCTCGATGATGACGTTGGTGTAGTCCTTGAGGTTTTCGTCCGGCAGCTCGCGAGCCAGCAGCTGTGCGGCGCCGCGAATCCCGCCCAGGGGGTTCTTGATCTCATGGGCCAGGCCGCGCACCAGCATCTTGCTGGTTTCCTGCTTGGACAGTTGCGCCTCTTCCTTGGTGATGCGCAGCAGGCGATCGCGGGGATGCACCTCCAGCAGCAACAAGGTGGCGCCGTGGCTGAGGATCGGTGTTACCGCGTAGTCGACGGTGAGGGTCTGGCCGGTGAGGGCGGTGAGCATCGCTTCGCGCTTGGTGAACGGGTGCGCCTGCTCCACGGCCTGGCGCAACGAGCTCAAGGCCTCGGCCGACTCAGTGAACAGCTCACTGATGAATTGCCCATGGCTGCGCTGCCCGCTGATGGCCAGCAGCATCTCCGCCGCCGGGTTCATGTACTCAAGGCGCAGTTCGTCATTGAGCAGAATGGTCGCGGTGGTCAGGTTGTCGAGTAACAGGCGGTGCAGTGCGTCGCTGATGGTCATTAGGACCTCTTTTGGAGCAAGGCGCGGGCTTGAGGCACACGCTGATACAAGGAAAATGCAAAAACCAAACCAAAGCTCCGAAAAGAAGCGTTAAAGCCCTGAAATGGGGGCTTAAGGCGCGAAACTGTGGCGTTCTGCCAGCTTGGACGGGAAGTTTCGAACCAAAATGGGTTGCGTAAGTGGGAAGGGTGCAGCGTATCGCACCAATATAGTGCGGTTTTGAAAAGTCTGTTCAGGAAGCTGGTGGCAGCGACTGATTGGCTGAATGGGTCGGATCTAAATTGTGGGAGCGGGCTTGCTCGCGAAGGCGGCGTGTCAGTCATGCATATATCAACTGACACACCGCCATCGCGAGCAAGCCCGCTCCCACATTTTGATGGGGTTCGCAATTTTAGATTTTATAGATACACAGCTCGGCAGTGGCGCGGATCATTGCCAGCTGCTGCAGCGAGTCTTTGGCAGGTGCGTGATTGGCCTGGGCCAGCCATTGCGGGCATTGCGGGTTGGTGCGCTCCGGGGTGAAGTCCGCCAGCTGTTGCAGCAGGCGTTTTTGCAGCAGGTCCAGTTTAGGGCGGATCTGGCCGACCAGATCCGGGCGTGGGTCATTCGGCGCCTTGCCTTGCAGCTGCCAGTCGGAAAGGTGGGCGTACTGCACCAGTTTGTTCGCCTCGATCTGGGCCGAGAAAAACTGCTCGGCCTGTGCCGGTGCCAGTTTGTAGCTCGGCGCCTGGGCGACGACGCTGGCGATCACGTCCTGCTCCCGTGGGCGGTCTTCGACGGGCTTGTGGCTGTCCCATTTGCTCAGTGCCACCTGGTCGGCAATCGCCAGGCGTTCGGCAATGCTGTCGAGCAGCGGGGCGAGGGTGGGTGGTGCTGCGAATACATTGGCGCTGATGGCCAGCAAGATGAACCCAATTTTGAGTTTCAAGGCAGATCCCTCTTCTGTAGGGGCGAGCTTGCTCGCGAAGGTCGTTAACGATAACGCGTAAGTATTGAAGAAATGCGGTGCCTTTGAATTTTTCGCGGGCAAGCCGGCTCCCACAGGGTTTTGCGGGCAAAAAAAAGACCTCCCGAAGGAGGCCTTTTTCATCACGCCGCGTTACGCAGCGCTACCGGATCAGCAGCTGTAGTACAGCTCGTATTCCAGTGGGTGTACGAAGGTGCGGACCTTGATTTCTTCTTCGCTTTTCAGGGCGATGTAGGCATCGATAAAGTCGTCGCTGAACACGCCGCCTTTGGTCAGGAACGCACGGCCCTTGTCCAGCTCTTCCAGGGCTTCTTTCAGGCTGCCGCACACTTGTGGGATCTCTTTGGCCTCTTCAGGCGGCAGGTCGTACAAGTTTTTGTCGGCGGCATCGCCAGGGTGGATCTTGTTCTGGATACCGTCCAGGCCGGCCATGACCAGGGCAGCGAAGGCCAGGTACGGGTTGGCTGCCGGATCCGGGAAACGGGCTTCGATACGGCGAGCGCGAGGGCTGGACACGTAAGGAATACGGATCGAAGCGGAACGGTTGCGAGCCGAGTAGGCGAGCATTACCGGAGCTTCGAAACCTGGGACCAGACGCTTGTAGGAGTTGGTCGATGGGTTGGTGAAGCCGTTCAGGGCCTTACCGTGCTTGATGATACCGCCGATGAAGTACAGGGCAGTGTCGGACAGGCCGGCATAACCTTCGCCAGCGAAGGTGTTCTTGCCTTCTTTGGCGATGGACAGGTGAACGTGCATACCCGAACCGTTATCGCCGTACAGAGGCTTAGGCATGAAAGTAGCGGTACGGCCGTAGGCATCAGCCACGTTGTGTACGCAGTACTTCAGGGTCTGAACTTCGTCAGCCTTGGCAACCAGGGTGTTGAACTTCACGCCGATTTCGTTCTGGCCGGCAGTCGCCACTTCGTGGTGGTGAACTTCGATGACCAGGCCCATCTCTTCCATGGCGTTGCACATGGAGGTACGGATTTCGTGGTCGTGGTCGAACGGAGGAACCGGGAAGTAGCCGCCTTTGATACCTGGACGGTGGCCTTTGTTGCCGCCTTCCACGTCCTGGTCGGACATCCACGAACCTTGTTCGGAGAAGATCTTGAACATGGAGCCAGAGATGTCGGACTTGAACTTGACCGAATCAAAGATGAAGAATTCTGGTTCCGGGCCTACGAATACGGTGTCGCCGATACCGGTCGACTTCAGGTATTCCTCGGCACGCTTGGCGATCGCACGTGGGTCACGGTCGTAGCCCTGCATGGTCGAAGGCTCGATCACGTCGCAGACGATGATCAAGGTCGGGTCTTCGGTGAACGGGTCGAGTACGGCAGTGCTGTCGTCCGGCATCAGGATCATGTCGGAAGCTTCGATGCCTTTCCAGCCGGCAATGGAGGAGCCGTCGAACATTTTGCCTTCTTCGAAGAAGGCGTCATCCAGCGCGTCGCGAGCCGGCATGGTCACGTGGTGCTGAGTGCCTTTGGTGTCCGTGAAGCGCAGATCAATCCATTTGACGTCATGATCTTTGATGAGTTGAACCGACTTCGACATAGTGTCCTCCGGGTGGCTTCGGGCTGGGGTAGTGGAGTAGCCCTTAGAATGTGGGTGATGCCGGCGCGAATACTCGACCAAGGCAACCTGCCTCACAAGAGAGCAAATTGCATGCCAGTGCCCCGACATGGGTTTTTTGCCACAAAAACGCCCCTATAAAGGTGCAATCCGCTGAAACGGAAGAAATTGCGCACCGCAATGTAGCGCTTATTTTGGTTTATGACCCGTTTTGGTGCGCGAAAGGTCAGTTGCATATTAACTGGTTAAACCTTGAGCGATTTCCGCTATAATCCGCGCCCCCCTTTTTCGGCTGGGCCTGCGCGCGCTGTTTTCATGAAATTAATCGTTAAAGTCTTCCCCGAGATCACCATCAAGAGCCGACCGGTACGGATGCGTTTCATCCGTCAATTGGCCAAGAACATCCGTGCCGTGCTCCGCGATCTGGACCCGGCTGTGGTGGTGAATGGTGTGTGGGACAATCTCGAGCTGGAAACCCGCCTCACAGACCCCAAGGCCCTGAAGGACATGACCGAGCGCCTGAGCTGCGTGCCGGGCATCGCGCATTTCCTGCAGGTCGACGAGTACCCGCTGGGCGACTTCGACGACATCACCGAAAAGTGCAAGCAGCACTACGGCGATGTGCTGGCAGGCAAGGTGTTTTCAGTGCGTTGCAAACGCGCCGGCAAGCACCCGTTCAGCTCCATGGATGTCGAGAAATATGTGGGCAGCAAGCTGCGTCGCGAGTGCGGCGCTGCCGGAATTTCCCTGAAAGAGCCGCAAATTGAAGTGCGGATGGAAATTCGCGACCAACGGTTGTTTGTGATCCACAGCCAGCACGACAGCATCGGCGGCTACCCGCTGGGTGCCCTGGAACAGACCCTGGTATTGATGTCCGGCGGTTTCGATTCCACTGTCGCGGCCTACCAGATCATGCGCCGCGGGCTGATGAGCCACTTCTGCTTCTTCAACCTGGGCGGGCGTGCACACGAATTGGGCGTGATGGAAGTCGCGCATTACATCTGGAAGAAGTACGGCAGCTCGCAACGGGTGCTGTTTGTCAGCGTACCGTTCGAGGAAGTCCTGGGAGAAATTCTCGGGAAAGTCGATAACAGTCATATGGGCGTAGTATTGAAGCGTATGATGTTACGCGCTGCGTCCCGAATCGCGGATCGGCTGGAAATCGACGCACTGGTCACCGGTGAAGCGATTTCCCAGGTGTCCAGCCAGACCCTGCCGAACCTGTCGTTGATCGACTCTGTGACCGAGAAGCTGGTACTGCGCCCGCTGATCGCCAGTCACAAGCAAGACATCATCGACCTGGCGACCCAGATCGGCACGGCGGATTTCGCCAAGCACATGCCGGAATATTGCGGGGTCATCTCGGTGAACCCCAAGACCCACGCCAAGCGCAACCGCGTGGAGTACGAAGAACAACAGTTCGATATGGCGGTGCTCGAGCGTGCGCTTGAGAACGCCAAGCTGGTGCCGATCGATCGGGTTATCGACGAATTGGGCCAGGATTTGCAGATCGAAGAAGTCAGCGAGGCTCTGGCCGGTCAGATCATCATCGACATCCGTCACCCGGATGCCGCTGAAGACGAGCCGCTGGAAATTGCTGGCATCGACGTACAAACGCTGCCGTTCTATGCATTGAATGCGCGTTTCAAGGAACTGGATGACAGCCGTCAGTACCTGTTGTATTGCGACAAAGGCGTGATGAGTCGCCTGCATGCCCACCATTTGCTCAGTGAGGGGCATGCCAATGTGCGCGTTTATCGACCGAGCTAAGAGCCCGGGGCTGTTTGCCTGTGGCCTGCGTCACCGGCCCCCCGACTCTGCCGTCAAGCTGTAACGGCAAGGCCTGACTCTACTGTTAATCGCTGCCACGACCTGTCAGCACACCGAATCCTCTGATCGAGATACACAAGTGATCGAAAATCTACGCAACATCGCCATCATTGCTCACGTTGACCATGGTAAGACCACCCTGGTAGACAAACTCTTGCGTCAATCCGGCACCCTGGAGCGCAACGAGCTCAACGACGAGCGCGTGATGGACTCCAACGACCAGGAGAAAGAGCGCGGTATTACCATTCTGGCGAAAAACACCGCCATCAACTGGAACGGCTACCACATCAACATCGTGGATACCCCGGGCCACGCCGACTTCGGCGGCGAAGTTGAACGCGTAATGTCGATGGTTGACTCCGTTCTGCTGCTGGTTGACGCTCAAGACGGCCCTATGCCGCAAACCCGTTTCGTGACCAAGAAGGCTTTCGAAGCCGGCCTGCGTCCGATCGTGTGCATCAACAAGGTTGACCGTCCAGGCGCGCGTCCGGACTGGGTTCTGGACCAGATCTTCGACCTGTTCGACAACCTGGGTGCCACCGAAGAACAGCTGGACTTCAAAGTCGTCTACGCCTCGGCCCTGAACGGCATTGCCGGTCTGGAACACACCGACATGGCTGAAGACATGACCCCGCTGTACCAGTCGATCGTCGACAACGTACCGGCTCCGAAAGTTGACCGTGAAGGCCCGTTCCAGATGCAAATCTCGGCACTGGACTACAACAGCTTCCTGGGTGTTATCGGTGTTGGCCGTATCGCTCGTGGTAGCGTCAAGCCGAACACTCCGGTGGTCGCCATCGGCGCCGACGGCAAGAAGCGCAACGGTCGTATCCTGAAGCTGATGGGTCACCACGGCCTGCACCGCATCGACGTTGAAGAAGCGTTTGCCGGTGACATCGTGTGTGTGAGCGGTATGGACTCGCTGTTCATCTCCGATACCCTGTGCCAGCCGGACAACGTCGAGGCGATGAAGCCTCTGACCGTTGACGAGCCAACCGTTTCCATGACCTTCCAGGTAAACGACTCGCCTTTCTGCGGTAAAGAAGGCAAGTTCGTGACTTCCCGTAACATCAAGGAACGTCTGGACAAAGAGCTGCTGTACAACGTTGCTCTGCGCGTTGAAGAAGGCGACTCGGCTGACAAGTTCAAGGTTTCCGGCCGTGGTGAGCTGCACCTCTCGGTACTGATCGAAACCATGCGTCGCGAAGGCTTCGAAATGGGCGTTGGTCGTCCTGAAGTGATCATCCGTCAGGTTGACGGCGTGAAGCAGGAACCGTTTGAAAACGTCACCATCGACACCCCTGAAGAATCCCAGGGCAAGGTCATGGAAGAGATGGGCCTGCGTAAGGGCGACCTGACCAACATGGTGCCGGATGGCAAAGGCCGTGTGCGTCTGGAATACAACATCCCTGCTCGTGGTCTGATTGGTTTCCGTAACCAGTTCCTGACCCTGACCAACGGTGCTGGCATCCTGACCTCGATCTTCGATCGCTACGACACCATGAAGTCCGGCGACATGTCCGGTCGTCAGAACGGTGTTCTGGTATCGGTAGAAACCGGCAAGGCGCTGACCTACTCCCTGGAAACCCTCCAGGCGCGTGGCAAGCTGTTCGTTGAACACGGTCAAGAGATCTACAACGGTCAGATCGTTGGCCTGAACAGCCGTGACAACGACATGGGCGTCAACCCAACCAAAGGCAAGAAGCTCGACAACATGCGTGCTTCGGGTAAAGACGAAACCATCGCTCTGGTTCCACCTGTTCGCTTCACCCTGGAACAGGCTCTGGAATTCATCCAGGACGACGAGCTGTGCGAAGTTACGCCTAAGTCGATCCGCCTGCGTAAGAAGATCCTGGACGAAGGCGAGCGTACCCGCGCTGCCAAGAAAGCCAAGAACTGAGTTAACTCAGGCTGAATGAAAAACGCCCCCGGTCGAAAGGCCGGGGGCGTTTTTTTATGCCTGCAATATCTGTAGTGACTGTGCGGGCCCCTTCGCGAGCAAGCCCGCTCCCACATTCGACCGCGTTTTTTCAGGATGAGTAAGGTCAAGTGTGGGAGCGGGCTTGCTCGCGAAAGCGGTAGTTCAGGTAATAAGAATCTGGATCAGAACTTGTCGAGGGTCTTGAACCTAGTCTCGCGCACCACTTCCTTCGGCTTGTACGCGCAATACCCCGGGCGCGGCCCGATTTTCGGGTGATTGCGGCAAGTATCCGGGCGCTTGTCATAAATAGTGCAGAAGCGGCTCTTACGATCCAGGTACAGGCAATCGTTGTTGCTCATGCGCTGCAGGGTGAAGATCTCGGATTTGGCGTTGAAGCGCTCGACGATGCCTTCCTTCTGCAAGCGCTTGGCGATGTTCTTCGGCGGGTCGCCACGCTCGAACTCATCGACGATGCCGATGCGGATCAGGTCCTTGATCTTCACCTCAACCGGCAGGGTGCAGCAGCTCGACACACAGCCGCCACACATATGGCTTGAGTATTTCTGCCAGGTCTCGAGACGGTCGAGTTCCGCGGCGGCGATCAGTTGAGGCTTCATCAGGTTTCCAAGAGGGGTGTTATCCGGCGCGGGATCATACCGGAACTGGTGGTTTTTTGAACAATATCTTCCAGCTTTCAGCTCGAAGGCTGTGCCGGGCCACAAACGGGCACGGCCCCTGCATCAAATTCCCGCAAAGGTGAATGAGTTAAAAAACTGCCGAACCAGAGCGTCTACCGTCTGTCAGACCGTCTAGGCTCTAGCAACTCCTTCTATCTCGCCCGAGGTCGCATCGATGTCTCAGGAACCGCTTGTACGAGAAGCAGAGGTAGCCGCATTTCGCGATGCCGTCTTGACCAAACTTACCTATGCGGTGGGCAAGGACCCCGACCACGCCTTCGACCACGATTGGTTCGAAGCCATCGCACTGGCCGCCCGCGACCACATGGTCGACCACTGGATGGACC
Organism: Pseudomonas sp. I8001; assembly: GCF_013385345.1. NCBI lineage: Bacteria > Pseudomonadati > Pseudomonadota > Gammaproteobacteria > Pseudomonadales > Pseudomonadaceae > Pseudomonas > Pseudomonas sp. I8001. The sequence goes on from NZ_JACAQC010000012.1 coordinate 121,139, forward strand.
ACACGCGGCACATCTACCGCAAGGGACAGAAGCGGGTCTATTACCTCTCGCTGGAATTCTTGATCGGCCGTCTGCTCTACGACAGCCTGAGCAACCTTGGCTTGCTGGACGTGGCCCGTGAGGCCATGAGCGAGTTGGGTGTGGACATGGAGCGCATTCGCCTGCTGGAGCCCGACGCGGCCCTGGGCAACGGTGGCCTTGGCCGCCTGGCGGCCTGCTTCATGGAAAGCATGTCGACCCTGGGTATTGCCGGCCATGGCTATGGCATTCGGTATGAGCACGGCCTGTTTCGCCAGGCGATTGTCGATGGCTGGCAGCAGGAGCAAACCGAACGCTGGCTGGATTTCGGCAACCCCTGGGAGTTCGAGCGCGCCGAAGTGATCTACCCGATCGGCTTTGGCGGTGGTGTGGAAACCGTGCTGGACGCGTCCGGCAAGTCGATCCAGGTCTGGTCGCCGAATGAAACCGTACGTGCGGTGGCGTATGACACCCCGGTCGTCGGCTGGCGCGGCGCCAGCGTCAACACCTTGCGCCTGTGGCGTGCCCGTGCGGTGGAAGACCTGCACCTGGAGCGCTTCAACGCCGGTGACCACCTGGGCGCCGTCGCCGAAGTGGCCCGCGCCGAAAGCATCTCCCGAGTGCTTTACCCGGCCGACAGCACCGAAGCAGGGCAGGAGCTGCGCCTGCGCCAGGAGTACTTCTTCGTCTCCGCCTCGTTGCAGGATCTGCTGCGTCGCCACAAGAACATGCACGGCTCGGTATTGAGCCTGGGCGAGCACGCGGCCATCCAGCTCAACGACACTCACCCCTCGATCGCGGTGGCCGAGTTGATGCGTCAGTTGGTGGACCTGCACGACATCCCGTGGGATGCCGCCTGGGACGTCACCGTCGAAACCCTTTCGTACACCAACCACACCTTGCTCCCCGAGGCGTTGGAAACCTGGCCGGTCGGCCTGATGGAGCGCATGCTGCCGCGGCACATGCAGATCATCTACCTGATCAACGCCCAGCATATCGACTCGCTGCGGGCCAAGGGCATCCATGACTTCGACGTGCTGCGTGCCGTCTCGCTGATCGAAGAAGACAACGGTCGCCGCGTACGCATGGGCAACCTGGCGTTCCTCGGTTCCCACAGTGTCAACGGCGTATCCGGCCTGCACACGCAACTGATGCGCAGCACGGTGTTCTCCGAACTGCACAAGCTCTACCCGGACCGCATCAACAACAAAACCAACGGCATTACCTTCCGCCGCTGGCTGTACCAGGCCAACCCCAAGCTCACGGCGATGCTGGTGGAGGCACTGGGCCCGGACGTGCTGGATAACCCCGAACAGCGCCTGGCAGACCTGGAACCGTTTGCCGAGAAGCAAGCCTTTCGCAAGGCCTTCGCCGAACAGCGGCTGCACAGTAAGCGGGCACTGGCCGACATCATTCACGAGCGCCTGGGGATTTCGGTCAACCCGGCGGCGATGTTCGATGTGCAGGTCAAGCGGATCCACGAGTACAAGCGCCAGCTGCTGAACCTGATGCACACCGTCGCGCTGTACCAGGCGATCCGGGCCGAGCCGGGCACCGACTGGGTGCCGCGGGTGAAGATCTTCGCCGGCAAGGCCGCGGCCAGCTATCACCAGGCCAAGCTGATCATCAAGCTGACCAACGACATCGCCCGTACCGTCAACAACGACCCCACCGTGCGCGGGTTGCTCAAGGTGGTATTCCTGCCCAACTACAACGTCAGCCTGGCGGAAAGCATCATTCCGGCGGCCGACTTGTCGGAGCAGATTTCCACCGCTGGCTTTGAAGCCTCGGGCACCAGCAACATGAAATTCGGCCTCAACGGCGCGCTGACCATCGGCACCATGGACGGCGCCAACGTCGAGATGCACGAGCGCGTGGGTGCCGACCACATGTTCATCTTCGGCCTCAGCGCCCAGCAGGTGGAAGCGCGCAAACACGCGGGCGAATTCAGCGCCGGGCCAGAGATCGCCGCGTCCCATCGCTTGAATGATGTGCTGCAAGCGATTCGTGGCGGGGTGTTCTCACCGGATGATCCGGGCCGTTATGCCGGGTTGGTGGATTCGCTGATCGACTACGACCGCTTCCTGGTCTGTGCCGACTTCGATTCCTACTGGGATGCCCAGACGCGGGTCGAGGCCCATTGGCACGACTCCAAGGAATGGTGGCGTTCGGCGGTGCTTAATACCGCGCGCATGGGCTGGTTCTCGTCGGACCGGACCATCCGCGAATACGCGACGGAAATCTGGAAAGCGTTGGATTAGACACTGCAATAAAAAATGTGGGAGCGGGCTTGCTCGCGAAAGCGCAGCGTCAGTCGACAAATTTGTGACTGATCCACCGCCTTCGCGAGCAAGCCCGCTCCCACATGGGGTCCGTGTCGATATACTGAGCATCGCCTTTGCCCGCTTCGGGCTGCTTAGGGATATCGACCATGCAATGGATTTTCATGCTGATTGGCCTGGTGCTCGGCTGGACACTCGACGAGTCGTTCAGTGATGCGGGCATTGGAGCGCTGCTCGGTTTGGGCATTGGCCAGGCGATTCGCCTGTCGATGCTCGCCTCGCGTACGGAGGAACAAGGCCGTCAGCTGGAGTCTGCCCGCAACGCCCTGAAAGTGGTCGAGCAACGCCTGGCCTTGCTGGAAAGGCCTGCCGCCGTTGAAACCCCCGGACCTGTGTTTGTCGAAGAGCCGCTGCCGGTAGCGGCGCCGCCCGAACTCGTCTGGGAATTACCCGCCGAACTGGAACCTGCCTACGCAAGTGTGGTGGCCGAACCCAGCCAGCCATTGCCGGCTGATGTGTGGCGGGCCGAACCGAGCGCGAAAATCCCTGAACAACCTGCCGCGCCTGCGGTGCCTCGCGGCCCCAACTTTATCGAGCGCGCAATCAGCGGTGCCCGCAACTGGCTGTTCGGTGGCAACACCGTGCTGCGGGTCGGTGTGGTGTTGTTGTTCCTCGGCCTGGCCTTCCTGCTGCGCTATGCCACTGAAGGCATGGTGGTGCCAATCGAGTTGCGTTACGCAGGTGTCGCCGGTTGCGCATTGGCACTGCTGGGTCTGGGTTGGTGGCTGCGGCTGCGCAACAGTAATTATGGGTTGATGCTGCAAGGCACCGGCATCGCCGTGTTGTACCTGACTGTGTTCGCCGCGATGCGCCTGCACCCGTTGCTCGACCCCGGCGCGGCACTCGGCTTGCTGGTGGCGGTCACCGTTTTCTCGGCGATCCTGGCGATTACCCAGGACGCCCTCGGCCTGGCCTGCGCCGCTGCACTCGGCGGTTTTGCGGCACCGATCCTCACGTCCACCGGCGCCGGCAACCATGTGGCGCTGTTCAGCTATTTCGCCCTGCTCAACGCAGGCATTCTCGCCATCGCCTGGTTCAAGGCCTGGCGCCTGCTCAATTTGATCGGTTTTGTCGGCACCTTCGGCATCGGCTTCGCCTGGGGCATGCGCTCCTATACACCGGAGCTGCTGTGGAGCACCGAGCCGTTCCTGATTCTATTTTTCCTGATGTACCTGGGCATCGGCCTGTTGTTCGCCCGGCGCAAGTTGCTGGAGATGCGCGACGCGCCGGACGATGACAGCCGCGGCGCGTTGCTGCGCTGGTCGGCGGCCAAGGGCGATTATGTCGACGGCAGCATGCTGTTCGGTCCGCCGCTGGTGGGCTTCGGTTTGCAGTTTGCGCTGGTGCAGCACCTGGAATTTGCCGCTGCGTTCAGCGCGCTGGCCCTGGGCATCATCTATATGGGCCTGGCTCGTTTGCTGAGTGGCGGGCGCGCCTTGCTGCTGGCGGAAACCTGCCTGGCGCTGGGTGTGATCTTCGCCAGCCTGGCGATTCCGTTGGGCCTCGACGCACGCTGGACCGCGGCGGCCTGGGCCGTGGAAGGCGCCGGGATTTTCTGGCTCGGCCTGCGTCAGCAGCGGCCTTTGGCACGGGCGTTTGGCTTGCTGTTGCAAGTCGGTTCGGCGCTGGCGTTCCTCAGCGAATTGCGGATTGGCGAGACCAGCCTGCTGGACGGTGCACCCTTGGGTGCGTTGTTGCTGGGGGCGGCCTTGCTGTTCAGTTTCGACCAATTGCGCAAGGCGCCGGTGGAGCACGCGGCGCAGTGGGAGCGTCGAGGTTTGCCGGTATTGGCCTGCGTCGGCCTGGGCTTCTTGTACCTGCTCGCACCGTTGCTGCTGTGGACCCAAGGCACGGCCATCAGTTGGGCGCTTGCCGGTCTTGCGACCTTGCTGGTGGGCCTGCGCATCGGCTCGCGTACGTTCCTCTTCACCGCGTTTGCCGTGCAACTGCTGGGTGGCGCGCTGTTCCTGCTGCGCCTGCAAGCGGGTGGTGATTCAGGCGCGGTGTTCAGTGCGGGCTGGAGCGGGTTGCTCACCGCATCGCTGATTGGCCTGGCATTGATCGGCGGCATGCTGCTGGCCGCGCGAGACGCCATGGTGCGCAGCGATGTGCGGTTGTTGCGTGGCCTGTCGGTGGTGTTGCTCGCCGGGTTGGTGCTGATCAACCTGGCGGTGCTGTTTGTGCTGCCGTGGGAGACCGCCAGCGGCGTGTGGGCGGCCAGTGGTTTGTTGATCATATGGCTGAGCCTGTACCTGCAACAGCGCGTCAGTTTTGTCTTCGGGTTGTTGCTGCAAGTGATCGGCGGCGCTTCGTTCCTGATCGCGGTGCCGGATCTGCTCGGGCCGCTGGCCAGCGAGGGGTTGCGTCCTTTGGGCCATAGCGGTTTCTGGACGCCAATGGTGCTCGGGCTGGCGGCGCTGGTCGGTGCCTGGCGCTTGCAGCGTCGGCCTCATGCGCCGGTGTTCGAGGCGTTGAGTTTGCAGCGGCTGTCCGACGTGCTGCTGGTGTGGGGTGCGGGTTGGTGGACGCTGGCGTTGGTCAGCGAAGTGCTGCGGTTTGCACCATCGATGCTGCAAGGCACCTGGCTGTTGGCGGTAGCGGCGGTGAGTGTGGCGATCTGGGCGGTATTGGCCCTGAGGCTGCAATGGGCGTCGCTGGGCTTGCTGTGCACGCTGTTGATGCCGGCGGTGGGCGTGGTGTTGCTGGGCGCGTGGGGCTCGCGTTATCACCCGGCGGCGAACTTCGCCTGGCTGGCCTGGGCGGCGGTGTTTGCGGTGCACTTCGTGTCGCTGCGGCGCCTGGCGTTGGTCATCCCGGAAAAAGCCCTGGGCGCCGCGCACGTGCTCGGCTGCTGGCTGTTGATCGGTGTGCTGGCGCTGGAGTTGCGCTACGGCCTGTTGTTGCTGTCCGAGGAATACAACGCCTGGCGCTGGCTGGGCTGGGCGATCCTGCCAAGCCTGTACCTGGTGCTGGCCGCCGCGCCACGCAGTTGGCCGTGGCCGGTGTCGGCGTACCCGCGCGAGTACCGGTTGTATGCCGCGTTGCCGCTGGCGGTGTTGATGCTCGGCTGGTTCTGGCTGGCGAATATCTTCAGCGACGGCACCGCCGAGCCGCTGCCGTATGTGCCGCTGCTCAACCCGCTGGATATTGGATTGCTATTCGCGCTGCTGGGTGTGTACCTGTGGTCCCGCAGTGCCGCACCGCAACGCGGCCCGCGCGCCGAACTGGTCGCTCAGGCGGTCGCCGGTGTCTCGTTGTTCGCCTTCTTCACTGCGCTGGTGATGCGCACGGCTCATCACTGGGGTGGCGTGCCGTTCCATCTGGATGCGTTGCTGGAGTCGATGCTGGTGCAGGCCGGGCTGTCGATCGTGTGGACCCTGATTGCCCTGAGCCTGATGATCGGCGGCCATCTGCGTCACCGGCGTGAGGTGTGGCTGATCGGTGCGGCATTGATTGCCGTGGTGGTGGCCAAATTGTTCTTCGTCGAATTGAGCAACCGTGGCGGGCTGGCGCGGATCGTATCGTTTATCGGTGTGGGCGGGCTGTTGCTGGTGGTGGGCTATTTCGCGCCGCTGCCGCCCAAGCGCCCCGAGCCGGTGGTTGAAACTGAAGGAGTGGCCTCTTGATGGGCAAGTTGAGTGTGGCGCTGTTGGGGTTGTGCACGACGTTATCGGCCTGGGCCCAGGAAACGCCCGCCGATTTCACCACGCGTGTGCCGCTGACGGTCAGTGGCGAAGGCCCGTGGTACCGCCTGGAACTGCCGCTGGCGGTGCAATTGAGCGCCCGTCAGGCCGACCTGAGTGATGTGCGGGTGTTCAACGCCGCTGGCGAGCCCCAGGCTTACGCACTGGCGCGGCAGTCGGCGCAAAGCACCGAAAGCCGCAGCCTGTCCAACGTGAAGTGGTTCCCGTTGTACGCTGCGGCTGACTCCTCCGAAGCCGTGCCCAGCGTGCGTGTGCAATCCACGTCCACCGGCACGCTGGTGCAAGTGCAGCCGCCGAGCCAACTGGAGGCCGGCGAAGAAGTGCTGCGCGGCTGGCTGCTCGATGCGAGTGCGATCAAGGCCCCGTTGCAGCAACTGATCCTCGACTGGACGAGCGAGCGCGACGGCTTCCAGCGTTTCAGCATCGAAGCCAGCGACGACTTGCAGCACTGGCGCGCCTGGGGCGAAGGGCAGGTGGCACGGTTGTCGTTTGCCGATGAGCGCGTCGAGCAGCATGAAGTGAGTTTGCCGGGGCAGTCGGCGCGGTATCTGCGTCTGCTGTGGAAAGGCCAGGCGGCACCGGCGCTGACGTCGGCGCAGTTGGAGAGTGTCAGCGCCCACAGCCTGCCGTTGCCGCTGGTGTGGTCGCAGCCGTTGTCGGGCAGCCGGCTCAAGGCCGGGGAATACAGCTGGCAGTTGCCCAACGCACTGAACGTCGAACGCTTGCGAATCGACTTGAGCCAACCCAACAGCCTGGCGCCGGTCACCTTGTCGGGCCGCCGGGAAACTAATCAGGCCTGGCAGCCAATGAGCAGCGGTTTGCTCTACCGGTTGACGCAAAATGGCCAGGACGTTTTACAGAACGAACTGCAGTTGCCGGGCCAGGCTGTTGCCCAGCTCAAGCTCGACGTGGACGAGCGTGGCGGTGGCCTGGGCGTGGAGGCGCCGACCTTGAGCTTTGCGGTGCGGGCCACGCAGTTGGTGTTCCTGGCGCGGGGCGAGCCACCGTTCACCCTTGTACTCGGCAATCCGTCGGTGAAAGGCGCGAACTTGCCGCTGTCGACCCTGATTCCGGACTACAGCGCCGAACGTCTCGCGGGGCTTGGGCAGGCCAAAGTGGCGGGCGAGGCGGTGGTCACATCGGCTGCGGTCGCGGCCCCGGTTGTTGCCGGGCCGAACTGGAAAAAGCTTGGTCTTTGGGCCGTGCTGCTGCTCGGTGTGGCGGCCCTGGGCGCCATGGCCTACAGTTTGCTGCGCAAGCCACCGGTGGCACGTTAAATAAAGTCCATGAACTCTATTGGGTTTAAATCCTCTGATAGGAGGAAATACGCCCCGACTCGCGTTAAACTGCGCGGGTTTTTAGCCCCCCATTTCCGGAGCCTTCCATGTCCCGCGTTACCCTGAGTCGCTATTTGATCGAGCAGACCCGCAGCAACAACACGCCTGCCGATCTGCGCTTCCTTATCGAAGTGGTGGCGCGTGCTTGCAAGGAAATCAGCCACGCCGTGTCCAAAGGCGCGCTGGGTGGTGTCCTGGGCAGCATGGGCACTGAAAACGTACAAGGCGAAGTGCAGAAGAAGCTTGACGTGATCTCCAACGAAATCCTGCTCGAAGCCAACGAGTGGGGCGGTCACCTGGCCGGCATGGCGTCCGAAGAAATGGACAATGCCTACCAGATCCCGGGCAAATACCCGAAAGGCGCGTACCTGCTGGTATTCGACCCACTGGACGGTTCGTCGAACATCGACATCAACGCGCCAGTCGGCACCATCTTCTCGGTACTGCGTTGCCCGAACGAATACCTGAGCCAGAACGAAGCCCTGAACGAAAAGGCCTTCCTGCAGCCGGGCACCGAGCAGGTAGCTGCCGGTTACGCGATCTACGGCCCACAGACCATGCTGGTGCTGACCCTGGGCGACGGCGTCAAGGGCTTCACCCTGGACCGCGAAATGGGCAGCTTCGTGCTCACCCACGAAGACATCACCATTCCTGCGTCCACCCAGGAATTTGCAATCAACATGTCCAACCAGCGTCACTGGGAAGAGCCGGTTACCCGCTACGTGGGCGAGTTGATGGCCGGCGAGGAAGGCCCGCTGAAGAAGAACTTCAACATGCGCTGGGTGGCTGCGATGGTTGCCGACGTGCACCGCATCCTGACGCGTGGTGGCCTGTTCATGTACCCACGCGACAGCCGCGAGCCGTCCAAGCCAGGCAAGCTGCGCCTGATGTACGAAGCCAACCCGATGTCGTTCCTGGTTGAGCAGGCGGGCGGTGCGTCCACCGACGGCCACCAGCGCATCCTCGACATCCAGCCTGAAGGCCTGCACCAGCGCGTAGCGGTGTTCCTGGGTTCGAAGGAAGAAGTTGAGCGTGTGACCGGCTACCACAAGGCGTAAGTCCTTGCGGTAAGCAAAAGCCCCGAAACGTTTCAGCGTTTTCGGGGCTTTTTTGTTTTCGCTCGTCGGGAACCAGACACCTCTTTTCCCTTCTAAGCTTCTGGCAGACCCCCAAGCTGCTTCGTCTCTCCAGGAGTTTTTCCATGTCGTTACGCCGTCTCGCCCTGTTGTCGTTTTGCGTGCTTCTGGCCGCTTGCAGCAAGGTCACTCAAGAAAATTACGCAAAACTGTCGGCCGGCATGCCAAAGGCCGAGGTGGAGTCGTTGTTGGGCAAGCCGACTGATTGTTCTGGCGCGCTGGGTATGTCCAGTTGCACCTGGGGCGATAAAAACAGCTTTATCAGCGTGCAATATGCCGGTGACAAAGTACTGATTTTTTCCGGGCAAGGCCTGAAGTAAACCGGGGCGAAAGCCTGCGGGAGAAAAACAACATGATGCGTTTCGTTCTATACCTCTGCGCCAGCCTGTTTTTGGCGGGCTGCGCCAGCCATTCTGGCGATGATCTGCAACCCAAGACTGTTGGCAGCGTCAACCTCAAGCGTTACCAGGGCACCTGGTATGAGTTGGCCCGTTTGCCGATGTACTTCCAGCGCAATTGTGCGCAGTCCGAAGCCCGCTACACGCTGTTGCCCGATGGCAACATGTCGGTGTTCAACCGCTGCCTGACCCCTGAGTGGAAGTGGCAGGAAGCCAAGGGCACCGCAACGCCGCAGGTCGCCGGCAAGACCGACAAACTGTGGGTCGAATTCAATAACTGGTTCACCTCGCTGTTGCCGGGCGTGGCCAAGGGCGATTACTGGGTGCTGTACGTCAGCGATGACTACAAGACCGCCATTGTCGGCAGCCCGAGCCGGCGCTACATGTGGTTGCTGTCGCGCACGCCGACGGTCAGCGCCGACACCCGCGAAGACCTGCTGAGCAGGGCGCGGCAGCAGGGGTATGACACCACACGTTTGATCTGGCGTACGTCGGACAAGCAGATGGCGAAGACCTCGCAGTAATACGAAACAGCGCCAATCCAATGTGGCAGCGGGCTTGCTCGCGAAGGCGGTGTGACAGTCACCAGATGTATTGACTGATCCACTGCTTTCGCGAGCAAGCCAGCTCCCACATTTGTTATGTGTCGTCTGTCAGCCCAGCAAATCCCGCAGGACCTGGGTAAACGCCCGGCTGCTGTCTTCTTCGGCGGCGTGATGCCCGTCGCGCACCACCCACTTCCCGTTGACCAGCACGTCGCGCACCTGGCGATCACCACCGGCAAACAACCAGCGATTGAGGATCCCGTCTTCGTTCGCTGTCGCCAGGTACGGATCGTTGCCGTCCAGCACCAGCCAGTCCGCACGCTTGCCAACTTCCAGGCGCCCAATCGGCTGCCCCAACGCTTCGGCACCGCCGTCCAGCGCGGCATCGAACAGCGTACGCCCAACCATCGGCTGATCGCTGCGATACAGCCGGTTGCGCCGCTGGTCCCGCAGCCGCTGCCCATATTCCAGCCAGCGCAATTCTTCCACCACGCTCAGTGATACATGGCTGTCGGAACCAATCCCCATGCGCCCGCCTTGGGCCAGGAAGTCCACCGCCGGGAAAATCCCGTCGCCCAGGTTGGCTTCAGTGGTCAGGCACAGCCCGGCAATCGCCCGGCTCCTGGCCATCAACGTCACTTCTTCCGGATTGGCGTGGGTGGCGTGCACCAGGCACCAGCGCTGATCCACTTCAACATGGTCATACAACCATTGCAGCGGGCGCTGGCCGCTCCAGGCCAGGCAGTCGTCGACTTCCTTCTGCTGCTCGGCGATGTGGATGTGCACCGGGCACGCCTTGTCGCTGGCGGCCAGCACTTCGCTGATCTGTTGCGGTGTGACGGCGCGCAGCGAGTGGAAACACAGGCCCAGCCGTTGTGCCGGTTGCGCGGCCAGAATCGGTTGCAGGCGTGATTGCAGGCTCAGGTAATTTTCGGTGCTGTTGATAAAGCGGCGCTGGCCTTCATTGGGTGCCTGGCCGCCGAAACCGGAGTGGCTGTAGAGCACCGGCAACAACGTCAGGCCGATACCGCTGCTGGCGGCCGCCTGGCTGATTTGCCGCGACAGCTCCGCAGGGTCGGCATAGGGCTGGCCGCTGACGTCGTGGTGCACGTAGTGAAATTCGGCCACCGAGGTGTAGCCGGCCTTGAGCATTTCGATATACAACTGGCGCGCGATGACCTGCAACTGGTCGGGGCGGATCTTGCCGACCATCCGATACATCAGGTCGCGCCAGGTCCAGAAACTGTCATTCGGGTTGCCGGCCACTTCCGCCAGCCCGGCCATCGCGCGCTGGAATGCGTGGGAATGCAGGTTCGGCATGCCCGCCAGCACGGGGCCCCTGAGCCGTTCGGCACCGTCTGCACTGGCGTTGGGCTCAACCTTGGTCAGCAGGCCATCGGCGCTGACTTCAAGACGTACATCGTTGGCCCATCCATTAGGCAGCAGCGCGCGTTCGGCAAAGAAAGCGGACATGATTCAGGCACCCCAGTCGTGTGTTTATTTGTATATACATATACAGACGTTTGCCTGCTCGGTAAACTCCGGCAAGCTATGCTTCTTTTTCACCTACAAGGATTTCCTGTGTCGACTCCGCCCGCCAAGTCTCCACTGGCTGCCCACATGGACGAAAGTCCGGCGCCCTTGTATGCCCGCGTCAAACAGATGATCAGCCAGCAGATTCTCAACGGCAACTGGCCGCCGCATTATCGCGTGCCTTCGGAGAGCGAACTGGTCAACCAGTTGGGCTTCAGCCGCATGACCATCAACCGCGCCCTGCGCGAGTTGACTGCCGAAGGCCTGCTGGTACGCATGCAAGGTGTGGGCACCTTTGTTGCCGAGCCCAAGAGCCAGTCGGCGCTGTTTGAAGTGCACAACATTGCCGATGAGATCGCCTCCCGCGGTCATCGCCATACGTGCAAGGTCATTACCCTCGGTGAAGAAGCCGCCGGCTCCGAGCGCGCCGTCGCGCTGGAAATGCGCGAAGGCGGGCGGGTGTTCCACTCGTTGATCGTGCACTACGAAAACGACATTCCGGTGCAAATCGAAGACCGTTTCGTCAACGCCCTGGTAGCACCGGAATACCTGCAGCAGGATTTCACCCAGCAAACGCCCTATGCCTACCTCAACCAGGTGGCGCCGCTGACCGAAGGCGAGCACGTGGTCGAGGCGATCCTGGCCGACGCCGACGAATGCAAGCTGCTGCAAATCGAAACCAGCGAGCCGTGCCTGCTGATTCGCCGCCGCACCTGGTCTGGCCGCCAACCGGTCACGGCCGCACGTTTGATCCACCCCGGTTCCCGTCATAGCCTGGAAGGACGTTTCAGTAAATGAGTTCGATGAAAGTCTGGCGCGCTAGCGATTACATTCGCATGCCGTGGAAAAACGGTGGCGGCAGCACTGAAGAAATCACCCGTGACGCGGGGGAGGGCCTGGACGGTTTCGGCTGGCGCCTGTCGATTGCCGATATCGCCGAGTCGGGCGGGTTCTCCACCTTTGCCGGGTACCAGCGCATTATCACCGTGCTGCAAGGCTCGGGCATGGTGCTGACGGTGGATGGCGAGGAACAGCTCGGGTTGTTACCGCTGCAGCCATTCCCGTTCAAGGGTGACAGCCAGGTGTCCTGCCGCTTGATCGGCGGGCCGATCCGCGATTTCAACCTCATCTATTCGCCGCAGCGCTATCAAGCGCGGTTGCAATGGATGGACGGCACGCAGCGTTTCTTCAGTGCCGCGCACACCGTGCTGGTGTTCAGCGTGGCCGATGAAGTGAAGGTGCTCGGTGAGCGGCTGAACCGTCACGACTGCCTGCAACTGGACGGTAACACCGGCCTGCTGGATGTCAGTGTGACTGGCCGTTGCTGCGTTATCGAATTGACTGCCGCCGCTTGAACAGGTGGGGGTTTCTTCCCCCACATTTTGTTTCCCTCTTCCCGCACCAACTTGTTACCGAACGCCCCAGCATGGCGCAAAGCCCTGCCTCGCTGACAAGTCTCCCGCACTGTAAAAATCCCCCGTAAGAAAATTCATCATGCTGCGAAGCCTTGTTTTCCAAGGCTTCCACCCTCGTCCCGAAAAAATCTTCAAACCTTGCGCGCAAAGTTGGCCGCTTGATTGCATATGCTTGTATGTACAAGTAAAGATGTGTGCGTAAGAGTCCATGAACATCCTCTTCGCACCCATCAATGT
>NZ_JACAQC010000013.1:0-120270 GCF_013385345.1 Pseudomonas sp. I8001
CGCCGGGTTAGCCGTCCTGGGCCAAGGATGGCCCATGACGGCGGCCCACGGTCCAAAGCCGGAGTGAGGGCACACCGAGCCTAGGCGAGGTGCCGAGTGGTGGGGCAAGAGCGTTTTGCTTGCTTTTGACTGGGCCGCATTCCGGCTGTTCAAAAGTGAGCCGCTGTAAGAGCGGAATCCTAGGTGGTCGTTACCTAAATAACGGATATGTACCGCGACCCACCCCCCGCAACTCCCTGGTGAAATAACGGCTCGGTACCTCACCCAACACACGCTTGAACACCGTGGCAAACGCACTCGGGCTGCTATACCCCAGATCCAGCGCCACCCTGGTCACCGGTTCCCCATTGCCCAGCCGCACAATCGCCGCCAGCAAACAGGCTTGCTGGCGCCATTGCAGGTAACTGATCCCCGTGGCCTGGCGGAACTGGCGGGTAAAAGTCCGGCGGCTCGTACCCGCGCCGAGGGCCATGGCATCAATGCCGATTTCCAACGAAGGCCCGGCCAGGAACTCTTCGCAGGCCTTCGCCAATCGAGGCTCGGCCGGCAACGGCGCACACAGCGGTAGCACCGGCATCCGGGCGATCTCGTGCAGCAGCAAGCCCATCAAATAGCTGTCGCGGCCACCCATCGCGTAACGCGCAGGTACCTCGACGGCCTTCTCCAGCAACTGCCCAAGCAGCGGCGACACATCCAGCACCTGGCACTGTTGCGGCAACTCCAGCCGCCGCGCCGCCTGCGGGCGAATGTAGGTGTTGAGCATCGTCACCGGCCCGCGCATCAGCATGGCGTGGGACACATGCGGCGGCACCCAGATCGCGCGGCGAGGCGGCACCACCCAGTTACCGGTGGCGCTGTAGACGGTAATGACACCCTGGCTGGCATAGGCCAACTGGCCTCGCGGGTGCGCGTGGGCGGGGAACAGCTCGCCGTCGGCATAGTCGATGGCGGTCACGACCACGTCGCGCGGGGTGTTTTCGTAGGGATGAATATCGGGCATGGCCTGATTCTAGCCTTTGTTGACCCACAATCGCAGGCGGGCCATCGCGGTTTACGAAAAAATCTGTCGGATGCACGGCCTCCTGTCGTGCCACCGAGTCAATGGACCCGTCACGATGAAGCAAAAACACCTGTTACTGGCCGTCCTGGTGACGGCTGTGTGGGGACTCAATTTCCCCATTACCAAACTCGGCCTGGCCGAGATCAACCCGCTGTTGCTGACGGCCCTGCGGTTCACCCTGGCGGCGTTGCCCTGGGTGTTTCTGGTGCGCCGGCCCCAGGTCGCGGTGAAGTGGCTGGCGGCCTATGGCTTGATATTCGGGGTGGCGATGTGGGCCTTGATCAACCTCGGGATCGCCATGGGCGTGCCGCCCGGCAGCGCGTCGTTGCTGATCCAGTTCAGCGCATTTTTCACCATGGGCTGGGGCGTGCTGCTGTTTCGTGAAAGCCTGTCCGTGCCGCAATTGATCAGCGTGGCGCTGGCGGCCATGGGCCTGGTGGGCATGCTGTTGAGTGTGCAGGGCGCGGCCACGATGCTGGGGTTTGCCCTGGTGCTGTTCAGTGCCCTGGCTTGGAGCATCGGCAATATCATCATCAAGGTTTCCCGGGTGAGGGAGATCTTTGGGTTCGTGGTCTGGGCCAGCCTGTTTGCACCGCTGCCGCTGGTGCTGTTGACGTGGCTGCTGGACGGCCCGCAGGCCTTTGCTGCGTTGCCCGGGCAGTTGAACGGCGTGGCGTTGTTCTCGCTGGCGTTCCAGGTGTATGGCGCGACGCACTTTTGTTACTGGGGCTGGAACCTGCTGTTGCGCGAGTACCCGGTTTCCCGGGTGGCGCCCCTGTCACTGCTGATCCCGGTGTTCGGCATCGTCAGCTCAATGCTGATCCTGGGTGAGCGCCCCGGGGTTTCGCAGTGGCAGGCCATGGGCTTGATCCTCTTGGCCCTGATCGTCGGCCTGAAGAAGGGGCGCCCGTTGTGGGTCAGGCAGGACGGTCACGCTTGAGCAGGCCATACAGCGCGCTGTCCGAGATCTCGTCGCCGACCACCCAGCGCTCGCGCAGCAAGCCTTCGCGGACGAAACCCAGGCGCTCAAGCAGCTTCGCGGAGCCCAGGTTGCGTGGGTCAATGTCGGCTTCAAGGCGGCGCAGCCCGGCGGTGTTGAACCCATGGTCGATCACGGCGCGGGCGGCTTCGCTCATGTAGCCCTTGCCCCAATGCTGGCGGCCCAGGGTAAAGCCGATTTCAGCGCGGCGGCATTGCTCGTCGACATTGAACAGGTCGCAACTGCCGATCACCTCGCCGGTGGCCAGCAACTCCACCATGCACACCAGGTCTTCACCGGCAATCGATGCCTCCATCAGTTGGCCGAAGCGTTCAACGGCTTGCTCGGCGCGGGTCATGGTGGGAAAGGAAAAGTAGCGCATGGCCTCGGGGTCGGACCAAATGGCAAACAGCGCGCGCCAGTCATCCTGATGGGGAGGGCGCAGGCCCAGGCGTTCGGTGGTGAGAAGTACGGGGGCGAAAAAGGGCAGGGTCATCATGTGCTCGTCCGTGAAGATCACGGGCGCAATCCTGCCGGGATTACGGGCGTTATACAAGCATCAGGAACAGGCCGTATCGTCCAGCGCCTGGGCCGGCAGCGCGCCGGTGGTCTTGATGGTTTTGGTGACGATATAGGTGAAGTAGCGCTCGATGGCCAGGTCTTCCATCAGCAGTTGATCGATGAAACGCTGGTACTGGTCGATGTCGGCTGCGCGGATCATTGCGATGTAGTCCACGCCGCCGCCGGTGGCGTAGCAGAACTCCACGTCGGGGGCGTCGCTCATGCGTTGTTCGAAGCGGCGCATGTCCTGGGCGGTGTGCCGGGCGAGGGTGATTTCCACCAGCAGTTGCTGACTCTTGAACACCTGATTCCAGTCGATCACCGCGCGGTAGCCCTTGACCAGGCCGGCACTTTCCAGCTTGCGCACGCGCTCCCAGGCGGGCGTTACCGAAAGGTTGATGGCCTCGGCCAGGCTCGATTTGGTGATGCGCCCGTCCTCGGAGAGGATACGCAGGATTTTCAGGTCGTAGCGGTCAAGCTTGTGCATCGGCAACGAACTCCAAAGGCGCACGGACCCTGTAGGAGCGAGCTTGCTCGCGATGAGCCTGAGGACGACGCGTTAATTCAGGATTAGCACGTTATCGTTCACGACCATCGCGAGCAAGCTTGCTCCTAAGGGAAACTCATCAGCCCAACACTTCCCCGGCCACCTGGTCGATCGCGCCTTTGGTGATGTCGACGATCAGGTCTGCCTCCGCCCTGGTCAAAATCAGCGGCGGCGCAAAGCCGAGGATGTCGCCGTGTGGCATGGCCCGGGCGATCATCCCGCGTTCCAGGCAGGCCGCCGAGACTTTGGGGCCGACCTTGAGCGCAGGATCAAACGGCGTGCGTTGCTCACGGTCGGCCATGAATTCCACGGCGGCGAGCAGGCCGTCGCCGCGTACTTCGCCCACCAGCGGGTGACCTTCGAGGGTTTCCCGCAGGCGACGGTTCAGGTACCCACCGACTTCGTCGGCGTTCGCCGTGAGGTTCTCCCGTTCCAGGATATCCAGGTTTGCCAGCGCCGCCGCGGCGCAGATCGGGTGCCCGGAGTAGGTCCAGCCGTGGCCCATGGCGCCTTCGTGGGTCGAGGCCTTTTCAATCACGTCCCACACCTTCTCACCGATGATCACCGCTGACAGCGGGGCATAGGCGCTGGTCAGGCCCTTGGCCGTGGTGATCAGGTCCGGGCGCATGCCGTAGCGCTGGCTGCCCATTTTCGAGCCCAGCCGGCCGAACGCGCAGACCACTTCGTCAGCGATCAACAACACATCGTACTTGTTCAGTACCGCCTGGATCGCCGCCCAGTAACCGGCCGGGGGCACCACGATGCCACCGGTGCCCATCACCGGTTCGCCAATGAACGCCGCGACCGTGTCCGGGCCTTCGGCGAGGATCATTTTTTCCAGCTCATCGGCGCAGTAACGCACGAACGCAGCCTCGTCCATGCCCGCCGGTGCCTTGCGGTACCAGTGCGGGCAAATGGTGTGCTGGATGCCTTTTTCCGGCAGGTCGAAATGCTGATGGAAGGCGGCGAGGCCCGTGAGGCTGCCGGTCATGATGCCTGAGCCGTGATAGCCGCGATCGCGGGAGATGATTTTCTTCTTCTGCGGACGGCCCAGTACGTTGTTGTAGTAACGCACCAGCTTGATCTGGGTTTCGTTGGCGTCTGAGCCGGACAGGCCGTAGTAGACCTTTTTCATGCCTTTGGGCGCCCAGTCCATGATGCGGCTCGACAGCTCGATGATTGCCTCGGTCGAGTGACCGACATAGGTGTGGTAGTAGGCCAGCTCCTTGGCTTGCTTATAGATGGCGTCGGCAACTTCGGTGCGGCCATAGCCGATGTTTACACAGTACAGGCCGGCAAACGCATCGATGAATTCGCGGCCTTCCTGGTCGCGAATGCGGATGCCCGAGGCGCTCTTGATGATGCGGCCCTTGAGTGCGCCGCTGGCGTGATCATGGGCGTGGGTGGACGGGTGCATGAAGTGCGCGCGGTCTTGTTCGAACAGGCTGTTGAATGCTTGGCTCATGGTTGCTCTCCTTGGAATTGGCCTTGGTGATGCAGGCAAAAGTATTTGGTTTCGACAAAGGCTTCGAAGCCCTCGGCGGCGCCTTCACGGCCCAGGCCCGAGGCTTTCATGCCGCCGAAGGGAATCGGGTGACCGGTGAATTTCACCCCGTTGACCGCGATCATGGCGTGGTCGAGGCGGCGGATCAGCGGGTAGATCAGGTCCAGGCGGTTGGAACAAATGTAGGCGGCCAGGCCGTACTCGGTGTCGTTGGCCATTTCGATGGCCTGGTCAATCGAGTCGAACGGCAGCACCCCGGCAATCGGCGCGAAGTTTTCTTCGCGGTAGATGCGCATTTGTGGGGTCACGTCGGCGAGTACCGTTGGCTGGTAAAACAGCCCGCCCAGGGCGTGGCCTTCGCAGCCCACCAGGCGTTGCGCGCCCAGCTCCAGGGCGTCGGCCACGCGTTCGGCGGTGACGTCGAAGGCGGCCTGGTGCATCAACGGGCCGATGTCGACGCTTTGCTCTTGCCCGTCGACCAATGCCGGGCCGACCCGTAACTCACGCACGGCGGCAGCGAAGCGGCTGAGGAATTCGGAGTAGATCGAACGGTCGACCATGATCCGGTTGGCCGCGCAGCAGTCCTGGCCGGAGGTCTGGAACTTGGCCTCGACCGCGACTCTCACTGCCAGCTCAAGGTTGGCGTCGGCGCAGACAATAAATGGCGCATTGCCGCCCAGTTCCAGCGAGACCTTCTTCACGTCCTGGGCCGCCGCCTGCAGTACCAGCTTGCCGACCCGGGTCGAGCCGGTGAAGCTTACCGAGCGCACGCGGGTGTCCTGCACCAGGGTTTGCATGGCCATCTGTGGCTCGCCCAGCACCACGTTGAACACGCCCGGCGGGAAGCCGGCTTCTTCGGCCAGTTGCGCGAGGGCCAACGCCGAGTAGGGCGTTTCATGGGCCGGCTTGACCACCACCGTGCACCCGGCGGCGAGGGCGGCGGCGGCCTTGCGGGTGATCATGGCCGAGGGGAAGTTCCATGGGGTCAGCAGGGCGCAGACGCCTACGGGTTCCTTGACTGTGCCCAGGTGTGCACCGGGGATATGGCTGGGGATATTCTGGCCGTACAGGCGGCGGGCTTCTTCGGCGAACCACGGGATGAAGCTTGCGGCATAGGCGATTTCGCCGCGGGCTTCGGCCAGCGGTTTGCCTTGTTCCTGGCTGAGGATGCGGGCGAGGTCCTCCTGGTGTTCGAGGATCAGTGCCGCCCAGCGCCGCAGGATCGTGGCGCGGGCATCGAGGTTCTGTTCACGCCAGGCGGAAAACGCGCGGTGGGCGGCGTCGATTGCGGCGACAATTTGCGGTTTTTCCAGCATCGGCACGTGGCCGATCAACTGTTGGTTCGCCGGGTCATGTACGGCGATGGTGCTGGCACTGGCGCTGTGGACCCAATGGCCGTCGACGTAGCACAGGGCTTTGAACAGCAGCGGGTGTTTGTAGGTCATCGGGGTCACTCCGGATGGGCTGAGTGGGTGCAATGCTAGGGCAGGGGCAGGCGCGGGATTGGTGGTTTGGTGGGGGTGGGGCAGTGGGTTTTTTCTGATTGCGCCCGCCAAAACAGTTATTTTTGCGGCGGGTGAAAATCGACTGTGGGAGCTGGCTTGCCTGCGATGGCGACGGTGAATTCAACATCGCTATCGCAGGCAAGCCAGCTCCCACATTGAATCGGTGCTACTTGGCGGTTTTTGCGGTGGCCACCCAGCCGTCAAACGTCGCTTTGTTTTCCTTCATCCAGTCCTCCGCCAGCTTGCGAATGTTGCGTTCGCTGGAGCCGTCGGCGCTGATGGTTTTTTCCCAATAACTCCAGGTTGCCTGGGAAAACGTCATCTGCTCCACCAACTTCTTGATCGCCGGATTCGCCGCGATGAATTGCTTGTTGCCAATCGCATACCAGTTCCACGCCGCCATCGCCATGCGGCATGGATCAGCCCCGCCGGCGCACCCGGCAACCCCGGGCGTCAGTGCCGAAGTGGTGCTCGGCACATTGCCCGGCAACGCATCAAACGGCGTCGGCAGCCACACCACGTCCTTGCCCGGCACCATGGTGTTGGTCATCCACGACGGTGCCCACGCATAGAAAAACACCGGCTCGCCACGTTTCAGCCGGGCGACGTTTTCGAACATCAGTGCTTCGTATTTGCCGCGTACCGGGTTAACCGTGTCCTTGAGACCGAACTTGTCGAGCTGGTAATCCACCACATCGCCACAGCCCCAGCCCGGATCACAACTGATCAGGTTGGCCTTGCCGTCCTTGCCGAACAGCCCGGCGATTTTCGGGTCCTTCATTTGTTCCAGGCTGGTGATGCCGTACGCGTCGGCGGTTTTCTTGTCGATCATGTAGCCGTTATAGCCAGCGCCCGTAATGAAGCCCGAGCCCACCACTTCGGTACGGTCCTTCACCTTGTCAAAGCTCGGTTGCAGCATCGGCAAGGTCACGTCCATCGACAGGTCCAGGTCGCCCTGGGCCGCGGCGGGGAAGAACAGGGTGGTGTTGACGGTGCTCAACTTGCTCGCGTAGCCCAGGCGCTTGGTGGCCTCGATCGCGATTTTGGTCAGTACGTAGTTGCCGCCGGTGCTTTCCGATTGCACGAAGCGGATGGTCTTGCCGGTGCCCGGCAAATCCTCGGCCCACACCTGCGTACTTGCCAGGTACAACACTGCTGCAAATCCAAGCAAGGCTTTGAATGGATGCATCATGATTTCCTCTTTTTTTTCTCGTTATGGTTAGGGTTGGCAGTCAACAACGGGCATTCATGAGGTTCTTTTTGTTATGCGTTTACCGGGTTCGGATTGAGCAGTCGCTTGAACAGCGACTTGCGCTTGCGCATGGTCGGTTGCGCCAGGTTCTGGGTGATCCGGTCGAGCATCATCGCCAGCAGCACAATGGCAATCCCGCCCACCGCCGCGCGGCCCACGTCCATCCGGCCCAGGCCTTGCAGCACCACCAGGCCGAGGCCTTCGGCGCCGATCATCGCCACCACCACCGACATCACCATGGCCGTGAGCACGGTCTGGTTGAGGCCGCCGAGGATCGTCGGGATCGCCAGGGGCAGCTGGATTTCCCAGAGCAATTGGCGCTTGTCCGCACCAAAGGCGTGGCCGGCTTCCACCAGTTCGGTGTCGACCATGCGGATGCCCAGGTAGGTAAAGCGAATCAGCGGCGGGCAGGCGGAGATCACCACCGCCACTTCACCCGACACCGTGCCGACGCCAAACAGCATCACCACCGGCACCAGGTACACGAAGGTCGGGGTGGTTTGCATGATGTCGAGGATCGGCCGCATCACGCCCCACACCCGCTCGCTGCGGGCGCACCAGATGCCCACCGGAATGCCCACCACCATGCAGATCACAATCGCCGTGGTGATCAGCGACAAGGTGGTCATGGCCTCGTCCCACACCCCCAACGCGGCGATCACCACCAGGGCCACGGCGCTGAACACCGCCACCCCCAGGCTCGCCGCACGGTAGGCGATCAGGAACATCAGCAACACCATGACCGGGAACGGGATCGCGTGGATCACCGTGTCACTCAGCCCCAGCAAATGCTCCACCGGCCAGCGAATCGCCTGGAACATTGGCCGCAGGTGAATCCCCAGCCACTCCACACCCTGGCTGATCCACTGGTCTACGGGTAAAACCGCGAGGTCTTCTGAACTAAGCATGCTGTGCAACCTCCGCAGCGGCAGGGCGCGGGGCCGGGACGCTGGCTATGCAATCAAGAATGTGCGCGCTGTTGAGGGTGCCGACGAACTGCCCGTCGCCATCCACCACCGCCACCGGCAAACCCGGTTTGAGCAGGCGCGCGGCTTCCACCAGCTTGGCGCTGGCCGGCACGCAAACGAACTGGCTCGACAGCCGTTGCAGTGCGTCGGCGCCGCCGCCCACGGCCAGCAGCGCTGCCGAGTCCAGCACGCCGACCGCCTTGCCGCTGGTGTTCAGTACGAATGCAGCCGTGCCGTCATTGCCCACCACCCGGGTGTCACCCTGCACCAGCAGCGTGTGGGCTTTTTCCATGATCGAGCGCGCATCGAACAGCCGCGAACGGTCCACCTCCCGGGTGAACGCCGCGACGTAATCGCTGCCCGGGTCCATCACGATTTCCTGGGGCGTGCCCTCGCGCACCACTTGGCCGTCGGCCATGATCGCGATGCGTGTGCCCAGCTTCAGGGCTTCCTGGAAGTCGTGGGTGATGAACAGGATGGTTTTTTTCAGGGTGCGTTGCAGGCGCAGCAACTCGTCCTGCATCTCGGTGCGGATCAATGGGTCGAGGGCACTGAAGGCCTCGTCCATGATCAGCACGTCGGCGTCGGTGGCCAGTGCGCGGGCCAGGCCGACGCGCTGGCGCATGCCGCCGGACAGCTCGTGGGGATGGTGGTCGGCCCACTTGGCCAGGCCGACAATCGCCAGTACTTCCAGGGCCCGCTTGCGCCGCTCGGCCGCCGAGACACCGCGCAGCTTGAGGCCGAACTCGGTGTTCTCGATCACGGTTTTATTCGGCAGCAGCGCGAAGTGCTGGAACACCATGGAGATACGCGTGCGGCGCACTTCCCGCAGTTGGTTTTCGTCGAGGCTCAGCAGGTCTTCGCCGTCCAGCAGGATCTTGCCCGCGGTCGGTTCATTCAGGCGGTTGATACAGCGCGCCAGGGTGGATTTGCCCGAGCCCGAGAGGCCCATGATCATGTAGATCGCCCCGCTGGGGATCGACAGCGATACGTTGTTGAGGCCGACCACGGTGGCGGTCTCGGCCAGGATCCGGTCTTTGCTGGCCCCGGCGGTCAAGAGCTGCATGGCCCTGTCCGGGGTTGAGGAAAAGACCTTGTAGAGGTTCTCAATCTTTAGTCGTTCGCTCACCAATTGCCTCCAATTGTTGTTTTGCAATCTGCGGAAAACTTCATCAATAGAAATTTTTGGGCTACTGGCAGTTAAAAATCTTCGAGCTAAGGCGACGCAAGGCGCAGTCGCAAAAATTTCTTGTTGTGGTGCCAAGGCACTTACAGCATGAGCGGTGTGGCGAGTGCAAGGGGTGGGCGTCAACCGGTCGTTGAATCCGATGGAGCCATGCTTTCCCGGGCTTTGCGGGCCACACGAAACGCCTCGACACCCGCCGGCACGCCGCAGTACACCGCGATCTGCACCAGGGCGGCGCGCAGTTCGTCGTCGCTCAGTCCGTTGCGCAGGGCGCCGCAGAAATGCGTGCCGAATTCGTCCATGCGCCCCAGCGCCGCGAGCATTCCCAGGTTGAGCAGACTGCGTTGCTTGAGGTCCAGGCTGTCGTCGGTCCAGACCATGCCCCAGCAATACTCGTTGAGCACCGCCTGGAAGGGCCGGGAAAAGTCGTCGGCGCGGCCCAGGGCCTGGTCGACGTAGCTATCCCCGAGGACTTGGCGGCGAACGCTTTCGCCTTGGGCCTGCAGTGATTTATCCATGATGAGTCTCCGAGTCGGTTAGAAAGTCGCGTATCAGGGCGGCCACCTGTTGCGGCGCCTCGATCAGGATGCAATGGCGCAGCCCAGGCAGAATCCGCAGTTGCGAACCCTCGATGCGATCGTGCATGAACGCCGCCATCCGTGGGTTGGAGCCGGCGTCTTCGGCACCGGTGGCAATCAGCGTGGGGCAGCGGATCCGTGACAGCTGTTCGCCGAAATCCGACTCGGCCAGGATGCGATACGCCGCGGCATAACAGCCCGGGTCGTTGTCGGCATTCAGTTGGCGCAGACGGGTAACGGCCTCGGGATTGCGCGCCTGAAAATCCTCGGTCAGCCAACGCGACAGCGATGCCTCGTAGTGAGCCACCGGCTCCCCGGCCTGCAAGGCGGCGAGGCGCGCGTGTACCCGCTCGCGCTCCTCGGCGTTACGCCCGGCGACGGTCGACAGCAGCACCAACCGGTGAACCCGCGACGGATGAGTCAGGGCCACGCGCTGGGCGATCAGCCCGCCCAACGAGAACCCGGCCAGGTCGAACTGCTTGAAACCTACGTGATCCGCCAGGGCCAGCGCCTCACCCACCAAATGATCAATCTCATAACGCCCGGGCGTGCGGGACGACTGGCCGTGGCCGCGCAGGTCGAAGGTCAGCACGGTGAATTGCTCCTGCAGACCCGCCACCGTTTCAGCCCACGCCTCAAGGCTGGAACCCACGCCATGGATGCACACCAGCGGGCGCGGTCCATGCCCGTCCAGGCGATAATTGAGCGTGACGTTGGCCACGCTGAAACGTTGTGCCTGGCCCATCACGCGCTGACCTGGTCGCGTTGTCTGGCGCGTTCGCGCTCGGCGAAGAATGGCATCACTTCATCGATGAACAGGCGCAGGGTCTGCTTCTGCAGTTCGAACGGCAGGTTGAAGGTCAGGCCCAGGCAATACTGGTCGACACCGGCGGCTTCGTAGTCGAGCAGCTTTTCGATGATTTCTTCCGGGGTGCCGAACATCAAGTTGCGTCGCAGGTTTTCCGGGTTGTAGTTGTCTTTGCCGCGCACGCTTTCAAACGGCACCGGCTCGGGGAAACCGTTGTGCACGGTGCCGATGTTCTGCATCAGGTTCTCGAAGGCGCGGCCAAAATCCATGCTGTGCTTGACCGGCAGTTCCCAGTCGTTGGCGTTGGCGTACACGCAGGTGCGGCGCTGCATCATGAAGCGCGGGCGCGGCACGTGGGGGTTGTCGGCCACGGCCTTGTTGAATTTTTCGCCGAGCACCGCGATTTCGGCCGCCGGCAGCGAGAGCGGGGTGGACAGGATGTTGGCGCCAATGCTCACTGCCCAGTCGAAGGTGCCCGGGTCCCGTGCGGCGACCCAGATCGGCGGGTGGCCTTTTTGCAGCGGCTTCGGTACGGCGGCGGTCTGCGGGAATTTCCAGTAGTGGCCGTCGTGGGCGTAGTCGCCGGTCCAGAGCTTTTGCACCGCCGGCACCAGTTCCTTCATGTAGCCCACACCTTCCTGCTGTTGCAGGCCGGGGGTCATGCGGTCGAACTCGTACTGGTAGGAACCGCGGGCGATGCCGAATTCCAGGCGGCCGTGGGTCAGGTGATCACACAGCGCGGCTTCACCGGCAAGGCGGATCGGATGCCAATAGGCGGCAGCGAGGGTCGCGGTGCCCAGGCGGATACGCTCGGTGTGCTGGCCGAGCCAGGTCAGGGTCTGGAACGGGTTGGGCGCGATGGTGCATTCCAGGGTGTGGTGTTCGGAGGTCCACAGGGTTTCAAAGCCGCCGGCATCGGCGATCTTTGCCAACTCCAGCAGGTTGGCCATGACGGTCTGCATCGGCACGTCTGGCGAGAAGCGTTCCATGCTCAGGGATACGGCGAATTTCATAAGATGCTCCTTGAATAATCAGCGCAGGCGAATGACGAAGGGGTCCTGCATTTCGCCGGAGTAATCGATGACCACGTTCTTGGCCCGGGAAAACTCGCGCATCACGTCAAAGCCGCCGCGACGGCCATATCCGCTGTGCTTGAAGCCGCCGTTGGCGGACATGTAGGCCGAGCTGCGGTAGGTGTTGATCCACACCGTGCCGGCGTCGATGCGGTTGGCAAAGCGCATCGCGCGGTCGATGTTCTGGGTCCAGATTCCGGACGCCAGGCCGTAGTGGGTGTCGTTGGCCAGGCTGAGCATTTGCTCTTCGGAGGTGAAGGGCATCACACCCACTACCGGGCCGAACAATTCGTCGCGCATGAACGGCATGTCGTTGGTGGCGTTGGCCATCACCGTGGGCTCGAAGTACCAGCCTTCGGACAGGTGCGCGGCGCTGGGGCGCTTGCCGCCGACGGCGATCTGCGCGCCTTGTTGGGCGCCGCTGGCGATGTAGCCTTCGAGCTTTGGCAGTTGGGCTTGCAGAGCCAGCGGGCCGATGTCGGTGTGTTCTTCCATCGGGTGGCCGACGCTGATCTGTTGGGTGCGGGCCACCAGGGCCTCGACGAACTTGTCGTAGATCGGCGCTTCGACAAAGCAGCGCGAACCGGCCACGCAACTTTGCCCGGCGGCGGCGAAGATCCCGGAGACCACGCCGTTCACGGCCTTCTCGATATCCACATCGGCAAACACCACGTGGGGCGATTTGCCGCCCAGTTCCATCTGGCACGGCACCAGGTTATTGGCGGCGTTGCCAGCGATACGCCGACCGGTTTCGGTGCTGCCGGTGAACACGTATTTGGCGATGTCGGGATGGCGGGTCAGGGCCTCGCCGGTGACGGCGCCGTTGCCGGTGACTACGTTGACCACACCCGCCGGGAAGCCGGCTTCGATGATCAGTTCGGCCAGCGCCAGTGTGGAGGCGCTGGCGTGTTCCGAGGGCTTGATCACCACCGTGTTGCCGATGGCCAGGCACGGTGCGAGGGTGCCGGTGAGCAGCATCAGCGGCGAGTTCCACGGGGTGATCATGCCGACCACGCCCAACGGCTCGCGGCTGCTGTAGTTGAGCTGGTTGAGCTTGTTGACCGGGATCACCTCGCCTTGCAGCTTGTCGGCCATGCCGGCGAAGTACACGTAGGCATCGGGCAGGGCGCTCATTTGCGCGCGCATTTCCCGCAGCAGCTTGCCGTTGTCGCGGGTTTCCAGCAACGCCAGTTCTTCGGCGTGCTCGGCCACCAGCTGGGCCAGGCGATACAACAATTTGCCGCGTGCGGTGGGCGTCATGTTGCGCCACTGCGGGTCGTTGAAGGTCTTGTGGGCGGAAGCGACGGCGCGGGCCACGTCGCCGGCATCGGCCTGGGCGAACTGGTACCAGGACTGGCCGGTGGTGGGGTCGAAACTGTCGACATAGCTGCCGCTGTCGGGAGCGACAAAGCGACCGTCGATAAACAGGTTGAGGCGGTTGCCCTCAAGGGCGCTGACCGTGGTTTTCATGCAGGAGTCCTGTAGGTGCGTGTCAAAGGGGCGCGTTTTCGAGCATCGCGATGCGGCCGCTGGCGGCAGAGCCGGTATAGATGCCGAACTGCTGGTTCTGGCGCTCGCGGGCATAGCGGCGCACCACCGAGCGCAGTTCGTTGACCGGCATCTGCTCGATGGGCAACGCGTCCAGCGGGAAGAAGCGCAGGGTGTCGGGCAGCTCGGCGTCGAACGGGCCGAGCTGGGCGCGGTAGATCAGGTAGCCGGGGTCGGTGTCGTCGACATCGAACGCCGAGTACAGGAAGGTCGATTCCAGTTCCACCGGCAGCGAGCTGTCGCCGGCGTCGATAAAACCCTTGCGCTTGCCGGCCACCGGCAGCGTCCAGCCGCCCTGGCCATCGGCGCGAAACAGGATCGCGTCGCCGGCTTCGATCAGGTAGCCGATGATCATCTTGTGGGAGTCCAGCCAACTGGCCGGCAGCGGGTCCTGGATGTTCGCGTAGCGGCCCCGGCAGAAGCACAGCGGCAGCTTGGGGCTGGTGCCGAAGGCGCGGACCTGGCCGATCAGCACCAGGTGGTCGCCGGCTTCGATGCGCTGGTGCACGCTGCAGTCGAACCAGGTCAGGCTGTCGGTGAGGATCGGTGCGCCGGTGTGCACGGTGTCGTGGTTGACGGTGTGGAATTTGTCTGGCGACTTGGAGGCGAAGGTCCCGGAGACGTCCACCTGGCCTTCGTGCAACAGGTTCACGGCAAACTGTTCGGTGCTGGCAAACGCGGTGTAGCTGGCGGCCGACTTGCCCACGCACACCAGCAGCAGCGGCGGGTCGAGGGACACCGAGGTAAACGAATTGGCGGTCATGCCGCGCGGGTTGCCATCGGTGTCATGGGTGGTGATGACGGTGACGCCGGTGACGAAGGTGCCGAAGGCCTGGCGCAAGGCGCCCGGATCGACGGCTGCAACGTTGGCGCTGATCGCGGTGCTCGGCATCGGGGTACTCCTTTGTTCTTGTGGTGTGAAGCAAGCCTACGAGCAAGGGAAACCGTGGGCTTGCGTCGAAAAATGGTAGCGAAGACGAAAGTTTTGCTTCGTTTCGCAGTGCTCCGGCATTTCTGTGGCAAACATCAACCCTGTGGCGAGGGAGCTTGCTCCCGCAGGGCTGCGAAGCAGCCCCACAACGGCAACCGGGTTCTTTCAGGCGGACCATGGCGAGGCTCATGGGGCCGCTCCGCGACCCAGCGGGAGCAAGCTGCCTCGCCACAATTGAGCGTCGTTCTTCAGCCAGACGTCAGTCCTTGGGTTGTTCCGCTTCCATCTCGGCCATGTCCTGGTAGCGGTCGGCAATCCGTGGGTGGGCACGGGAGCCGTCGCTGGCGCCGATGGCGATCAGCACTTCGTCGGGGCCCGGGGCATCGGCGACCTGGAAGTTGGCGGTGAGAAAGTGCGAGCGCTTGCCGGTTTCGCTTTTGTGCACCATCGGCAGCGAAAGCAGGGCGCCCGGTGCATTGCGGGTGTTGGTGAAGCTCAAGTAGGCGGTGCCTTCCACGGCTTCGCGGAACAGGTTGCCGAAGCGCAGGGTGTGGATCAGGCCCGAGGCGTGTTCGATTTCGCCGTTGACCCCGACAGCCGCCGCCTTGCCGAAGGCTTCGACCTTGCCCCCGGGCATCAGGGCGATCAGGCGACGGGTCATCTCATGGCCCAGGCCGGGGGCCAGGCGCAGGATTTCCGGACGCAGGTTTTCGACGAAGCCCTGGCCGGCCCAAGGGTTTTTCAACACGGCTGCCACCACGATCAGGGTGATCGGTTTGCCGGCGTCCTTGCCGCCTTCGATAAAGGTTTCTTCGATAAAGGTGCAGTACTTCCTGACGCCCAGATTTTCCAGATTCATGATCACACGTCGCCCTTTTGGCTGTTGGTTGTGGCCTTAGGCTAGGAGCGTTGGGCAGCAGCGTCTTCCGTGGTTACGCAGTGCAAATCCACTGGACATTGCTCTGAACCGGAGCAAGTATCAGGCGGGCCTGGCAGGCAACGTGGCTGCCGTGACCTCCATGTTCGGGTGAGCGCCTTGAATCGAGAAATGCAGATACTGTCGTTGCGCGATGTGGCCAGTCAGATCAACTCCGGCGGTGACCTGCAGTCGATGCTGCACCAGTTGGTGTACGCCAGTTGCCGCCACACCCACTGGACCATGAGTTCGATCATGGCCATCGACATGGACGCCGGCTTCGGCCACGTGATCGCCCGCCATGACCCGACCCTGGTGCAGCGCCCGCTGGTGGATTGCTGGGAGCTGTCTTCCAGCCCGGTGATGACCGCCCTGCAACGCAACGAGGCGGTGTTCATCCGCGACGTGCGCGAATGCGAGTACCCCGGCTACCGCCGCGAATCCCTGGAGCGCGATTACCGCACGGTGATGGTGATGCCGATGAACTGCACCGACTTCGACGGCCGGCCCATGGTGCTCAGTGTGATTTCCCGCACGCTGATGGACGTTTCGGAAGAAGACCGGGTGTTCCTCGGCATGATCATCCACCTGGGCGCCATTGCCGTGGAGCGCCAGCGCCAGCTGGAAGCCGAACGCCGCGCCGCCGAGCGCCTGCAGCAGGCGTTGCATGTGCATACCACGATGCTTGAACACGTATTGGGCGGCGGTTCGGTGACATCGTTGTCGCTGATGGTCGGCGACCAGTTGCCCAACCCGGTGATCGCCGTGGACTTCACCGCCAACCAAGTGGTGGCGGGGCGTTCGCCGGATCCCGCATTGTTTGACGACAATTCCTGGCAGGCCGCAGTCGCCGGGGTGCTCAGCGTGCAGATCACCAAGGCCGCCCAGGAAAGTTTGCGCAGCGCCCTGCGCAGTACGGTCAACCTGTTCCTCGACGATGGCCAGCGCCAGTTCACCCTGCGGGCGCAGATCGAACCGTTGATGGTCGACCACGAACTGGTGGGCGCGCTGGTGCTGTTCCCGGTGGCGGCGCCGGTCAACGAGCTGGACCTGCTGATGCTGGAAAGCGCCAAGTTCGCCTTGAGCGTGCAGATGATGCGCAGTTTTATCCGCTTTCGTTTTGAAACCCGGACCCAGACCGAGCTGCTGCTCGAAGTGCTCGAGGGCCGCTGGCGCGATGCCGATGACATCCAGCAGCGCGCCCAGCGGCTGGGCATCAGCTTCAGCACCGCGCAGCAGATGATCATCGTCGACTACGGCGCCAAGGCCCGGGAGGCGAAGAACCTGCACCACAACGTCGCGCGCATCCTGCAGCGTGCAGGGATGCAGGCCACGGTGATCATCGTCGACAACGGTTTGGTGTGCCTGGTGCCGGCGGAAGGCGAGCGCTTGAGCAAAATCAAACGGCAGATTACCGATGACCTGGCGCACTACCTGGGTGCCGAGCCGATCCTGCTGGCCAGCGGGGTGTGCCGGGCGCTGGCGGATTATCCTGCCGCGTGGGAGCGCTGCCGGCGGCTGATCGAGATTGCCCGCTCGTTCGGCCGCAGCGGGCCGATCTCCGATCAGGATTTCGGGCCGATCCCGATCTTCGTCGCGGCCGTGGGCGGAGAAGACATCCGCACCTTCGTCAACGACAGCGTTGGCGCCATGCTCGCCCATGACCGCAAGCACCAGACGCCGTACCTGGAAACCCTGACGGCGTATCTGCGGGAGAGCTGCCGCAGCCAGGCATGCGCGGACGCGATGGGAGTGCATGTGACGACGCTGCGCTACCGGCTGGCGCGGATCCAGGAGTTGTTCGGGATTGATGTGGAAACGCCGGAACGGCGGTTTGCCACGGAATTGGCGATTCATTTGCAGCGGGTGATTGATAGCTGACGGGTAGCATTGCTCCACTTAATAGGAAGCATTACTATTCACACCCCGCCTCCCCAGTGCTTCCTTGATGACTCCTCAGCCGCCCCGCAGAACAGGCTTTTTCGAGCACTACGAAGAGTTGATCGGGACCTGGACGCGCCGCCTGAGAAACCGTCAGCAGGCCGAAGACCTGGCCCACGACACTTTTGTGCGGGTGCTTGAGTCCAACGCCACCAAGGTTGAGCAACCTCGCGCCTATCTGCATCAAACGGCGCGCAATATCGCCGTTGACGCCTATCGCCGCGAGGACCGGCGGGAGGCGATGGCCCTGGAAGCCTTTGACCAGAGTTCGCCCCACAGTGGCGACCCGGAGCATTTCATGCACGCGATCCAGCTGGCGGATTCCATCGAGCAAGCCCTGGCCGAGCTGCCGCTCAATTGCCGCAAGATTTTTATCTGGCAGAAAATCGAGGGCCTGACCCAGCAGGAAATCGCCGAACGCCTGGGCCTGTCTAAAAACATGGTGGAAAAGTATATGATCCGCACCCTGCGGCATCTACGTGACCGCCTGGATGCGATGGCACCATGACCAATGCCCGCTATGAAACAGGATCTTCCATGATGGATACCCGTGAGTGTGCCTGCGGCAGCGCGACGGCCCGCGACGAGGCGGCGCAATGGTTTGTGCGTGTGCAGGACAGCCCATTGAGCGCAGAAGAACGCGAGCGTTTTGATGCCTGGCGTGCAGAGCATGCCGAGCACCAGTACGAATTTGATGTGCTGCAAGGCTTGTGGAGTGCCACCGACCTGGTGCCCAAGGCGCGCTTGCAGGCGTTGTGCGATGCCCCGCAGCCGCGTGCGAAGCGCCGGCCCGTGCTGCGTTATGCAGTGGCTGCAAGTGTGCTGGCGGTGGCCCTGGGCCTGGGGTTGTTCAGTGGCCTGGATCATCCGGCGACGTATAACGCCGAGTTCCGCACTGCATTGGGGGAGCACCGGCAGGTGGCGTTGCCCGACGGCTCGCTGATGGACTTGAACAGCCGCAGCGTGGTGGCCGTGCACTATGTAAAAGGCCAGCGCGGCATCGAGCTCAAGCAGGGCGAGGCCATGTTCAGCGTCGAGCACGACACCAGCCGGCCCTTCGTGGTGGACGCCGGGGCAGGGCAGGTGACGGTCACCGGTACGCGTTTCGACGTGCGCCGCGATGACGACCAGACCCGCGTGGTGGTCGAGGCCGGTACGGTCAAAGTGCAAGGGCGCTCATCCGATGACATCGTGATGCTCACGGCCGGTCGGGGCACCCATGTGGATACCCGGGGCCAGGTGGCGGCTGCCTACGCCGTCAACCCTGAAGAGCTCACGGCCTGGCGCACCGGCAAGCTGGTGTTCAACAACGCCACTCTCGGCGAAGTGGCTCGGGAGGTCTCACGTTACCGCGAGCAACCTTTGCGGGTCAGCGCGCCCGCGGTGAGCAACCTGCGCTTGACCAGCGTGTTCAAATCCACCGACACCGACGCTTTGCTCAAGGCCTTGCCGCACATTCTTCCGGTGGCCTTGCGCACCTTGCCGGACGGTAGCCAGGAAATAATTTCGCGATAGATTCAGGTTTTTTTCGAGTTCTTCGTCTTCTTGTGCAACTGCAACTGGTTTGCATTAACAGCCGCACTCTCTTGCGATCACAGGACTACGTTCGACGTGAAAAAACTCGCCATGAAAAACAATAAATCATCCCGCTGGGCACCCCTCGCCCTGGCGCTGGCCGTCAGCGCCGCACTGCCGGCGGCCTATGCTGACGATGGCATTCATATCCAGGCCCAGTCCCTGGGTTCGGCCTTGAGCCAATTGGGTCAGCAGACGTCGCTGCAAGTGTTCTTCAGCCCCGACATGGTGGCCGGCAAACAAGCCCCGGCCGTCGACGGCAACCTGTCGCCCGAACAAGCGCTGCGCCAGTTGCTGCAGGGCAGCGGCCTGGATTACCAGATCGATGCGGGCTCCGTGACCCTGCGCCCGCTGGGCAAGGGCACCGGCGAAGCCGGTTCGCCGCTGGAGTTGGGTGCCACCGACATCAAGGTGGTTGGCGACTGGCTCGGCGACGCGAATGCCGAAGTGGTGCAGAACCACCCGGGCGCGCGCACCGTGGTGCGCCGTGAAGCCATGGTGGAGCAGGGCGCGATGAACGTCGGTGACGTGCTGCGGCGCATTCCCGGGGTGCAGGTACAGGAGGCCAACGGCACCGGTGGCAGTGATATTTCCCTCAACGTCGGGGTACGCGGCCTGACCTCGCGTCTGTCGCCACGCTCCACGGTATTGATCGACGGCGTACCGGCAGCGTTTGCACCCTACGGCCAGCCGCAGTTGTCGATGGCGCCGATTTCCTCCGGCAACCTCGACAGCATCGACGTGGTGCGTGGCGCAGGCTCCGTACGTTATGGACCACAGAACGTCGGCGGCGTGATCAACTTCGTCACCCGGGCCATCCCGGAAAAATTCTCCGGCGAAGTCGGCACCACCCTGGAAACCGCGGCCCACGGCGGCTGGAAACACATTGAAAACGCCTTCATCGGCGGCACCGCCGACAACGGTATCGGTGCTGCGTTGCTGTATTCCGGGACCAAGGGCGATGGTTACCGCGACCGCAACAACTCCAACGACATCGACGACGTGATCTTCAAGACGCACTGGGCGCCGACCGATCAAGACGATTTCTCGCTGAATTTCCACTACTACGACGCCAGCGCCGACATGCCCGGCGGCCTGACCCAGAAGCAGTACGACGCCAACCCGTATCAATCGGTACGTGACTGGGACAACTTCAATGGCCGGCGCAAGGATATGTCCTTCAAGTACATCCGGCAGATCGACGACCGCACCCAGGCTGAAGTGCTGACCTACTACTCCGACAGTTTCCGCGGCAGCAACATCGCCAACCGCGACCTGAAGACCCTGGGTTCCTACCCGCGCACCTACTACACCTTCGGCATCGAGCCGCGTGTGTCCCAGGTATTTGACCTGGGGCCGAGCACCCAGGAAGTCAGCGTCGGTTATCGCTACCTCAAGGAAGGCATGCACGAGCAGGCCACCAGCCTGGCGCTGGTCAACAACGTGCCGACGCCCGTGGGCCAGAGTGACGGCCACGTGTACCAGGACCGTACCGGTGGCACCGAGGCCAACTCGTTCTATATCGACAACAAGATTGATATCGGCAAATGGACCGTCACCCCGGGCATTCGCTTTGAGCAGATTCGCACCGAATGGCACGACCGTCCGGTGGTAGGCCTCAATGGCGCCACGGTTCAGGAGAAACGTCGCGAGATCCACAACAACGAACCGCTGCCGGCCTTGAGCGTGATGTACCACGTCTCCGATGCCTGGAAGCTGTTTGCCAACTACGAAACCTCCTTCGGCAGCCTGCAATACTTCCAGCTGGGCCAGGGCGGTAACGGCGACCAGACCGCGAACGGCCTGAACCCGGAAAAAGCCAAGACCTACGAAATCGGTACCCGCTACAACGACAGCGTCTGGGGCGGCGAAGTGACGTTGTTCTACATCGACTTCTCGGACGAGTTGCAATACGTCAGCAACGATGTGGGCTGGACCAACCTCGGCGCTACCAAGCACGAGGGCATCGAAGCGTCGGCCCATTACGACCTGTCGAACCTCGACCCGCGCCTGGACGGCCTGACCGCCAACGCCGGCTTCACCTACACCAGGGCCACCTCCGAAGGCGACGTTGCCTTCAAGGGCCGCGACTTGCCGCTGTACTCCCGTGAAGTGGCCACCCTGGGGCTGCGTTACGACATCAACCACTGGACCCACAACCTGGACGTCTATGCCCAGTCCGGCCAGCGTGCGCCGGGCACCGGTACCACCTACATCACCCAGCCGACTGCTGATGGCCAGTACGGGGATATTCCCGGCTACGTCTCGGTCAACGTGCGCAGCGGTTATGACTTCGGTGCGCAACTGTCGAACCTGAAGCTGGGCGTCGGGGTAAAAAACGTGTTCAACCAGGAACACTACACCCGCTCCAGCGACAACAACTCCGGGATCTACCTGGGTGAACCGCGCACGTTCTTCGTGCAGGCCAGCGTCGGCTTCTGATGCGTGCCTGATCCCAGGTATCGACAGTGACGAGGGGGCGCAAGCCCCCTCGCCATAGCCCTTCTTCCTACTCTTTTTCTAACGATTTTCTGCGTCCGCAGGAACTGAATCCGACAGGTCTACCACACAAGGAGGTGCCCACTTTCCATGGGATACCTTGTATCGCCGAGGTGTCTTTGAGCCGGGAGTGAATCGTGTCAATACGCCGAACTGGAGATGCCTATGTCGGTAACCTTATCCAACTCAACTGTTGCCAACCCCTCTGATAACGCCGCGCAGCCGCATACTGATGCCGCCACATCGACGCAGTCACGCTCACGCTCCGGGCAGGGGTCGATCCACATCAGCTTCAACTTGCCACAGAATGGGATCGGCCCGGGATATTCGAATTGGACGACGACGCAGAGCACGATGGATCGCCATGGTGCCGCCAACAACTCATTCCGGGCGTCCTATGCAAACTCGTTCCTGGGCGGGCTGATCGGACAGCTTCAGGACTTTCTGCACAAGCTGTTCAATCCGTTCCGGCCTCACCCCGGTTATGGTCGTCCTGATCCTTCCATTCCACTCAGGCCTCTTCCCGGACACTGCCGTCCGACCCCCTGCAAGCCTGACCCGGGATACGGTCGCCCGGACCCACACTTTTCGAGGCAAACCCCCGATCAACTGGGGAACCTCCTCAAGAACAAATTTGATGCGTTCACGGTGCCGGGCCAGCCCTTCATCACAAAACAAAGCCTGGAGGAGATGGCGGGCAGACGGTTGACCAACGACCAGGACCGTAATGAGAACATTCTGTTGGCCCGGGAACTGCTGCGACGCCCAGACGTAATACAAGCCTTTGACCGAGCCGGCAGGACCGGTGATCTGGATGGTCGAATCTCCCGGCGGGACCTCAACGCCGTGCTCGACTCCGGCAACGCCTTGAAGTACAAGACCGACAAACAGCTCGCCGAACAGATGTTGAAGGACTTCGACGCCCTGAAGGGTATCTGGAGCCGCTCCATCAGTATCAAAGATTTGAAAAAATTGGCCGCATCGTCGTCGAGCGACCCAAAGCAACAGCGGCTCATCGAGTTGGCCAAGGAAGTCACTCAGCGCTCAAGCCTGTTAACGCTGATGGACTCTCTTGACCGGTATGACGGCAAGATCGGCAGAGCCGCCCTGCGCCACCTCTCTCTGAACCTGTTTTAGCTCGATCACGCCGCGACCCTCTCGCGGCGTGATGACCTGCCTTGATCAATCCGCTGCTTTCAAACTCTCAGCCAGGGCTCAGACATGGCTACACCTTCGTGTGGATCGCACAATCCTGGCTATCAGCCAGCCTGTCTTGCGCCGACGGGCAGCGATACCCTGCAACCGCCCCCCGTTGCCGCACCGGGCAAACGGTGCGAAGAGGGCGCCGAAGCCCGGCGAGTGAAGAACTTCACCGGGCAGCACACGTTCCAGGCGCCGGCGGCTGACGACTTCATCAAAGGCATGTTGCCGCACGGGCAGTTGCCTGCCTCCCACGCGCCTGGGTTACGCCCGTTGCGCGCGGTGATGGGCGCTATGGTCGCAGCGATCAAAGACCTTTGGCAGGAGACAAAACCGACCTCGCCAGGGTCTCGAAAAGCCGACTGATTCTTCGGTTTTTACATGTTGTCATTGGAGCGCTGCTCTATCTCGGAACCATTGCCACCGGCACACCACACACCTTTGGCCTGTTTTCACCTGAGCGATACGGCGATTGCCGGGATGATGACCAGGTCAATGTGGAACCGGAAATTGGTGGAGATGAATCATGACAATCAACGGCGGGTCGGTCTGCCAGCACCTCGGTGCTACACCCTGTATTGCCCCGGCACTGGACGGCGGTACACGGGCAATTCACGCCGCTTCAAGTGAACCCGGTGAGGCTGCGCGAAAGCACAGCCATCAATCCGGCGGGGCGCCTGTCCGCTCATCAGGCTATCGGCCTCCTTTGCGGGGGGAGAGTCACTGCAGGAGTCTGCTGCAACACCTGGGGCTTCAGAACGAAGTGGCCAGCCGCCTCCGCGGGCCCAATCCCTACATTCGTTTGCCGGACAGCGATTTGGTGAGCGCGGCGAACGCCCAATTTGCCATGCTGAAAAAACTCCATGAGAACTGACGGACTGAAGCTGTCTTCACTGCAACGAATCGCCAGTAAAAAGCTCGGTGCCAGCCGAGAGGCCGACAGCGCTATCCTGCTTGCCAAGGCGATCATCCAGCGTCCGCGCCTGATCGATGCGATCCTCGACCAGGACGGCTACATCACCCGCGAAAGCCTGGCACAGGCCGAGAACGTCGTGTTCGGCAACAGCGATCCCAGTGCCTTCAGCCCGGACCCTTTCCACACAAAAAACAATGCCGATCTCGTCCGCCTGTTCAAGGAAATGTTCACCGAGTTACGGGACCGGTCGCGGGACCGCATGGGGTTTTTCGAGCAGATCTGCTACGTCAATATCGAGGTGCTGGCGATGATGAGCAAAGACCCGGATGAGCTCGACAGCCATGGCCAAGTTGTACTGGACCCGGCCACGGGGCTACCGAAGAAGAAGTACGACGAACAGCAGGTGTACATGGCGAAAAACCTTGTGGACCGGCCGGGCTTGTTGCGGTCGCTGGAAAACACCGCCGACAGCGGTCGGCGAATTTTCGGCAGTCATCACCAGGCGGGCTGGCTCAGCAACAAAACCCTTGATCGCTGGCTGGAACTCCAGAAAGCCAAATGACCCCGGGTTGACGCCTCAATATACGAGGCGTGATGGGGCTGGGTGGTCAGACCCGCAGTATTTTCCCGCTGATCGCCACACCGATCAGCAGTACGGCAATCAGCACAAAGGCAGTGCTCAAGCTGCTGCCATGGGCGATGAAGCCGATCACCGCAGGGCCGGCGAGAATGCCGGTGTAGCCCAGGGTGGTGATGGCGGGCACCGCAATGTGTTCCGGCATGACGGTCTGCTTGCCGACGGCGGTGTACAGCACCGGTACGATGTTCGAACACCCGGCACCGACCAAAGCATACCCCAGCAGGGCGGTTTCCCACGCAGGGAATAGCGTCGCCAACAGCATGCCGCCGGCGGCGAGCGCGCCACCGAATACAATCACCCGGGTTGCGCCCAGGCGGCGAACTATCCTGTCGCCGGTAAGGCGCCCGACGGTCATGGTCAAGGCAAAGGCTGCGTAGCCAAGGCCCGCATAGGCTTCGTCAAGGCCGCGCTCGGCGCTCAGGAACACCGCGCTCCAGTCCAGCACGGCGCCTTCGGCAAGAAACACGATGCAGCACAGGCAGCCGATAAACAGCACCACGCCGTGGGGCACGGCAAAGGCCGGCCCGGAGCTTTCACTGCCGTAAGGCAGCAGGTGTGGCCCGGCCTTGAGCAAGGCCACTACGATGACGACGATCACGGCGAGGGTGGCCTGCAACGGCGACCAGCCCAACCCCAGCAGCCCGCTGACACCTGCCGCCCCGACGATCCCGCCCAGGCTGAACAGCCCGTGGAAGCCCGACATCATGGTCTTGCCGCTGGCCCGTTCGACCATCACCGCTTGCAGGTTGACCGTGGAGTCCACCGTGCCCAGGCCGGCACCAAACACAAACAGCGCGGCCATCAGCAACGGAATCGAGGTGACGGTGGCCAGCATCGGCAGGCCCAGGCAGATCAGGAGGGTGCCGCCGGTGGCCACTCGCCGGATACCGTAGCGCGACGCCAGGGCCCCGGCGACCGGCATCGCGATCATCGAGCCCACCCCCAGGCACAACAGCAAAAGGCCGAGGGTGCCCTCATTGAGTTGGGCGCGGACCTTGGCATAAGGCACCAGTGGTGCCCAGGCGGCGATGCCGAAGCCGGCGATGAAAAACGCGATGCGGGTCGACATTTGTTCCAGCCGCCCGGGTACCACGGGCGCTGGGGTGCTGATGGCGGTCATGAAAAATCCTTGGTTTTGCGTTCAACGAACGATGTGCAGCGCAACATCCTTGCACATCAGGCCGTATCGAGCGAGCCGGGTTCCCTTGGCATGCCTGAACACAGGGCCAAACATTTTTTCCAGGATCATGGAACGCGACGGGCCTTTCCAACCACTATCAGTTCGTAGGACAAGTAACCACTTGAGGTGCGAGGTGGCCTGGAAGGTGCGTAATCCCCGCGAGAACTGGTGAACCCCGGGCTTCCAGCGACGGATTACCACCTTCCAGGCCGATCCTCTCACTTCAGCAGCCGCGCCAGTTTCGCATCCCGCACCTGCAACACTTCAAACAAGCCCAGGGCCTGCAGGGCGGGGAGGGCTTGCAGGATGTCCTGTTCGGCCAGCAAGCGCTGCTCGTCCGGGGTGGCCAGATCGCACCAGGTTCTGGCGTTGGCGAGGAATGCGCCCACCGTGCCCTTGCGCACGGTCACGCCATTGAATTGGCCTTGGTCGAGATGGTCGGGAAGCACGTCTTCTGCACGCATGGCGGAGCCCTCAATGAATGAATCCGCAGTCTGGGCGTGCGCAAATGGCTACACTGCCTTATCCAGGTCATTCAATACGGTAAAGCTGCCATATGCCGTCAACACTCGTTTCAGCCCAGCTCGCCAATGCGACCGGCGGTCCGTTGCTGGTGGCGACGTTGCGCAGCAGTCCGGTAGCACGCACCACGGCCCTTCATCAGCATGCCCGCGGGCAATTGCTCGGAGCCCAGCGCGGGTTGTTGTCGGTGCAGGCGGCGCACCAGCATTGGGTAGTACCGGCCACCCACGCGGTGTGGATTGCCCCCGATTGTTCCCACGCCTTGCGTTCCCACGGGCCGTTTGATGGCTGGAGCGTGTATGTCGAACCCCAGGCATGCGCAGGGCTGCCCCGACAGACGTGCGTTATCGCCACGTCGGCCTTGTTGCTGGAAGCCGTCAGGCGCGCGGCAACCTGGAGCCAGGCGCTGCTCGAGCCGCCTCAGTCACGGATCGCCCAGGTGATCCTTGATGAAATCGCCGGGTTGCCCCAGGAGCCATTCGGCTTGCCGCTGCCCCGGGACCCGCGCCTGTTGCGCATCGCCCAGGCGCTGGCCGACAGTCCCGACGACAACCGCCTGCTGGAACACTGGGCGCAGTGGGCCGGTGTCTCGCCGCGCACCCTGGCCCGGCGGTTTGTTGCCGAGACCGGTTTCACCTTCAGCCAGTGGCGCCAGCGCGCGCGATTGTTGCGCGCCCTGGAGTTGCTGGCGGCGCATGCACCCGTGACCCGGGTTGCGCTGGACCTGGGTTATGAAAACGTCAGTGCCTTTATTGCGATGTTCCGGCGTACGTTCGGGACGACGCCGGGGCGGTACTTCACGGATGGCGCAAGCGACTACGGGCATACACCGCCACAATCACGAAACACCCCATAGGCAACAGGTAAGCCAGCGCCACCGTGCTGTTGTCCGCCACCTTGCCCATCAAGTAAGGCATCAGGGCGCCGCCGACGATCGCCATGATCATGAACGAACTGCCGCGCTTGGTGTGCGGCCCGAGGTTCTTCACGCCCATGGCGAACAGCGTCGGGAACATGATCGACATGAAGAAGAACACTGCGATCAGCGCGATCACCGAGATACCTTCCAGGCCGATCACCACCAGGCCGCACAACGCGATATTGATCAGCGCATAAATCAGCAGCAGCTTCCGCGCGCTGACCCGGCCCATCAGCCAGGTACTGAAAAAGCGCCCGAACATGAAGGCCAGCATTGCGATCGACAGCAGGTAGGCGGCTTGCTGATTGCCCATCTGTGCCCAATGCTCGGTGACGTAGTTGATGAAAAATGCGCCGACTCCGACCTGGGCCGCCACATAGAAAAACTGCGTGATCACCCCACCGACAAACTCCCGGTGCTGCCACAGACCTTTGCCGGCCGTCGGTTGCAGTGCCTGTTCCTGGGCGCGCAAATCCGGCAGCGGCGTGCGGGCGATCAGCAGCGCCACCAGCAGTACCAGAACCGCGATCACCACGTAGGTGGTCTGCAACGAACTCATGTCCGAGGCCGGTGTGCTGCCGGCGCTGAAGAACATCGCGCCGCCAATCAGCGGGCCGAAGAACTGGCCAAGGCCATTGAATGATTGCGCCAGGTTCAACCGCCGCTCGGCGCCCTGGGGTTCGCCCAGCACGGTGGCATAGGGGTTGGCAGCGGTCTCCAGGCAGCCCAGGCCGCAGGCGATGACAAACAGCGCGAACAGGAAAAACGGAAAGCTCGCCGCCGCAGCCGCCGGCATGAACAGCAGCGCGCCCGTCGCATACAGGCACAGGCCCAGCAGGATCCCGGCCTTGTAGCCGTGGCGGTCCATCAACAACCCGGCCGGCAAGGCGATCAGGAAGTACGCGCCGAAATAGGCGCTTTGCAACAGCCCGGACTGGGCCTTGCTGACGTGCAGGACTTCCTGGAAGTGCTTGTTCAGTACGTCGAGCAAACCGTAGGACAAGCCCCAGAGGAAAAACAGACTGGTCACCAGCATCAGCGCCCAGCGATAGGTCGGCACGGCACGGGTGCCTGGCAGGTGTGTATCTTTGCTTAACATGACGCTTCTCCTGTTGTTTTTATGGGATCAAGGCGTGCGATGCAGCGGGTATCAGGGTTGGTCGGTAAGGCAGAAAATCTGCTCCAGGGGCTGCCATTTGCCGCCGGGGTCAGTCCACGGCGTGGGGGCCTGGAAGCGCCACATCAGGGTTTCCCAGGCTTGCACGTCGGGGTTGGCGCGTGCAGCGTGGTCCAGCCCTTCGAAGCTGAACCCGGCCGCGGTGTCCATGACCATGAACAGCCGCGTGCCCAGGCGCCAGATCTGCATTTCCAGGATTTGCTGGCTGCGCAGATGCTCTGCCACGGCAGGCCAGATGCGTCGATGCAGCTGCTGGTACTCGGCGATCAATGCCGCATCGTCGATCAGGTCCAGGGCCAGGCAGTAACGTTGGCCGCTCATGTCAGCGCCCGGTCGAGGTGGGTGTAGCCTCCATCCACCACCAGCCACTGTCCGGTGGTGTGGGAGGCGCGGGGTGAGAGCAGGAACAGCACGCTGTCGGCAATTTCCTCGGGAGTGGTCATCCGTTTGCCCAAGGGGATTTTTTCGACGATGGCGGCGAGCTTGGCCTCGGGGTTGTCGAAGCCGTCGATCCAGCGTTGATACAGCGGCGTCAGCACCTCGGCGGGCACCACGGCATTGACCCGGATGCCGAACTCCAGCAAGGAGGCGGCCCATTCCCGGGTCAGTGACAGCTGCGCACCTTTTGCGGCGGTATAACCGCTGGTACCGCCCTGGCCGGTGAGGGCCGTCTTGGAGCTGATATTCACGATTGCCCCGCGGCTGGCCTTGAGGGCATCGAGGCACAGGTGGGTCATCAGGTAGTAATGAATCAGGTTCTTTTCCAGGGATTCGACGAAGGCTGCACGGCCCGCATCCAGGCCCACGCCGTCGTTGACCCCGGCGTTGTTCACCAGGCCGTCGATGCGTCCGAAATGTCGCAACACTTCGTTGACGGCTGCGCGGCAGGCGTCCTCATCGCGCAACTCGACACGGATGAAGTGGCTTTGACCGTGCTGCTCAAGCTCGGCCGCGAACGCCGCGGACAACGGTTGATGACCGAAAATCACCGGGATTGCGCCTTCGGCAATCAACCCCAGGGAAATGGCGGCGCCAATCCCCGAGCCGCCGCCGGTGACGATGATCACGCGGTCCTGCAAATGCAGATTCATGGGCAATTTCCTTCAAGGTGATAGACCCGCTGGGCCGTGCCGCCCCAGATGGCCTGCTGTTCATCGGGCGACAGTGGGCCGAGGGTCTGTTGCAGCAATTGGCAGGTGCCCTGGTATTCCCCGGCCAGCAGGCACACCGGCCAGTCCGAACCGAACATCAGGCGCTCGGCGCCGAACAATTCCAGCGCCAGTTCGATGTAGGGGCGCAGGGCTCGGGCGTTGCGTTGCTCGGGCCCGGCTTCGGTGAGCAGGCCCGACAGCTTGCAACTGACATGGGGCAGGGCGGCCAGTGGCGCCAGGTGTTCGGCCCAACCGACGGGGCCGTTGGCGATGTCCGGTTTGCCCAGGTGGTCCAGCACCAGATGATGCCGGTCGTGGCGCTGGCACAGGGCTGTCGCGGCGTCGAGGTCGGCGCAGCGGATCAGCACCTCGTAGACGTAGCCTTGTTGCTGCAGGTGCTGCAGGCCACGGGAGAACCTGGCGTCGGCCATAAAGCTGGCAGGCGTAGGCTCATCCTGAATCTGATGCCGAAAGCCCTTGAGTCCCGGTGCGTCGCGCCACTGTTCCAGGTGCTGTTCCAGGCGTGGGTCGCACAGGTCGACCCAGCCGACGACGCCGAGTATCCATGGGTGCTGCCGCGCCATTTCCAGCAGCGCGTCGGTTTCCTGCTCACCGGCGCGGGCTTGCACGGCAATGCAGCCATCCAGGTCGGCAGCGTCGAGCAACGGCCGCAAGTCCTGTGGGAGAAAGTCCCGC
This sequence comes from Pseudomonas sp. I8001, assembly GCF_013385345.1. Lineage (NCBI taxonomy): Bacteria > Pseudomonadati > Pseudomonadota > Gammaproteobacteria > Pseudomonadales > Pseudomonadaceae > Pseudomonas > Pseudomonas sp. I8001. The sequence goes on from NZ_JACAQC010000013.1 coordinate 29,833, forward strand.
CGCAGGTCAGCCTCAGCCGTACCGATCCACGGATAATCAGCGGCCCGGTAGCGCCAGAAATGCTGGTGCGCATCGAGCCTCAAAGGTGATGGGGACGACATTGTTATTGTGCTCCGTCCATTCAAATTGCGGTTCAGCTCACGGCCGGTGGCGGTATTGCTCCCGGGACGCGGCTTTCATCTGGATCGAAAAGCCCGGCGCCTTCGGCGGCAGATAGGCCGCACCGCGCACCACGCAAGGTTCCTCGAAATGCTCGTGCAAATGGTCGACATACTCGATCACCCGGCCTTCGTGGGTGCCGGCAATGCACAGGTAGTCGATCATCGACAGGTGCTGCACGTACTCGCAAAGCCCGACACCGCCGGCATGCGGGCACACGGGCAGGCCATATTTGGCCGCCATCAGCATCACTGCCAGCACCTCGTTCACCCCACCCAGGCGGCAGGCGTCAATCTGCACCACATCAATGGCTTCGCGCATGATCAATTGCTTGAAGATGATCCGGTTCTGGCACATCTCGCCGGTGGCGACCTTGACCGGCGCCACGCCCAGGCGAATCTTGCGATGGCCCTCGATATCGTCGGGGCTGGTGGGTTCCTCGATGAACCACGGCTTGGCAAACGCCAATTCGCGCACCCAATCGATGGCGGTGTCGACTTCCCACACCTGGTTGGCGTCAATCATCAATTGGCGGTCCGGGCCCAATACTTCGCGGGCGATGCGTACGCGCCGCAGGTCATCCTGCAAGTCGTGGCCGACCTTGAGCTTTACGTGGTTGAAGCCGGCATCCACCGCTTCCTGGCACAGCCTGCGCAGCTTTTCGTCGCCGTAACCGAGCCAACCGGCGGAGGTGGTGTAGCAGGGGTAGCCATTGGCTTGCAGGTCGGCCAGGCGTTCAGCCTTGCCTTCGGCGCGTTGGCGCAGCAAGGCCAGGGCTTCGCTGGAGGTGATGCAGTCGGTGATGTAGCGGAAATCGATGCAGCGCACCAGCTGTTCCGGGCTCATGTCGGCGACCAGGCGCCACAGGGGTTTGCCTTCGGCCTTGGCCCACAAGTCCCACGCGGCATTGACGATCGCGCCGGTGGCCAGGTGGATTGCGCCCTTGTCCGGGCCGATCCAGCGCAACTGGCTGTCACTGGTGACATGCCGCCAGAAGCGGCCCATGTCTTCGGCGATCCATTCCAGGGTCAAGCCCACCAGCAGCGGCTGCATGGCCTGGATCGCCGCGCAGCAAATCTCGTTGCCACGGCCGATGGTGAAGGTCAGGCCATGGCCTTCAAGGGCCGGGTTGTCGGTCTGCAAAATCACATAGGCGGCCGAGTAGTCCGGGTCCGGGTTCATGGCGTCGGAGCCGTCCAGGGACTGGGACGTAGGAAAGCGGATATCTTCGACGCGAATCGCGGTAATGGTAGTCATGAACGGCTCCTAGTCTCTTGTCAGGCGTCGACCGTGGTCTGGTTCTGTTCGCCGAGGCCTTCGATACCCAGGCGGATTTTTTGCCCGGGCTTGAGGTAGACCGGCGTGGGCTTGACCCCCAGGCCGACACCGGGCGGGGTGCCGGTGGAAATCACATCCCCCGGTTGCAGGCTCATGAACTGGCTGAGGTAGCTGATCAGTTTGGGGATCTGGAAAATCATCGTGCGGGTGTTGCCGTTCTGGTAGCGGTGGCCGTCGACTTCCAGCCAGATCGACAGTTGGTGCGGGTCGGCGATCTCATCGCGGCTGACCAGCCAGGGGCCGAGCGGGCCGAAGGTGTCGCAGCCCTTGCCCTTGTCCCAGGTGCCGCCGCGTTCCAGCTGGAACTCGCGCTCGGAGACATCGTTGATCACGCAGTAGCCGGCCACGTGCTGCATGGCCTGGCTTTCCTCGATGTAGCGGCCACCCTGGCCGATCACCACCCCCAACTCCACTTCCCAGTCGGTCTTGGTGGAGTGGCGGGGGATTTCGATGTTGTCGTTGGGGCCGACGATGGCGCTGGTCCACTTGTTGAAGATGATCGGTTCGTCAGGGATGGGGGCGCCGGTTTCGGCAGCGTGATCGGCGTAGTTCAGGCCGATGCAGATGAATTTTCCTACCTGGCCGACACAGGCGCCCAAACGCGGATTGCCCGGTACCAGGGGCAGGCTCGCGGGGTCGAGTTCTTGCAGGCGAGCGAGGTTTTGCGGGAGCAGGGCGTCACCGGCGATATCACTGATGTGAGCGGACAAGTCACGCAGACGTCCATCAGCGTCCAGCAGGGCCGGGCGTTCCTGACCTTTTTCACCATAGCGCAGCAATTTCATGAGCAATCCTCTTATTGGAAGTGGGCGGTCAGTTGCTCCAGCCGCCGTCAATGATCTGGGTGGTGCCGGTGGTAAACGCGCTGGCATCGGAGCCAAGGTACAGCGCCAGCTGGGCAATTTCCTGGGGCGTGCCCAGGCGTCCCATCGGCTGGCGGGCGGTGAATGCGGCGTATACCTCGTCCTGTTGACGGCCTTCATGGCGGGCTTGTTCGACGATGCGTTGCTGCAGCGAAGGCGACTCCACGGTGCCCGGGCAGATAGCGTTGCAGCGGATGCGCTGGGTGACAAAGTCGGCCGCGACGGATTTGGTCAGGCCGATGACGGCCGCCTTGCTGGCGCAATAGGCAAAGCGGTTGGGCACGCCCTTGAGGCTGGAGGCCACCGACGACATGTTGATGATCGAGCCGCCGCCCGCCGCCAGCATCCCCGGCAGAAACGCGCGGATCATGCGGTACATGGCGGTGACGTTCAGGTCCAGGGCAAACGTCCAGTCGCTTTCCGGGCATTCGAGAATATTGCCGGCATGCACCACGCCTGCGCAGTTGAACAGCACGTCCAGAGGGCCGATCTCGGCGGCAAGGCGTTGGATGGCGCTGGCGTCGGTGACATCCAGCACCACCGTTTGCGCACCCGGCAAGCCGGCGAGCGCCTGTTGATTGATGTCGGCTGCAATCACTTTGGCCCCTGCCGCCAGATAGGCTTCGACGCTGGCGCGGCCAATGCCCTGGGCGGCGGCGGTGATCAGCACGCGTTTACCGGTGAGGTCCATGACAGACTCCCTTGATTATTGTTATTGGCTCAATGGTCAGGCCATTGAGGGCGTGAAACACCTGCATCTGCGGCATAGCGAACCCTGGTGGGTTTGCTATGATCAGCACACTGGAAACGATCCAATGGTCAGGCCATTGATCCAATTTTTAGCATGGGTCATCCCGGTCAACAAGCGGCTTTTTTGCGGGTTGATCGCTTTGACCGTGCTGTGCATGAATCGAGCTGAGCCTAGATGCCATTTCAAGTAATTGATAACCAACGTCTTTATCGACAGATTGCCGACCAGTTGCGAGCGTTGATCGACAGCGGAGAATTTCCGCCGGGCAGTCGACTTCCCGCTGAGCGTGAACTCGCCAAACTGCTGGGCGTGAGTCGCGCTTCGGTGCGTGAGGCGATGATTGCCCTGGAGGTGATCGGCCTGGTAGACGTGCGGGTGGGCAACGGCGTGCTGGTATGTGAACCCGTGCAACCGACAGTCAGCCAGGAACCGGTGATGGCCCAGGCCACCCGGGATCAATGGAAAGAGTTCGATCCGGAACTCAACCTGCACGTCGACTTCAATGCCGAGATTCCACCGTTTTCCCTGCTCCAGGCCCGTCGCCTGATTGAGCCGGAAGCCGCCGCCCTGGCCGCCAAACATGCCACCGACGAAGAGCTGGCGGGGATCCGCGAGGCCTTCGAGCGTAATGTGCAGGACAACCGCGACGGCTCCCATACCCATCCGGGCGATCGCCTGTTTCACATTCGCATCGCCCAGGCCTCGGGCAATCCGGCGTATGCGTTGATGATTGCGCACTTGCTGGGGCATCGTTACGGCAGCATGTTCCAGCGGTTGCAGGCGCATTACACCTCGGACGACATGCCCCATCGCTCGGAAGACGAGCATCGCAAGATCCTCGATGCACTGGAACAGCGAGACGTGGAGGGTGCGCGACAGGCGATGCGCAAGCACCTGGAAGAGGTGGTACGAATCTTTATGCGGACTGCGCAATGACCCTGTTCTACGACGCCCGCGGGAATATCTACGGGGTGGTAAGCCCGGCGCAGTTACGCAGCAAGGGTATCGACGTGCCGGACCGTGCCGACTTGGCCGCTGGCACCCGAGGTGTTTGGGCATTGGCGGCGATTGCCGCCGAGTGCGGTTGGGACGAGTTGCCGCGCCCGGCCGAGGCCAAGGCGCATCGTTGTGACGGTTTGTTGGTGGGGCCGTTCCAGGCCGCGCCGCCTTTTGACCTGTTGATCGTCAACACCGACGGTTCCCTGGCCGAACGCAGTGGCAATGGCCTGACGATCTTTGCCCAGTCGTTGACCGACCAGGGATTGATGGCGCAAGGCTGTGAGTTGCGGGTGCATCACGACAAGACAGACGCACTGTCGCCGGTGGTTACGCGGGTTGAGCCGGCGGAGTACGAACAGGTGCAGGGCTTTTGGCTGGCGCTGGGGCGTCCCGAGTTCGGGCCTTTGACGGTAGGGGCTGTTGGTGTGGGCGCGGTCTCGCTTGAGGGAACTGAGGTGAGCCATGTTTCGCCACTGGCTGCGCTCAACCCCGAGTGGAATCACAGCCAGTTTGTGCGTGTGGGCAACCCGCATTGTGTGACGCTGGTACAGGACGCGTCAGCGTTGCCGGACAACGCCCAGCTGCATCGATCAGCCTGGTTCGATCCGCTGAGGGCGATTGCTTTCGCACCACCTGCCGGGGCCGGCCAACCTTGTATTTCCGGGGTCAACCTGCAATGGGTCGCCCGGGATTCAGGCAATCGCGTGATCGCGCGGGTGTTTGAGCGTGGTGAGGGGCCCACGGCGTCCTCCGGGACCAGCGCCAGTGCGGTGGCATGCGCCGCCTGGTCTGTAGGATGGGTGACGGCGGGTCAGGTGGCGGTGGTGATGCCGGGCGGTACCGCACCCGTACGGTTGCAAGCAGGGCCGGGTGAGTTGCCGAGCGTTAGCCTGTTCGGGACTGCGCGGCTGCAGGAAGTTTGAAAAAGGCAGTGGCGGGCTTAATCATCTTTGTCAGCTGTTTCTCTATTAATAAGCAGCTCTGGTGAATGGTGGTGTAAGAGTATTCCCGTTGGTCAGTACTGGCTGTTTAACTGCATTTCTGTATTTATAAAAGACCCTTCCAATATCAATGTACGACTCTTCTTTTTTATTTTGAGGCGGCCGAATTTCGCCTGAAATCGCTAGTATTCCTGGGCTTCAGGCACTTTTTATCGGCTTCGAATTGAGTGGCTTTATCTGCGTTTTACGGGAGAAGTTATTTCAGCTCGACAATGAATGGCGGGTAACAACGGATGTTCAATACGCTTGTTTCGTCACGTTTCAAACTGGTCGTTGCAGGAATGAACCAGGCATTTCAGGTGCTGGCTTTTAAAGGCAGCGAAACGATTGACCAGCCTTTTTTCATTGAAGTGCAGTGGGTCAGTGAAAACCCCAGCCTGGATCTGGAGAAGTTACTTCACCAACCGGCCTATCTGGATTTTGGCGAGCCCGGTGAAGGCCTGCACGGGCAAATCTACAGCATTGGCCGGGAAGGCCCGGGGCAGCGGCTGACCCGCTACCACCTCACCCTTGCGCCGCGCGTGGCGTACCTGGCCCATCGTTGCGACCAGCGGATTTTCCAGCAGCGCAGCGTGCCGCAAATTATCGCGGCAGTGCTTGAGCAGCACGGCATCCTTGCTGATGCCTATACCTTCGAACTGGGGCCGGTGGTTTACCCACCGCGTACGTTCTGTGTGCAATACGCGGAAACCGACCTGCACTTTATCCAGCGGCTGTGCGAGGAAGAGGGCATTCACTACCACTTTCGCCACAGTGCAGACGCCCATGTACTGGTGTTGGGTGATGACCAGACGGTGTTTCGTCGTTTGCCGGCGCAACGCTACTGCCCGGCCGGAGGCCCGGCTGCCGAGACGCTGGTGATCCAGCGTTTCGATGTGCGCCTGGCCACGCGCAGTGCTCAGGTTGTTCTGCGTGACTACGACTTCGAACATCCGTCGCTGCGCTTACAGGAGCAGGCCGGATCTTTCCCGGCACTTGAAGACTATCAATACCCTGCGGGATTCACGGGGCATCTGCGAGGTTCGCAGTTGGCCCGGCGTGGCCTGGAACGTCATCAACGCGACCGTCATCGGGCCCTGGGCCGCAGTGACCAGCCGGCTTTGCGCAGCGGGCATTTCCTGGAACTGCGCGGCCATCCGGACCGCACCTGTAACGACTTGTGGCTGATCACCGGCGTGCGTCACGAAGGCTATCAACCGCAGGTGCTGGAGGAGGCGGTGGTGGATGTCGAGGCATTCCACGGCTATCGCAATCGATTTACCGCAACGCCCTGGCGCGCCGCTTACCGCCCGCCGCTCAAGCACGTCAAACCGCGTATCAGCGGCAGCCAGACCGCAACCGTCACCGGGCCCGAGGGTGAAGACGTGCATTGCGACGCTCACGGCCGGGTGAAAATTCGCTTTCATTGGGACCGCCTGGACCAGCACGACGACAAGAGCAGCTGCTGGGTGCGTGTGGCGTCCGGATGGGCGGGTGACAGCTATGGCGCGGTGATGATCCCGCGTGTGGGCATGGAGGTACTGGTGACGTTCCTGGAAGGTGATCCAGACCGGCCAGTGATCAATGGTTGCCTGCCCAATACCTTGCAGCCTGTTGCCTATCCGTTGCCCCAACACAAGACCCGCAGTGTGCTACGCAGCCGCAGTTCGCCGGGCGGGGCGGGTGCCAACGAGCTGCACCTCGAGGACCGCAGCGGCCAGGAACTCATCTACCTGCGCGCCCAACGCGATCTGGAGCAGCAGGTCGGCCACGACAGTCGGCTGGAGGTGGTGGGCGAACGTTGGGAAACCATCCACGGCTTGAGTGCCACCACCCTGGAAGACGAGGAACACCGCAGCATCGCCGGCGACCGCAAGGTTCGGCTTGGGGCTGATGATCACTTGCACGTGCAGGGCAACAGCCAGACCCTTGTCGGCCAGACCCTGGTGATCGAAGCGGGGCAACAGGTCCATCTGAAGGCGGGGGCCAATCTGGTTATCGATGCCGGTGCGCAGTTGAGCTTCAAGGCCGGTGGTGAGCATTTGCTGATTCAGGCCGGCGGGATTTTCAGCAGTCGGCCGATCACGTTGGGAGGTGCGCCTGCCGTGATTCGCACAGCCAACCCAGTTGGACCGGGTGACGTGGCTGCTTCGTCCGCATTTGCAGCGGATGGGCCGAAGGTTTCGGTTATCCAAGGCGCAGTCATGGAGCTGGCCAGAAGACTGGATGCGGATTTCTGTCCAGTGTGCGAGCGCTGCCGTGAAGGCCTGTGCGAATCCACGGGGAGGGCGGCTTGATGGAGATCGCGCCTGGCCAGTGGATGGCTGAACAGCAGCAGGCAGGGCGCCGGCTGTGCCTGGTTCTACAGGGTGAAAGCGATGCGCGTGGGGTACTGCTGGCGACACGTACGGTCGCTGAGTATCGCTGCCTCTATGGTGAAACCGTCGCATCGGAAATGGCAGCGGATGGGCCGATGCTCCTGTTGCTCGACCATGTCAGCGAGCCCGCATTGGTGGGTTTGCTGCAAAACCCCCAGCGTAATTGGGGCTGGTTGGGCAGCCTGCCTGGTGATGATTTGTCGGGTGTTACCCGGCACTGGCGCGACAGGTTGGTGGTGGGAGCGGCGGGCAGTCAGGCGCTGTACCGCTTCCACGATAACCGCACCTTGGCGCGGGCCTTGGTTCACCTGCCTGCTCGGGACTGGCCTGTTTTTCTCGGGCCGCTGATCGGCGTGTGTTACTGGCAGGGTGAGCGTTGGAGTTGTGTCGATAACCCGGCTCCGGGGGCGTATCCGGTACCCGATCCTGCGCCGTGGCTGGAGGTGCCGAATCCCCAGGCGGGAGTGATTCTGCAAGCCAATATCCTGCGTTACCTGCTGGCCGAGTACAGCGAGGCGTTGAGCGCACTGGTTGAATTTCAAGACCCGAGAATCTGGTTGGCGCAGGTGCTGGAGCAAGCGCGGGCCTGGCAATGGGACAGGCCGGAACAGCTGGAGTTTTTGGTCGTGCGGCGGCTGTTGGAAGCCACTGGGGACGTGCTTGTTCGATGGCAACCGATGCAGGGAGAAGTGGCGGAGGATCATTTTCAGCGGGTGGTTGGGGAGTGGCGTCGGGTGGAGCGGGAGCAGCAGGATGCGTAGGGGAATTATGTCGGGCGTGTGGCGAGGGCTGTTCGTTTGCAGTGTGCTGGGTGTTTCAGGTTGTGTGATGAAGCCTGCTGATAGTTTCACTTTGGAGGTCGATTTACCGGCGAATTACAGACTCAGAGGTGATGCAACTTACGTCCCCGGAACAGGTGAGACTTGCACTTTACGATGGCGTCCAGGTGATCTGCCAGAGATCAAGATATTCGACGCTCTTGAGAAGTCGGTGGCGAATCGGGCGAGCTTCGAGTTGCCTCTGACGGAGACGGTGAACGGGTGTCCGTTAGTGCTGCGTTACATGACGTTTGATGTCTATGCGAAGTCGGCTGAGCACTTGTCGGACAGTGGGGGGGATTTTGCGTTTATCGGTGTGCATGATTGGGTCGAACCCCATATGTCTCGAATGCCGGGTGCAGGTACCTTGGAGGTGCCGGGGGCCTGTCAGTGGTTACTCAGGCCGGCAGGGCCAACGCAGGCGACTGATAACGTATTTCAATGCAACCTGGTGGATGCAAGAGGACTGCCGCCAACGACTGCAACGGGTGGCCGTGTGCAGCGTGATGAGCTGAACGGTAAAACGGTGAGGCTCGTGTTTGGGGAAATCTGATGGGGAGCGTACTTATCTTTAACTTTTACTGAATAAGGATATTCAGCGATGGCGCTTACAGAATGGAAACAACCCTTTTTCAGCGGGAAAATGCCGGCTTGTGCAGTGCGTGGATGTTGGCTGAGTTTTTGTCTGGTGGACGAATCAGGTGACGGAAACGCTTATGGGGGTCTTGCGTACAAGGTTTTTGACAGCACAGGTCAACAATATGCAGGTCGTTTGGATGGAAACGGTTTCGCAAAGTTGGACAACCCATATCGAGGGCCTGTGGTTCTGATCTTCGATGCGCCGTATGAAATGAGCGGGGATTACTACGCAACGTTGCAAACGCGTGGTTGTTACCCACTGCCTATCACCGAGCTTCAGGTGCGAGCCGAACAGACGCGGTTTTCACGTGTAGACGGGGAGCGCGTCGAGCGAAACCCGGCACGGCGGGAAACAGGCAAATTCTATCAAGTCGAGGTCAGTGACTTGGTCTTGCACACTGCTCACTTGCCTCCCTTGGCGCCCAGAACCTATCGACCACCGCGGCATGCGCTCCGCATGCTGGCTGAACTTGGGTTTGGCCCCCCTCAGCCCAAGCTGACAGGGCTGGTTTTATTTCCTGACCTGCACACTGTGCTGGAGGTAAGGCCGCTGCGTGCGTTACGCCCGTTGTTGTCGATTGAAGACCAGTTCTGTGCCTTGAACCTTTATCAGTTGGCGCTTATGGCTACCTTGAGTTATTGCGATTTTGGGCAGGAACCATCGACTCCGCCGATGGACCAGGTCAGCTTTCCCATAGAGCCCAGTGTGGGCAATTTTTTTTCCGAACAACTGTCGGGCTATCAGGAGGCTTGGAAGTTCGATTCCAACCAGGTGGAACACTTTTATCCCGTGTATGAAGACGTGCCGTACTCGCAACGATTCGAGGTGTTGCCTTTTGATCCTGAGTTGTATGAGCAAAATCGATCGGGGCAAGGAGAGTCCCCGGCCCACCCAGCGAAGCTGCATTTTTTTGATGACGAGGAGAATGGCACTGATACTCAGGCGTTTATCAGCCATCACGACCATGTGATCCTGATCGCAGTGCGGGGCACTGCAAGCCGTTCCGATGGGCTGAGGGATGCCAATGCTCACCAGGTCGCTTTTGTCGAGGGTGTTGGTAAGGTTCATGAGGGCTTTTATGGCGCGTATCGGGCGATGCGTGATTTTGCGCTGCATTACCTCGACCGGTTCTACATAGGCCAGCGCATCATAATTTGTGGTCATAGTCTCGGCGGCGCCATAGCACTGCTGCTGGCAGAGTCTCTTAGGCGAATTCCAGGTTACGACCGCAACATCCTTCTTTACACCTATGGCGCTCCCCGCGCTGCCGACTCTGAGTTCACTGACGGTGCTTCATCTTTGGTGCATCACCGCATCGTCAATCATAACGACCCGGTACCCAGCGTCCCGGCACCCTGGATGAACACAACTGCCAAACTCTGGATTCCCGGGCTTGTTACCCTGTTCAGCAATCCTGCACCTGCTGGCCTGCTGTTCGCACTTGGGTTGGTGCGGGTGGGCGGGAACGCCTATCAGCATCACGGCTCCCAGCAGCATTTCATGCCGATTGCCTTGCCCGACGGCACACAGTCTTCAATATTGTGGAACCCCGGGTGTGAGTCGATCGAAGAAGCTGCATGCAATCGCGCGATTCAACTCAGCGGTGATATGCCGGACCGGGCCAACCTGATCAAGCAGCTAGTCCAATACAAGCAGCACTTTATGACCGCAAGCTACATCCCGGCAGCCTGGGCGACGTTACGCCGCTGGCAGCAAACCGTGGACGCCGACGGAACACTGGTGACTGCGAGTGAATTTGAGCTGATCGAAAAAGCGCTGATCAGCATGCGGCAACAACTGCGGGAGAAAAAACGAGAACTGGACCGCTATCGACCGACCAATCAGCGTGGTTATGAAGATATCCAGGCCTTGAGCATCGAAGCTGATCGTCTGCAAAGTAGTCGCGACCGCCTGGCAACCCTCCGCTGGCGCCGCCTCCAGGCCCGCGACGTCTACGGCAGCCACGCTTCATCCCCATCCCTGCAATCCAGCCTGAAACGCTGGTTCGCTCACCCGCAAAATCGCGTACTCACCCAAGTGGCGAGCATCCCGCCACAGTCGGATGATGGCTGGGGAAAGCCACAAACCCTCGATATAGATTCAATCGTATGAGCCTACAAAAACTCCACCTGCGCCGGCCGGCGTTTCATCAACACTTTGCCCGCGCGAATCGAATACAACGGCAAGCCCTGGCTGCGAATCACTTCATAGTCGCTGTCTGCAGACAGGATCAACAGGTTCGCCGGGCGTCCCGGTTCCAGGCCATAACGATCCCCCAGGGCCATCGCCCGGGCGCTGTTGTCGGTGACCAGGTCGAGGGCACTTTGCAGGTTGCGGTAGCCAAGCATGTGGCAGATATGCAACCCGGCTTCCAGCACCCGCAAAATGTTGCCGTTACCCAAGGGATACCAAGGGTCGACGATGGAGTCCTGGCCGAAGCAGACGTTCATGCCAGCCTCCAGCAGTTCGTTGACCCGGGTCACGCCGCGGCGTTTGGGGAAGGTGTCGAAGCGGCCCTGCAAGTGGATGCTTTCGGTAGGGCAGGAGACAAAGCTGATGCCCGAATGCCCCAGCAGGCGGAAGAGTTTGGCGCAGTAAGCATTGTCGTAGGAGCCCATGGCCGTGGTGTGGCTGGCGGTCACGCGGGCGCCCATGTCACGGCTGCGGGCTTCTTCAGCCAGCACTTCAAGAAAGCGCGAGTGTGGGTCGTCGGTTTCGTCGCAGTGCACATCGACCAGGCAACCGGTGCGTTCGGCCAGGTCCATCAGGAACTTCACCGAACTCACCCCTTGGTCACGGGTGTATTCAAAGTGCGGGATGCCGCCGATCACGTCGGCTCCCAGGCGAATGGCCTCTTCCATCAGCTCGCGGCCATTGCGGTAGGACTCGATGCCTTCCTGGGGGAACGCGACGATTTGCAGGTCGATCAGGTGGCCGCTTTCCTCGCGTACTTCAAGCATGGCCTTGAGCGCGGTGAGGTCCGGGTCGGTGACGTCGACATGGGTGCGCACATGCTGGATGCCATGGGCGGCCAGGGTCTGGATGGTTTTTTTGGAGCGGGTCTTGGTGTCTTCCAGGGTGATGGTGGCCTTGCGCTCGCCCCAGCACTCGATGCCTTCAAACAGGGTGCCGCTCATGTTCCAGCGCGGCTCGCCGGCGGTCAGGGTGGCATCGAGGTGAATGTGCGGCTCGACGAAAGGCGGGACCACCAGGTTGCCGGCGGCGTCCAGGTCGTCGGGGCCTGCCAGGGGGGCAGCGCCTTGTTGGGTGATGCTGGCGATCCGGCCGTGTTCCAGGTGCAGATCATGCAGGCCTTCACGGTTGCGCAGGCGGGCGTTGATGATGTGCATGGGCAAGTTCCTCTTGGCAAAAAACAGTCAGGCAGACAGCCGCCAGATCATCAGCGCGATGCCGATGTCCAGGCGGTCATAAGCATTGTCCAGCGTCAGCCCGCACAGGGCTTCGATACGCTGGACGCGATGCGTCAGGGTGTTGCGGTGAACCGCCAGCCGTTGGGCTGCGGCCACAAGGTTACCATTCTCGTGGAACCAGGCCTCCAGGGTCGGCATCAGGCTTGGGCCATGGTGCAGGTCGTGGCGCAGCAGCGGCCCCAGGCGTTCGTTGAGGAACTGATCGAGCAGGGCGCGATCACGTACGCCACTGAGCAGCTTGAGCACGCCCAACTCATCGTAGACACACAGCCCGGCGCGTTCACTGAACCGTCGCGCAGCGGCCAATGCCTGGCGCGCCTCATCCAGGGCCTGGGCCAGGCGCGCGGGTGGGTGCGGGGCAGCACTCAGGCCGATAAACAGTTTCAACGGTGCCAGGCGCAGATTCAGTGCCTTCAACCAACCCGCCAACAACTGACGGTTGGCCAATGCCGCACCCGCGTCTATCGCAGGCAGCAGCAACGTCCATTGTCCGGCACGCCCCAGCACGGGCGGGCGCGACGGATGCTGCGCAGAAAACTGGCGCAGACGGCGGGTAATCGCATCGTGTTGTCGGGCAAGCTGCGCCTCGACCACTGGCGCCTCACCTTGGGCAAACAGCGCGTCGCTGCCGTCCAGTTGCAACTGGACGAGTTGCCAATGGCCGGCCAGCGGCATGTCCAACTGCGCAGCGCGGTGCAGCAGCAAATCCAGGGATTGGTAATCACCGGCCAGCAGGCGCTCCAGCACATCGTGTCGCGAGCGCCCCAACTGCTGCGACTGGATCAACGCCGAACCGATGGCCTGGGTCACCAGTACCATCTTCAACGAGTAAGGCTGTTCGATCAGCGGCATGCCCGCCGCTTGCGCCGCTTCCAGCAAACGCTGGGGAATCGCCTGGATATAGTCCGGCCCCGTGAGGATCACCAGGCCGGCGACCTGGCGCTGACAGGCTTCGTCCAGCAGCACCAACAGATTGGCCTCGTCCCGTGGATGATTGATGCCGGTGACGAACACCAGTTCGCCCCCCAGCACCCATTCGGCGATCCCGCTGTTTTCTGCGACATAGGGCCAGCGCACCGTGTTCTCCAGGCCGGCTTCCCCGGCCCGCAGGCACATCGATTCAAGGCCGGGCAAGGCCAGCACATCGGCGACTGTCAGGCTCATGCCTGGACGTCAGCCAAAGGTGCCCGCACCCGCAATACGCTGGTCAGCACGATGTAGGTCAGGGACGCCGCCACGATCCCCACCAACGGCGCCACCCAGGGTGAATGAAAGGCCAGCACCGTACCCACGGCATAGGCGATCAGCCCTGGCCAGTTGAAGGCCGGCAGGCGTGTATCGGCCAGGCGCGGATAGTGGCCGCGGTAGCGATAGAAGAAATCCGCCATGATCACCCCGCCAATCGGTGGGATCACCGTGCCCAGCAGGATCAGGTAGGGCACCAGCATGTCGTACATGCCCAGCAACGCCAGCAGGGTGCCGATCACCGCACCGGCCAGGGTCACCGTTTTGCGGCGCTTGGTGCGCAGCAGGTTGCAGCCGGCGACGGCGAAGTTGTAGATGGTGTTGTCCTGGGTGCTCCAGATATTCAGCAACAGCATCGCCATGGCCGCCATGGCGAAGCCTTGTAGCAGCAACACTTCGACCACGTCGGGCTGCTGGTAGACGATGGCGCCATAGGCACCGATCAACACCATCAAGCCGTTGCCGATAAAGAAGCCGATCAGGCTGGCCAGCACCGCGACCCTGGCCGAGCGTGAGAACCGCGTCCAGTTGGTAGCCTGGGTCGCGCCGCTGACAAAGGTGCCGAACACCAGCGTGATAGCCGTGGACATGTCCAGCTCACCGGTCGGCACCACTGCCAGCAGTCCATCGAGCCCGCCGACCTTGACGGTGGCGACCCACATCGACAGAAACAACAAAATACCCATGGCCGGCACGGCGATATAGGACAGAATCTCCAACCCGCGATAGCCCACGTAGGCCGTCGCGCAGAACACCATGCCAAACAGCACCATCAGCCCGAGTACGCTGCCCTGGCTCAACTCGAAATACTTGCCCAGTACTACGGCTGCGGTGGCGGTGCCCCAGGCGTACCAGCCGATCTGGGTAAAACCGAGAATCAAGTCGCTCAGCTTGCTGCCCACTTCACCGAAGCAGAAACGCCCCATCAATACTGAATTCAAACCGCTCTTGAACGCGATGTAACCCAGGCCTGCGGCGTAGATACCCAACAGCAGGTTACCCAGGGCCACGACGCCGAGCATCTGGGTAAAGCTGAAGGCCACCCCCAGCTTGCCGCCGGCGAACATGGTCGCGGTAAAAAAGGTAAAGCCCAGCAGCACCATGGCGGTGGAGGCCAGGCCTTTGCGGGCATGCATGGGCACCTCGCTGAGAGGGTAGTCATTGCCCGGTTCGTTCTGCGTCATGTGCCGTTCTCCCTGAATGAGTGACGCAGGCCTATTGCACCCGTCGTGCCAAGTGCGAGGCAGTGACGGGCGCACGGTCAGGACTGTGCAGGTTGCACAGTATTTATAGCCAAACAGGGGAAACACGCAGGCGGGATTGGTCTTTCTGCCCACTCAGGCGCGAAAGCGGTGCAGGGTGATACAAATTGGATCACCCGTTATTCAATCGAACAGGGTGTGAGTGGTCTGCCCGCGATGAAAGGCAAAAGCGGCCTCAAGGTCGCTTTCAATGGTGCGGCCACGGGACAGCGGCGGCAGATCGTCCAGGCTGAAGAAGCCAACTTCGGTGGTTTCGAAACCGGCCGCCGGCGCCAGTTGATCAACCCGTTCGCACAGAAAGTAGAGTTTGTAGAAGTCCCGGATATCCGGCCGGTACAAGCCTTTGGCCTTGTGGGTGACGCTGTACAGCGCCTTGGCCGTGACCGTCAGCCCGGCCTCTTCGCGGATTTCCTTGACGATGTTTTCAGCCGCCGACAAACCAATATCCGCATAACCGCCGGGCAATGCCCAGCAGCCATCCGTGAGCTCGCGGACCAACAGGATCCGGTCACCGTCAATCACTGCGCCCCGCACATCAATCATGGGCGTCGAATAACGTTTGGCAAAATCCGGCACCAGCCCGGTGATGCGCTCCAGCGGTACTTCGCCCAATTGCGCCAGCATGCTGTGGGCAATCTGGGCGATTTCCTCGAGGCGCTCGCGCTCGAAGTCATCGGTGCAGAAGTGCAGCCCCGTGGAGGCCAATGCTTGCAGGCGCTTGGCCTGGGCCAGCCAGGTGTTTTCCATGGGAGCTCCTTCAGTGCGAGGCGGTGAGGTCTTTTTGCATGTAGACCCGACGCTGGCCGTTTTCCTCGGCCCGGTGGGTTTCCACATAGCCTTTGCGGGTGTACAGCGCGATGTTTTCGGTCATCGCTTCATTGGTGTAGAGACGGATGGAGCCATGCCTGGCCTGGCGTTCCGCGAAGTCCAGCAACAGGCGCCCGTAACCCAAGCCCTGGGCGCCGGGGTCGACGGCCAGGTTATCCAGCAGCAGGTACTCATCGTGATGAATCAGTACGACAAAGCCGCGGACCTGGCCCGCACTCTCCAGCACATGCACCCGTTCGGCAGCGACCTGCTGGCGATAGTCATCCAGCATCGGCCCTGGCTTGCGCCCGATTCGCTGGATGTAAGGGGAGTAGGCGGCGTGGACGATCGCTTCAATAGCGGCGATATCGTCGACGGTAGCGGGGCGGATATGGGTTGGCATCGCAGCGCTTCCTGTACAAGAGGCCACGACTGTAAGGGAGTCACTGGCATAAAAAAACCACCGCAAGGGTGGTTTTTTACATCGCCGGCTTATTCGCCGCGATAGATGCAGCCGCTGGTGCAGGTCTCATGGATGCGAATCGCGCTGAGTTCCGGCAACAGCGGTTTCAGTTCATTCCAGATCCACTTGGCCAGCACTTCGCTGGTCGGGTTTTCGAGGCCCGGGATGTCGTTGAGGTAGTTGTGGTCGAGGCGTTCGTAGAGCGGCTTGAAAATCGCCTTGATCTCCGAGAAGTCACGGATCCAGCCGATGTGCGGGTCGAGGTCGCCGCTGAGGTGGATCGCCACCTTGAACGAATGGCCATGCAGGCGCCCGCATTTGTGGCCTTCCGGAACATGGGGCAGGCGGTGGGCGGACTCGAAGGTAAACTCTTTGAAGATTTCCACAGGGTTTTTCAGCTCGGTGAGGTGTCTGGCAGGCGGCGAGTTTAACAGTTTGTCGCGGCCGCGCGCATACCGCGTAGCAGCTGTCGAGCCATGGCGAGGCTGCGTTTGCGATTTGTCTGGCAAACCGAGGTGCTGCCGACGCAGCCTCGCTTGGGCTCGACAGCTGCTACGGAGAGGGCGCTAGAGAGCCAGCAGGCGTTCGCCCAATTGGCCATTGTCGGCCAGTTGCAGAAACTCATCCCCCAGCCGCTGGCTTTCGCTCATTGCGGTTTGCCAGTACTTGTTGCGGCCCGGGTCATCCCCCATGAAGCGCTTGAAGTCACTGCGGTCCGGCAGTTTGCCGTGGGGCAGTCGCGCCAGGTATTCCTTCGACGGCGCCAGCAGCAGGACATCCTGCAAACCCTGTTGATTGGCGCGGCGCCACGGCAAGCCTTTGTCGAACCAGCCGGGAATGACCCGGTCGGTGAAGTGCGGGTACAGCACGATGTCATCGCCGTGGTAGGGCAGGTCGAGGTGATAGTCCAGCAGGCCGCCATCGCGGTAAGTGCCTTGGCCTGCACCCGGCAGGTCGCGTACGCCTTGCATCACCATGGGGATCGAGCCCGACGCCAGCAAGGCCTGGCGCAGGTTGCCCAGTTCCAGATCAAGGAAGCGCGACGGGAAATCCTTGAGCGCATGCAGCGGTGGCGGCTGGCGTGGGTCGTGGACGATCAGCCGTTCGAAGTGCCGGGACAACCGCGCGCGGCCCCTCAGGTTGTCGGCGATCACCGAGGACAACCCCAAACCAAGCCGACCGCGATGATCGTCGGCGAGCAGGCCATGGCTTTTGACCACCATGATGTTCAGCCGGTAGTGCGGGTTGTCGAGCACGCGGGCATCGCGGCCGGCCAGCAAGTCATCGAGCATGCGCACGCAGCTCTGGCTGACTTCGGCCATGGTCACGCCTTTGGCAAAGCTTTGTGCGTTGTACAGCCGGCCCAGGTCGAGCAGGCCTTGCACCGGGTCGGGCAGGCACGCACTGGCAAACCGCCAGGAGCCTATCGAGGCGCCGATCAGCGCACGCTCGCGGGTCGCCCGGGGCAGCCAGTCACCAAACAGCGCCAGGTCCAGACCCTGGATGCCCAGCGCCTTGGGCCCGCCGGCAGCGCCGGGAAGGATGCCGACGTCCGCAGGCGCAAGCCCCTGCTCACGAATGCGTGCAAAAGCGCGTTTACCGGCCTTGAGGGTCAAGGCGGGGAACTTCATATGGATAGCAGTCATACCGGTCTCATTTACCGCGAGCAGGGCAGTATAGAAAATCTTGGCCGGTTGCAGGCACAGGTCTCGCAGAGAATTGCCATGGTGGCAATTCAGTTTCAGTTAAGTTGGATCCAGTACCGTGAGCCCCGTAGGCAAAATATCCCGAAACGGAGACTCACCATGAAAACCCTCACAGCCTTGATCGCCAGCAGTATCATCGCCCTCACCGCAGGCGTCGCCCAGGCTCGCGACCTGGGGCCGGACGAAGCACTGAAGTTGCGCGACGCTGGTACCATTGTGTCTTTCGAGAAGCTCAACGCCACGGCGTTGGCCAAACATCCCGGCGCCACCGTGCATGAAACCGAGCTTGAAGAGGAATACGGCAAGTACCTTTATCAGGTTGAACTGCGCGACGCCCAGGGCGTCGAGTGGGACCTGGAATTGGACGCTGTCACCGGCGCCGTCCTCAAGGATCATCAGGATACGTAATGAAGGTAAATCTACGCACCAGCGTTCAAGTGGCGCTGGTGCTCCTGGCATTTTGCTCAGGCCTGGCCGCTCGTGACCTGGGCCAGGACGAGGCGCTGCGCCTGCGCCAGGAGGGTGTGATCGCGCCGCTTGAGCATCTGCTGGGCCCGGCTTTCGAGCGCTACCCGGGCGCCAAGCTGCTGGACGCCGAGCTTGAAGAGCACAAGGATCGCCCTGTGCGCTATATCTATGAAATCGAACTATTGACGGTGGAAGGCGTAGTGCGCGAGATCGAACTCGATGCCAACACCGGTCAACTGCTCAAAGACAAGGAAGACGACTGATGCGCCTGCTGCTGGTGGAAGACCACGTACCCCTGGCCGATGAGTTGATGGCCGGGCTCAATCGCCAGGGCTATGCCGTCGACTGGCTGGCGGACGGGCGCGATGCGGTGTATCAGGGGCGCAGCGAACCCTACGACCTGATCATCCTTGACCTCGGCCTGCCGGGTTTGCCCGGGCTTGAGGTGTTGACGCAATGGCGTGCCGCCGGCCTGGCCACGCCGGTGCTGATCCTCACTGCCCGCGACTCCTGGGCCGAGCGCATCGAAGGGCTCAAGGCCGGGGCCGACGACTACCTCAGCAAGCCGTTTCATCCCGAAGAGCTGCACCTGCGTATCCAGGCCTTGCTGCGTCGTTCCCATGGCCACGCCAATCAGCCCACCTTGCAGGCTGCCGGCTTGCACCTGGATGAGGGTCGCCAGTGTGTGATGCGTGATGGCGAGGAGATCCAGCTGACCGCGGCCGAGTTTCGGCTGCTGCGTTACTTCATGCTGCACCCCGAGCAAATCCTTTCAAAAAGTCACCTGGCCGAACATTTGTACGATGGCGAGACCGAGCGTGACTCCAATGTGTTGGAGGTCCACGTCAACCACCTGCGCCGCAAGTTGGGCCGCAGCGTGATCGAGACCCGGCGCGGCCAGGGTTACCGGTTTGGCGCCAGCCCGGCATGAAGTCGATCCAGCGGCGCCTGAGCCTGGGGCTGATCAGTGTGATGGTGATCGTCGGCCTGGTGCTGGCGCAGACCAGCCTGTGGCTGTTCGAAATGGGCCTGCAACGTTACCTGGAGTCCGGCTTGCGCAACGACAGCGAGAACCTGCTGGTGGCGCTGGTGCGCGGGCCGGCGGGGGTGCAACTGGATGAGCAGCGGTTGTCTCCCGCGTACCAGCGTCCGTTTTCCGGGCACTATTTCCGTATCGACTTTGCCGACACCCATTGGCGTTCCCGCTCGCTGTGGGACCAGGAACTGCCGCAGTTGCCCCACGCCGGGCTCAAGGGCAACCTGCAGTTGGGGCCGGAAGGCCAGCAGTTGCTGGTACTGCGTTCGGACTACAAACGGTTTGGCCAGTCGATTTCCATCAGCGTGGCCCAGGACTACACACCCGTCAGAGAAAGCTTTCGGCTGATGCGCCAGATCGGCCTGGTGCTGGGGCTGGCGGCGCTGTTGCTGATCCTGATTCTGCAACGGGTCACCGTGCGCCGCGCCTTGCGCCCGCTGGAGACCGCACGCAACCAGATCGCCCAACTGCAGCAGGGCCAGCGCTCGCAACTGGATACCCAAGTGCCGGTGGAGCTGGAGCCGCTGGTGGCGCAGATCAACCATCTGCTGGCCCACACCGAAGACAGCCTCAAGCGCTCGCGCAATGCCCTGGGCAATCTCGGCCATGCCTTGAAAACCCCGTTGGCGGTGTTGTTGAGCGTGGCATCCAGTGAACAGCTCAAGGACCATCCGCAACTGAGCAAGCTGCTGCGGGAACAGTTGGAGCAGGTGCAGCAACGGCTTAATCGTGAACTCAATCGTGCCCGCCTGGCCGGAGAGACACTGCCGGGTGCCTTGTTCGATTGCGACGGCGAATTACCGGGGTTGCTTGCGACCCTGAACATGATCCATGGCGAACACCTGGATTTGAGTTACCGCGTGCCGCCCGGTTTGCAATTGCCGTGGGACCGCGAAGACCTGCTGGAACTGTTGGGCAACCTGCTGGACAACGCGTGTAAATGGGCGGACGCGGAGATTGTGTTGAGCATCGGCGAAACCCCGGAAGGCTTTCGGTTGGCTGTCGAAGATGACGGGCCGGGGATTCCCGAGAGCCAGCGTGATCAGGTGTTCAGCCGAGGCACGCGGTTGGATGAGCAGACTGACGGGCATGGTCTGGGGCTGGGGATCGTGCGGGATATTGTCGAGGTGTGGGGCGGGGTGCTTCTGTTGCAGGAGAGCGAGCTGGGCGGGTTAAAGGTCATCATCGACCTGCCACGCCGCCAGTGAACACAAACGTAGCAGCTGTCGAGCCTCGCCAAGGCTCGACAGCTGCTACGGGATACTCGGGCTGATTGCCGGAGTATCCCGCAACTCATCAAACCCTGAACTGATCCATCAGGCCCTGCTGCTGATTCGCCAGGCTGTTCAACGCCTGGCTGACCCGCGCCGATTCATTCGCTTGCTCGGACAACGACTCCGTCACATCTCGAATCGTCGCCACGTTGTTGTTGATCTCCTCGGCCACCGCACTTTGCTCTTCGGCGGCGCTGGCGATCTGCAGGTTCATGTCGCTGATTACCGTTACCGCATCGCCGATCTGGCGCAAGGCGGTCACGGCCTGGCCCACTTGTTCGACGCTGCCCTGGGCCTGGCGATGGCTGTTGCTCATGGAACCGACCACTTCCTGGGTACCGCTTTGCAGTTGCTCGATCACCAGGCGGGTTTCTTCCACCGACTCCTGGGTACGTCGCGCCAGGTTGCGCACTTCATCGGCGACCACCGCAAAACCACGACCGGCTTCACCCGCGCGGGCGGCCTCGATAGCGGCGTTCAGTGCCAGCAGGTTGGTCTGCTCGGCGATTGCACGAATCACTTCCAGTACCGAACCGATCTTCTCGCTGTTGGCCGCCAGTCCTTCAACCTGGGTCATCGCGGTGCTCATATCCGCCGCCAGGTGGCCGATGCTGGTGGTGGTGCGGTCGATCACGGTCAAACCTTCACGCGTCGCCTGATCGGCATCGCGGGCAGCCTGGGCGGCTTGCGCGGCACTGCGGGCGACGTCCTGGGCGGTGGCGCTCATCTCGTGGGAGGCGGTGGCCACCTGGTCGACCTGACGGTATTGCTGCTCCATGCCGGCACTGGTTTCAGTGGCGATGGCGGCCGACTGGTCGGCGGTGCCACGGGCGTCCTGCACTGAGCGTTTGACCTGGGCAATGATCGGCTGCAGCTTGTCGAGGAAGCGGTTGAACCAGCCGGCCAATTCGCCGAGTTCGTCGTGTTTGTCGTAGGCCAGGCGGCGGGTCAGGTCACCTTCGCCACTGGCAATGTCTTCCAGCATGCGCGCCACACCGAGGATCGGCCGGGTCACGCTGCGGGCCATCAGCCACACCAGCAACAGGCCGACGATTGCTGCCAGCAGGCCCAGGCTCAGTTCCAGCAGGGTGCCCTTGGCGTTATCGGCGTCCAGTTTAGACTTCAGGGCTTCAGCCGGAGCCACCAGGACTTTTTCCGGAACATCCAGCAACACGCCCCACGGCTTGCCATCGGGGATCGGCTGGAACGGCGCGAGCACCTTGAGTTGGTGGTCGGTGCGCACGCTGCGGGTCTGGGTGCTGGTGGAAAGCGAACTGATCAATTGCGCGCCGTTGGCGGTGTCGACGGCATCCAGGCGCTGGCTGAGTTTGCCGGCGTCCGGACTGTAGCCGGCCAGCAGGCCCACCGGGCTGATGATGCTGACGCTGGTCTGGCCGTCGTAGAGTTTCTGGCTGGCGCCCTGGCTGACGGCTTGCAGGCTGTTGAGGTTGATGTCCACCGACAGCGAGGCGATGACTTTGCCGTTGACCATCAGCGGAAAGACGATGCTGGTCATCAGCACCTTTTGCCCATCGATCACATAGAAGTACGGCTCGATCACGCAGGGCTTGAGTGTGGTGCGCGGGCAGGTGAACCAGGCGTTGGCTTTTTCGCCGCTGGGTCCGACGCTGGTGTCGGACATGTCGCTTTCGGGCAGCGACATTGAAGTCAGCTTGCCCGCAGTCGGCTGGGACCAGTACAGCGCAAAGCGGCCCTTGTCGTTGCTGCCCAGTTCTTGCTGGTTGGCGAACAGTTCGTCCTTGCCATCCAGTGCGTTGGCCTCGAATACCAGGGACAGGCCCAGCAGTTCCGGATTGGCCTGCAGCGCGGCCTTGACCTGGCGGGTCAGGTCTTCGCGCAGGTCGAAGGCATCCAGGAAGCGTTTCTCGGCCTGTTCGCGCAGGAACAACACCTGCCGGGAAAAACCGTGGCCGTATTGATAGGCGTCCATGAACTGCTGGCGAATGCCCAAGGCCTGGACCTCACCCTGGGCTTCGATGCGCGCCTGGGCGGCTTCGTCGAGCATTTCCATACTGGAAGCCTTGACCAGGTCGGAGCTCTGCGCCATGCGGTACAGCGAGAGACCTACCAGCAAGGTCACGATGCCCAGCAGGCAAAGACCGGCCAGCAGGGTAATTTTCCATTGAATGGACAGCTGTCTGAGCGACATGGAGCCTTCCTTAACCTTTCGATACGACAGAGACGATCTGCCTGTATCGGCGGCTCGGAAATTTTCTTTATTCAAACGATCAATTTAAAGCTGTTTGTGTGGCGAGGGGGCTTGTCCCCCGTTGGGCTGCTTAGCGGCCCTAAAAAAAGCGGGAGCGCTGCGCACTCCAACGGGGGACAAGCCCCCTCGCCACAGGACAAGCCCCTCGCCACAGACAAATCCCCTAACCACTGACAAACCTTCTCCCCACTTTTTTGACAAGGCAGGCCGGGTGCTGCAAAGTGCGCGCCCTCTAATAAAACTCCCTTAAAACCTGGTTTGCGGCAGCCGTTCCCGACAGCAGCCCGGGCAGGTGCGTGCTTTTTTCATGTTTTCTGTCTTGAGGTAACGATGATTAATGCAGTAATCGCCGCAGTCGGCACCATGCTGGTGCTTAGCTTGTCCCGCGTGCATGTGGTGATCGCGATCATTGTCGGCGCCCTGGTGGGTGGTCTGACTGGCGGCCTGGGTATCGACGCGACGCTCAAGGCGTTCAACAGCGGCCTGGGTGGCGGTGCGACGGTGGCGTTGTCCTACGCGCTGCTCGGCGCGTTCGCCGTGGCGATTGCCAAATCCGGCCTGGCCCATGCGCTGGCCGATAAAGCCCTGCTGCTGGTGGATCGGCAGGAAGCCACGGGCGGCAGTCACGTCAAATGGCTGCTGATCGGTCTGCTCTGGGTGGTGGCCATCGCCTCGCAGAACATCCTGCCGATCCACATCGCGTTTATACCGCTGCTGGTACCGCCGCTTTTATATGTGCTGACCAAACTGCAGCTGGACCGCCGTCTCATCGCCTGCGTCATGACCTTCGGCCTGATCACGCCCTACATGTTTCTGCCGGTGGGCTTCGGCAACATCTTCCTGAATCAGATCCTGCTGGCCAACGTGGCCAAGAGCGGTGTCGACATCAGCCAGGTCAATGTCACCCATGCCATGGGCCTACCGGCGCTGGGCATGGTGGTCGGTTTGCTGGTGGCGGTGTTTGTCAGCTACCGCAAGAAGCGTGTGTACGACCTGGAGAAGATCGAGCGAGTCGAGCAGGTGGCGGTGCACTACAACCCGCTGACCCTGCTGGTGGCCGGCCTGGCCATTGCGGCGGCGTTCATTATCCAGCTGTGGCTGGACTCGATGATCATTGGCGCCCTGGCCGGGTTCCTGATCTTTTCGGTGTCGGGCATCGTGCGCTGGCGCGACACCGATGACCTGTTCACCGAAGGCATGAAGATGATGGCGATGATCGGCTTCATCATGATCGCCTCGTCAGGCTTTGCCGAAGTGCTCAAGGCCACCGGTGAAGTGCAGACACTCGTGCAAGCCTCCGCGGCGTTTATCGGCCATAGCCGCGGTGTGGGCGCGCTGCTGATGCTGCTGGTGGGCTTGCTGGTGACCATGGGCATCGGCTCGTCGTTTTCCACGGTGCCGATCCTGGCGGCGATCTTTGTGCCGCTGTGCGTGCAGCTGGGCTTCAGCCCGCTGGCGATCGTGTGCATCGTCGGCACGGCCGGGGCATTGGGTGATGCCGGCTCGCCTGCGTCGGACTCCACCCTGGGCCCGACTTCCGGTTTGAACATCGATGGCCAGCACCACCATATCTGGGACACCGTGGTACCAACCTTCCTGCACTACAACATTCCGCTGCTGGCGTTTGGCTGGTTTGCCGCGATGACGCTCTGACGGGATTGTCCTACAGATTTATTGTAACTAGCCGTTAACCTCTTGAGTTGTCCCTCAAGAGAGAAGAGCCATGCGTCTGAGTCTAAAGGCCAAAGTACTGTCCCTTGCTGTCCTGCCCGTGTTGTTGTTTGCCGTGATCATCAGCCTGACCACGGTGTGGATCCTTCGGGAGCAGGCCCGCAACGAGGTCGAAGAAACCCGTCAGAACCTGCTCAACGACGCCAAGACCACCTTGCGCGGCTACGTCGAGGTGGCGATGACCACCATCAAGCCGCTGTACGACGCTGCCACCCAAGGCGATACGGCCGCACGGGCGCAAGTGGTCAAGCTGCTGTCCAACATCAGCTATGGCAAGGACGGTTATTTCTTCGGCTACGACTCCGAGACCATTCGCCTGTTCAAGGGCAACAGCCCGGACGGCGTCGGCAAAAGCTTCAAGGACAACCGCGACCCGAACGGCGTCTACGTCAACCGCGACCTGGTGAAAGTCGGCAAGGACGGCACCCACTACTTGCAATACAGCTCGACGCAGCCCGGCCAGACCGAGCTGGTGCCCAAGCTTGGCTACACCGAATACTTGCCCAAGTGGGACATGGTGATCGGTACCTCGGTGAACCTGGACGGCATCGACGCCCAGGTTGCCGAGGTTCAGGCCAAGGTGGAGAAACGCATGGAAGGTGTGCTGCTGAGCATCATCGGCATTGCCGTGGTGGTGCTGTTGGTGATTGCCGCCGTGGGCATGCTGGTGGCCAATACCATCCTGCGGCCGTTGCACCTGATGAAGATCAACCTCGACGACATCGCCGCCGGTGAGGGTGACCTGACCCGCCGCCTGGCCATCACCAGCCAGGACGAGCTTGGCGAACTGGCAGGCTCTTTCAACCGCTTTGTCGACAAGATCCACAGCCTGGTACGCCAGATCACCGAGATGACCTCCCAGCTTACCGGCCTGGTGAGCCAGGTCGCCGAGCAAGCCAACCGCTCGGAAAAGGCCATGGAGCGCCAGCGTCACGAGACCGACCAAGTGGCTACCGCGATCAACGAAATGTCCTCCGCGGCCCATGAAGTGGCGCGCAGTGCCCAAGGCGCAGCCGTCGCTGCGCAGCAAACCGACGCCGAAGGCCAGGCCGCGAAAAAAGTCGTGGATGGCAGCATCGCGCAGATTCACGCGCTGGTGAACGACATCCGCAGCAGCGGCGTGTCCCTGGACAGCTTGCAGCAGGATGTGTCGTCGATTGTCAGCGTGCTTGGCGTGATCCGCTCGATTGCCGAACAGACCAACTTGCTCGCCCTCAACGCCGCCATTGAAGCCGCGCGGGCAGGGGAGGCCGGTCGTGGTTTTGCCGTGGTCGCCGACGAAGTACGGGCGTTGGCCAGCCGCACCCAGCAAAGCACCCAGGAGATCCAGGGCATGATCGACCGCCTGCAAAAAGGCACCGAAGCCGCCGTGGAGTCCATGCGCCGTTCCAGTGACGCCGGTGACGGCACATCGGCCCAGGCCAACGAAGCCGGAGCATCCCTGGACACCATGGCGCAGCTGATCGGCACCATCAACTCGATGAACGCGCAGATCGCCAGCGCGGCGGAAGAACAAACCGCCGTGGCCGAAGAGATCAACCGCAGCGTGCATCAGATCGCGGTGGCGGTTGACAGTGTGGCCGATGAAACCCAACAGGGTGCCCAGACCTCCCGCAGCCTGGCGGACCTGGGGCAGCGGTTGGGTCAGTTGGTGGGGCAGTTCAGGATTTGATTGCAGGCTTGAGCCATCGGCAACGTCCCGTTGCCGACGGGCTTGGCTGGATTGATCGATCAGGTCAACAGCGCCAAACGTTCCACCGTCTCCGGAAACTTCGACACCAGCCGAATCAAGGTTGCCGCCTGAGCATTGGGTGTGGCCCGGCCTTGCTCCCAATTTTCCAGGGTCCGGGTGTTGGTGCGCAGGTACATCGCAAACACCGAGCGCGACAGATTGAGTTGTTGACGCACAGCGACTACTTCGTCGGCAGTGAGCGGTGCCAGCTTGCTCAACTGCACCTTGTGACTGCGCAGCGTTACCTTGCCTTCTCGTTCATCTGCCAGCGCGTCGAAGCCTTCGACCAGTTCGGAAAAGATGTCACGTTTCATAAGATTTTCTCGCTTTGATTTCCCTGTCCAGCAGGTGTTTGAGCGCCGTTTTGTGTTGAGCGCTCAGGTCGTCCTGTTCGTGTTTGCCATAAAGGGTGAACAGCCAGAACTGCGTACCGCCCGACCACCAGTAATAGATGACTCGCAGGCCACCCCGTTTGCCCTTGTTGCGTCGCTCGTCGACAAAGCGCACCTTGCGTAACCCGCCGGTTCCCTCTATCACGTTGCCCGCTTGCGGGTTTCTCATCAACTCTTGTTGAAGCCGTGAAATAACTCATCACTCAGATAATCCCTGCGGTGCCGCTCAAAGGCTGGCAATTCGATAAATAGAGCATCCATGTTCTGTACGTAGCCTGCGTATAGTTTGGTGGCCCATCTGCGGTGGGTCAAGTGACCCTGCTGTGGGATGTTTCCTAAAACGCAACCACGATACGAGCGACCCAGGCAGGGTGATGCCGGAAGGGGAGGCATCTCGACGAGGAAAATTCCCTTTGTGTGTCAGACAACAAATTAATACGCCAGAAACGCAAAACGGCGCCCGAAGGCGCCGTTTTGCTTGCTGCGTTTAACTAAGCGATCAACCCGCCATCACCGCATGCTGCACCAGGGTGAGCAACGGTTGTGGGTACACACCCAGGAAGAACGCCAGCAGGGCGATTGCCAGCAGCATCACGCCGCCTGCTTTCTGTTCCCAGTGCAACTCGGCGTCCACACGGCGCAGGTTTGGCTCGATCAGGTACAAGGTCACCATCACGCGCAGGTAGTAGAAAACGCCGATGGCGCTGCCCAGTACCAGGGACGCAACCAACCACCATTCGTGCGCTTCAACACCGGTGGCCACGATGTAGAACTTGCCGATGAAGCCCGCAGTCAGCGGGATACCCGCCAGGGACAGCATCATCACGGTCAGTACGGCGGTCAGGTACGGACGGCGCCAGAACAGGCCGCGGTATTCGTACAGGGCGTCGGCGTCGCGGCCTTTGTAAGGCGAGGACATCAGCGTGATCACACCGAATGCACCCAGGCTTGTGATCACGTAGGTGACCAGGTACACGCCGATGGCTTCCATCGCCAGGCCCTTGCTCGCCACCAGGGCTATCAGCAGGTAACCGAAGTGCGCGATGGACGAATAACCCAGCAGACGCTTGAGGTTGTTCTGGGTCAGCGCCAGCAGGTTGCCGAACAGGATCGAAGCGATGGCGATGATGGTCAGCACGTTGCTGAGTACACCGGTGTTGGCCGCAGGGGAGATCTGGAACAGACGCACCATCACGGCAAACACGGCGACTTTCGACGCGGTAGCCAGGAAAGCAGCCACCGGCGCCGGGGCGCCTTCGTACACGTCCGGGGTCCACAGGTGGAACGGCACCAGCGACAGCTTGAACGCCAGGCCGATCAGCATCATGGCCAGGCCCAGTTGGGCAATTGGCGCAGGGCTGCCGGAGGCTGCCAGGGCGTGACCGATACCGCTGAAGCTCAGGCTGCCGGCTTCTGCGTAGAGCAGGGCCATACCGAACAACAGGAACGCCGAACCGGCTGCCGACAGCACCATGTACTTGATGCCGGCTTCCAGGGAGCGCTTGTTGAAGAAGGCATACGCCACCAGGCCGTAGACCGGGATCGACAGCAGTTCCAGGCCGATGAACAAGCCGGCCAGGTGCTGCGCGCTGACCAGCACGATACCACCGGCCGCAGCCAGCAGGATCAGCAGGTACAGCTCTTCGCGGTTGCCCGGGTAGCCGGTGCCGCCTTCGCCGAGGTAGG
Organism: Pseudomonas sp. I8001; assembly: GCF_013385345.1. Taxonomy (NCBI): domain Bacteria; kingdom Pseudomonadati; phylum Pseudomonadota; class Gammaproteobacteria; order Pseudomonadales; family Pseudomonadaceae; genus Pseudomonas; species Pseudomonas sp. I8001. Next base: position 58,222 of record NZ_JACAQC010000013.1, read on the forward strand.
CGTGGGCGAGCGTGACGCAGGCCAGGGTGGCAACCAGGATCAGCGCGATATACAGCAGCGCGAAGTCATCGACCATCATCAGCGGGGTCACGGCCAGTGGCGCGACCTTGAGTGCCGGGATAATCGACAGCAGGGCCAGGTTCAAGCCCGCACAGGACAGCAGGAACGTTTGCGAGTGATTGCGGCGCCAGGCGATCGCCAGCATCACCACCACGATGGTGAGGCTGGTGATCAGCAGCGGCGCAAGCGCGATAAAGTGTTGGATCGTGAATTCCATAGCGCTCTTACCGGGCCGAAGCGAGTTGAGAGAAGGCGGTGCCGAACCACTGCTGCACGCCATGCATCGTTGCGGCAGAAGTATCCAGGAACGGTTGCGGGTACACGCCGATAAACACCAGCAGTACCGCAAGGCCGAGCACCATGATCAGTTCGCGACCGTCCATGCCGTGCAACACGGTGTCGGACTTGGCCGGACCGAAGTATGCGCGGTGGATCATGATCAGCGAGTAGACCGAACCGAACACCAGGCCAGACGTAGCGATCGCACTGACCCACGGCGTATGCACGAAGGCACCCATCAGGATCAGGAACTCGCCGATGAAGTTGCCGGTACCCGGCAAGCCCAGGGATGCGGCGGCGAAGAACAGGCTGATGGCCGGCAGGTAGGCGATACGTGACCACACGCCACCCATCTCGCGCATGTCACGAGTGTGCAGGCGCTCGTACAGTTGGCCGCTGAGGATAAACAGTGCCGCTGCCGACACACCGTGAGCCAGCATCTGGATCACTGCGCCTTGCAGCGCCAGTTGGCTGCCGGAGTAGATGCCGATCAGTACGAAGCCCATGTGGGAAACGGACGAGAAGGCAATCAGACGCTTGATGTCGGTTTGGGCGAAGGCCAGGAACGCACCGTAGAAGATCCCGATCAGACCGAGGGTCATGGCGATCGGCGCGAACTCGGCCGAGGCATTCGGGAACAGCGGCAGGGCGAAACGCAGCAGGCCGTAGGCCGCCGTCTTCAACAGGATACCGGCCAGGTCGACGGAACCTGCAGTCGGCGCCTGGGCGTGAGCGTCAGGCAACCAGGAGTGGAACGGCACCACCGGCAGCTTCACCGCGAACGCGATGAAGAAGCCCAGCATCAGGATGTACTCGGTGGTCAGGGACATCTTGGTTTTCAACAGGTCGGCGTAGTTGAACGTGATCACGCCCGTGCTGTTGAAGTTGACCAGTACCAGGCCCAGGATCGCCACCAACATGATCAGGCCGGAAGCCTGGGTGAAGATGAAGAACTTGGTCGCCGCGTAGATCCGGGTTTTCTTGCCGTCCGAAGAACTGTGACCCCAGAGCGCGATGAGGAAGTACATCGGCACCAGCATCATTTCCCAGAAGAAGAAGAACATGAACAGGTCGAGGGCGAGGAACACGCCGACAACGCCGCCCAGGATCCACATCAGGTTCAGGTGGAAGAAGCCCACGTGACGCTGGATCTCTTTCCAGGAGCAGAGTACCGAGAGGATACCCAGCAGGCCGGTCAGCAGGATCATCAACAGCGACAGGCCGTCGAGGGCCAGGTGCACGTTGATGCCGAAGCGCTGGATCCACACGTGCTTGAATTCAAGCGCGAAGGTGGGATCGACACCCGGTGCCGGAGCAAATGAATAGTCGCCGTGGGCCCACAGCCAGAGGCCGAGAGCGAGTTCCAGGGACATGGTCAGCAACGCAATCCAGCGGGGGAGGGTGGCGCCGAAGCGTTCACCCATCCAGCAGAGCAGGCCGCCGATAAAGGGGATCAGGATTAGCCAGGGCAGAATCATGACGGGCTCGTTTCCTTTCGCAAGTTCGCAAAGTTCGCAATGTGCATAGTCAGACCGCGACCACGATGATGGCGCCGATTACCAGGACGGCACCGGCCGCCATGGAAGCTGCATACCAGCGCAATTGGCCGGTCTCGCTGCGGCTCAGGGCGGTGTGACCGGCCTTGGCGGCACGCGGGATCAAACCGATGGTCTGGTCGAGCGGGTCTTTGCGCAGTACGTGGCTGATCGCAAGGTACGGCTTGACGAACAGTTTGTCGTAGATCCAGTCGAAGCCCCAGGCAGCGAACCACCAGGCCGAAAGGAAGCGGCCAATGCCACTGTTGGCGATGGCGGTGACGAAGCGGCGCTTGCCGAGGAACAGCAGGGCCGCCAGCAGGATACCCGCGATGGCGATGGCGCCCGAGGCGATTTCCAGGCTGTGCTTGGCTGCACCACCGGCATGGCCGGCGCTTTCCGGCAGAACACCGGCCAGTGGCGGGGTGATCATGGCGCCGACGAAGGTCGACAGGATGATCAGCACCGACAGTGGCAGCCAGTGGGAAATGCCATGGCCTGCGTGGGCTTCAGTCTTGGCTTCACCGTGGAACGTGATGAAGATCAGGCGGAAGGTGTACAGCGAGGTCATGAACGCACCTACCAGGCCGGCGTACAGCAGGCCGTGGTTACCGCTGGCAAAGGCTTCCCAGAGGATTTCGTCTTTCGAGTAGAAACCTGCGGTCACCAGTGGCAGGGCCGACAAGGCCGCGCCGCCGACGATGAAGCTGGCGTAGGCCAACGGCAGTTTCTTCCACAGGCCGCCCATCTTGAAGATGTTCTGCTCGTGGTGGCAGGCAACGATCACCGCACCGGAAGCAAGGAACAGCAGGGCCTTGAAGAAGGCGTGGGTCATCAGGTGGAAGATCGCGCCGTCCCAGGCGCCAACGCCCAGGGCCAGGAACATGTAGCCGATCTGGCTCATGGTCGAGTAGGCGAGGATACGCTTGATGTCGGTCTGAACCAGGGCAGCAAAACCTGCCAGTACCAGGGTCACGCCACCCACCAGGCCCACGAGGTGCAGAATCTCCGGCGCCAGGGTGAACAGGCCGTGGGTACGGGCAATCAGGTAGACACCGGCGGTTACCATGGTCGCGGCGTGGATCAGTGCCGAAACCGGGGTAGGGCCGGCCATCGCATCCGCCAGCCAGGTTTGCAGCGGCAGTTGTGCGGATTTACCGACAGCGCCACCCAGCAGCATCAGGGTCGCCAGGGTGATCCAGAAGTCGCCGATCTGGAATTTCTGCGGTGCCAGCACCAGCAGTTCCTGGATGTTCAGCGTGCCCACCTGTTGGAACAGGATGAACAGGCCGATGGCCATGAACACGTCACCGATCCGGGTCACGATAAAGGCTTTGAGTGCGGCGTTACCGTTGTTGCGGTTGCTGTAGTAGAAACCGATCAACAGGTACGAGCACAGGCCCACGCCTTCCCAGCCAAAGTACAGGAACAACAGGTTATCGCCCAGCACCAGGAACAGCATGCTGGCGATAAACAGGTTGGTGTAGGCGAAGAAGCGCGAGTAACCGGCTTCACCGCGCATGTACCAGGACGCGAACAGGTGGATCAGGAAGCCTACACCGACGACCACGCCGAGCATGGTGATCGACAGGCCGTCGACGTAGAGGGCGAAGTTGGGCTTGAAGCCCTCCACCGACATCCACTGCCACAACACCAGGGTGTAGTGACCGCCTTCAGGCGGTGCGACGTTGAATTGCCAGATGACGTAGGCGGCGACAATTGCCGACAGGCCGATGGAACCCACACCCACCAGGGCCGAGAGGTTTTCCGACCAGCGTCCACGGGAGAACGACAGCAGCAGGAAACCGATCAGGGGAAATACGAAAGTCAGAAAGATCATGTTCATCCGCGCATCTCACTGGCAGCGTCGATATCAAGCGTGTGGAAGCGACGATACAGTTGCAGCAGGATCGCCAGGCCAATACTGGCCTCGGCGGCTGCCAGGCTGATCACCAGGATGAACATCACTTGTCCATCCGGCTGGCCCCAACGGCTACCGGCCACGATGAACGCGAGTGCCGCGGCGTTCATCATGATTTCCAGGCTCATCAACACGAACAGAATGTTGCGGCGAACCATCAGGCCGACCAGGCCAAGGCAGAACAGGATGCCGGCGACCGCCAGACCATGCTCCAAAGGGATAGCAGGCATCGTCATTGCTCCTTGGCTTCGTTGCGGCCCAAGTGGAAGGCGGTGATGGCTGCAGCGAGCAGCAGCATCGAAGCCAGTTCGACCACCAGCAGGTACGGGCCGAACAGGCTGATGCCCACGGCTTTCGCGTCTACGGTGGTGTGGCCGATGGCCTGGCCGCTCTGGTGAGCGAACAGCACATACAGCAGTTCACCCAGCAGCAGGGCTGCGAGGATCACCGGGCCGAGCCAGATGCCGGGCTTGAGCCAGACGCGTTCCTGGGCGACAGACGCCGGCCCCAGGTTGAGCATCATCACCACAAACACGAACAGCACCATGATGGCGCCGGCGTAGGCGATCACTTCCAGTACACCGGCGAACGGTGCGCCGAGGCTGAAGAAGGTCATGGCCACGGCGATCAGCGAAATGATCAGGTAGAGCAGGGCGTGCACGGGGTTAGTGTTGGTGATCACGCGAAGCGTGGACACCACTGCAATACCCGATGCGAAATAGAAAGCGAATTCCATCTTTCTTCCTTAAGGCAGCAAGCTCTTCACGTTGATCGGCTCGGCTTCGTTTTGTGCGGCGCCTTTCGGCTTACCGGCAACGGCCATACCTGCAACACGATAGAAGTTGTAATCAGGGTTTTTACCGGGACCAGAGATCAGCAGATCTTCTTTCTCGTACACCAGGTCCTGACGTTTGAACTCGGCCATCTCGAAATCCGGTGTCAGCTGGATCGCGGTGGTCGGGCAAGCTTCCTCGCAGAGGCCGCAGAAAATGCAGCGCGAGAAGTTGATGCGGAAGAAGTCCGGGTACCAGCGACCGTCTTCGGTTTCAGCTTTCTGCAGCGAGATGCAACCCACCGGGCACGCCACGGCGCACAGGTTGCAGGCCACGCAGCGCTCTTCGCCGTCGGGGTCGCGGGTCAGGACAATGCGGCCGCGATAACGCGGCGGCAGGTACACCGCTTCTTCCGGGTATTGCAGGGTGTCGCGTTTGCGAAAGCCGTGACCGAACACCATCACCAGGCTTCGCAACTGGGTACCGGTACCCTTAACGATGTCGCCAATATATTTGAACATGGGTCAAATCCTCACTGAACCGCGCCCGCTGGCGTGTTCAACAACACAACGGCAGCAGTCACCAGCAAATTGATCAGGGTCAGCGGCAGGCAGAATCGCCAGCTGAAATCCATCACCTGGTCATACCGTGGACGCGGGATGGAAGCGCGCAGCAGGATGAACAGCATGATGAAGAACGCGGTCTTCAGGAAGAACCAGAAGAACGCCAGCTGCGGCAGGATGCCGAACGGACCGTGCCAGCCGCCGAAGAACAGCGTGACCAGCAGGGCCGAGATCAAGATGATGCCGATGTATTCACCAACGAAGAACATGCCCCATTTCATGCCGGCGTATTCGATGTGGTAACCGTCGGCCAGTTCCTGTTCCGCTTCCGGCTGGTCGAACGGGTGACGGTGAGTCACGGCGACGCCAGCGATGAAGAACGTACAGAAGCCGAAGAACTGCGGAATGATGAACCACAGGTTCTGCGCCTGGTACTCGACGATGTCGCGCATGTTGAACGAGCCCACCTGCACCACGATGCCCATCAGCGCGAGGCCCATGAACACTTCGTAGGACACGGTCTGGGCCGAGGCCCGCAAGCTGCCCAGCAGGGCGAACTTGTTGTTGCTCGACCAACCGGCGAACAGCACCGCGTAGACCGACAGGCCGGCCATGGCGAAGAAGAACAGCAAGCCGATGTTCAGGTCCGCCACGCCCCAGGTCGGGGTGATCGGGATGATTGCGAAGGCAATCAGCAAGGCGCTCATGGCCACGACCGGTGCCAGGGTGAAGATCACCTTGTCGGCAAACGGCGGGGTCCAGTCTTCCTTGAAGAACATTTTCAGCATGTCGGCGGCGATCTGGAACATACCAAACGGGCCAACGCGGTTCGGACCGTAACGGTCCTGCCACCAGCCCAGCAGGCGACGTTCGACGAAGCTGAGCAGGGCGCCCGCCACGACCACGGCCAACAGGATCACGATGGCCTTGACCACCGCGATGATCACGTCGATCACTTCAGGGGTGAACCAGGTCATTGAGCTGCCTCCTGCAGACCGTCAACGGTAAGGCCGAAGATCGCCGGAGGAATCCCCGCGAGGCCTTTTGGCAATGCAACCAGGCCAGCACCCAACTCTTCGTCGATGCGCAGCGGCAGACGCAGGGTCTTGCCGGCGACGTTCACGCTGAGCAGGGCACCGTCGTTGACGCCCAGGCGGTCGGCTTCGGACTTGGCTACGGACACGTAGGCGGCTGGAATGCGCTCTTGTACCGGCGCGGCTTTGGAAGAAGTCTCTTCGCTGCCGAACAAGTGGAAGAACGGCACAACCTGCCAGGTACCCTGGGCCGGGTTGAACGGACGCGGAACGCTGGCGAACCAGTTCAGCGAGTCACCGGTGCTTTCGATCAGGCGGGTGCCCGGGTCGCCGGCACGGATGTGGCCACCGACTTCGTCCTGGAACTTGTTCCAGGCCTGCGGCGAGTTCCAGCCCGGCGACCAGGCGAAAGGCACCTGCTGACGTGGCTCGACCGAACCCGAGTAACCTTCCATGGAGAAGGCAAACGCGGTGTCGTTGTCTTGCGGTGTACGTGGCTCATGCACGCTGATGTCAGCCCGCATGGCGGTACGGCCGGAGTAGCGCAACGGTTCACGGGCGAGTTTCATGCCCTTGATGCGGAACGCGGCGGACGGTGCAGCGTCGACGATGCGCGCCAGTTGCGGTGCGGCTGCGGCTGTGGCGGCAGTCACGTGGTCGAGCTGGGTCCAGTCGATCGGCTGGTTCAGCAGGGTAGCGCGCAGGGCATGCAGCCAGCGCCAGCCTTCGTGAACCAGGATGCTGGCGTCCATGTACTTCGGATCGAACACCTGGAAGAAGCGCTGGGCGCGGCCTTCCTGGCTGACCAGGGTACCGTCGCCTTCAGCAAAGCTGGCGGCGGGCAGTACCAGGTGGGCACGGTCGCTGGTGGCGGTTTTCTGGTGGTCGGCAACGATCACCACTTTGGCCGCGTTCAGCGCTGCGTCGACCTTGGCCGAATCAGTGCGGGTATACAGGTCGTTTTCCAGCACCACGATCGCGTCGGCACTGCCGTCGGTCACGGCTTGCAGAGCGGCGTCGAGGGACTCGCCACCGAGCATGGCCAGGCCAAGGCTGTTGGCTTCCGGCACGATCAGGCTGATGGAACCGTTCTTCTCGCGCAGCTTCAAGGCTTTGGCAATGTTGGCAGCGGCTTCGATCAGCGCCTTGGAACCCAACGAGGTACCGGCAATGATCAATGGACGCTTGGCGGCCAGCAGGGCGTCGGCGATACGCTTGGCCAGTTCAGCGGCTTCAGCGTCCAGGCCTTCTACGGCAGGCGCACTGGCGTCGAGGGCGTGGGCCACGGCGAAACCGATGCGGGCCAGGTCGTCAGGCGCGGCGTGTACGCATTCTTCTGCGATGTCGTCGAGCTTGGTGGCGGTCAGGCTGGCGATAAACAGCGGGTTCAGCGCGTGCTGGCCGATGTTTTTCACCGCAGCGTCGAGCCAAGGCTGGACGCGCATGGCGTCGGCCATGTCTTCGGCCTTGCCTTTTACCGACTGGCGCAGGGACAGGGCCACGCGTGCAGCGGTTTGGGTCAGGTCTTCACCGAGGACGAAGATCGCGTCATGGTCTTCGATGTCGCGCATGTTCGGAACCGGCAGCGGGCTGTCGTTCAGAACTTGCAGCACCAGGCGGATACGCTCCAGCTCACCGGCTTCGATACCCGAGTAGAAGTGTTCGGCGCCTACCAGCTCGCGCAACGCGTAGTTGCTTTCGAGGCTGGCGCGGGGCGAACCGATACCGACGATGTTGCGACCGCGCAGCAGGTCAGCGGCTTTATCCAGTGCTTCGTCGAGGCTCAACTTGGCGCCGTCGGCCAGCAGTGGCTGACGTGGGCGGTCTTCGCGGTTGACGTAGCCATAGCCGAAACGGCCACGGTCGCACAGGAAGTACTGGTTGACCGAACCGTTGAAGCGGTTTTCGATCCGACGCAGTTCGCCGTAGCGCTCACCCGGGGAGATGTTGCAACCGCTGGAGCAGCCATGGCAGATGCTCGGCGAGAACTGCATGTCCCACTTGCGGTTGTAGCGCTCGGAGTGAGTCTTGTCGGTGAACACACCGGTCGGGCAGACCTCGGTGAGGTTGCCGGAGAATTCACTTTCCAGGGTGCCGTCTTCAACGCGACCGAAGTACACGTTGTCGTGGGCGCCAAACACACCGAGGTCGGTACCGCCGGCGTAGTCCTTATAGAAGCGCACGCAGCGGTAGCAAGCGATGCAGCGGTTCATCTCGTGGGAAATGAACGGGCCCAGTTGCTGGTTCTGGTGGGTACGCTTGGTGAAGCGATACCGGCGCTCGTTGTGGCCGGTCATCACGGTCATGTCTTGCAGGTGGCAGTGGCCGCCTTCCTCACACACAGGGCAGTCGTGCGGGTGGTTGGTCATCAGCCATTCGACGACGCTGGCGCGAAACACTTTCGCTTCTTCGTCTTCGATGGAGATCCAGCTGCCGTCGGTGGCAGGGGTCATGCAGGACATGACGATACGACCACGGGTGTCGTTCTCGTCGGTGTACTGCTTGACCGCGCACTGGCGGCAAGCGCCAACGCTGCCAAGGGCGGGGTGCCAGCAGAAATATGGAATGTCGAGGCCTAGCGACAGACACGCCTGTAACAGGTTGTCTGCCCCATCGACTTCGAGCTCTTTGCCGTCTACGTGGATAGTGGCCATGGTTCAAAGTTCTTCGTTGGCCCGGTGTCAGCGGGCGTGGCTAATGGAATCTTGTTATTCATGTGCATCAACACAGCCTTGAAGGCGTCAGCACATGAGAAAGCGAAGGGCACGGACCCTTCGCCTTTTTAAGCGTTACGCGCCGACTACGATCGGCCTTGCCAGAGGCGGGACGGCGGCGCTGGTAGGCGCGATGCCGGCTTCGAACTCCGAGCGGAAGTATTTGATCGCGCTGCCCAATGGCTCCACGGCGCCCGGTGCGTGAGCACAGAAGGTCTTGCCTGGGCCGAGGAAACCGACCAGACCCAGCAGGGTCTCGATGTCGCCCTCGCGGCCTTCGCCGTTTTCCAGGGCCATCAGCAGCTTGACGCTCCATGGCAAACCGTCGCGGCACGGGGTGCAGAAGCCACAGGATTCGCGGGAGAAGAACTGCTCCATGTTGCGCAGCAACGACACCATGTTCACGGTGTTGTCCACGGCCATGGCCAGGCCGGTACCCATACGGGTGCCCACCTTGCCGATGCCGCCGGCGTACATTTGCGCGTCCAGGTGTTCTGGCAACAGGAAGCCGGTACCGGCGCCGCCTGGCTGCCAGGCCTTGAGGGTGTAGCCATCGCGCATGCCGCCGGCGTAGTCCTCGAACAGCTCCCGTGCGGTCACGCCGAAAGGCAGTTCCCACAGGCCCGGGTTCTTGACCTTGCCGGAGAAGCCCATGAGCTTGGTGCCCATGTCTTCGCTGCCTTCGCGGGCCAACGATTTGTACCACTCCACGCCGTCGCCGATGATTGCCGGCACGTTGCACAGGGTTTCAACGTTGTTCACGCAGGTCGGCTTGCCCCACACGCCCACGGCGGCAGGGAAGGGCGGCTTGGAACGCGGGTTGGCGCGGCGGCCTTCGAGGGAGTTGATCAGTGCGGTTTCTTCACCGCAGATATAACGCCCGGCGCCGGTGTGCACGAACAGTTCGAAGTCGAAACCCGAACCAAGGATGTTCTTGCCCAGCAGGCCAGCGGCCTTGGCTTCTTCCACGGCACGGTTCAGGTGCTTGGCGGCGGTGGTGTACTCGCCACGCAGGAAGATGTAGCCACGGTAGGTTTTCAGGGCGCGAGCACTGATCAGCATGCCTTCGATCAGCAGATGGGGCAGTTGCTCCATCAGCATGCGGTCTTTCCAGGTGTTCGGCTCCATTTCATCCGCGTTGCACAGCAGGTAGCGGATGTTGATGGATTCGTCTTTGGGCATCAGGCCCCACTTGACACCCGTGGGGAAGCCTGCACCGCCGCGGCCCTTAAGGCCTGCGTCTTTCACGGTCTGGACGATGTCGTCCTGGGCCATGTCGGCAAAGGCTTTGCGCGCGGCCGCGTAACCGTTCTTGGCCTGGTACTCGTCAAGCCATACAGGCTCGCCGTCGTCACGCAGGCGCCAGGTCAGCGGGTGAGTCTCGGCCGACCGCTTGATGTGGTTGGCAGGACCGAAGGAAGTCAGGGTCATGGGTAGCCCTCGAGCAATTGGGTGACGCCAGCAGGCTGCACGTCGCCGAATGTGTCGTCGTCGATCATCAACGCCGGCGCCTTGTCACAGTTGCCCAGGCAGCACACCGGCAGCAGCGTGAAGCGCCCGTCCGGAGTGGTTTGGCCCAGGCCGATGCCCAGCTTGCTCTGGATCTCGCTGACCACGGACTCGTGGCCACCGATGTAGCAGACCATGCTGTCGCACACGCGAATGATGTGGCGGCCGACCGGCTGGCGGAAGATCTGGCTGTAGAACGTCGCCACGCCTTCAACGTCGCTGGCGGGGATGCCGAGGATCTCGCCGATGGCGTAGAGGGCGCCGTCCGGCACCCAGCCACGTTCCTTCTGGACGATCTTCAAGGCTTCGATCGACGCCGCGCGCGGGTCTTCGTAGTGATGCAGCTCGTGCTCGATGGCCGAGCGCTCGGTTTCACTCAAGGTGAAACGGTCTGTCTGGATAAGCGTGCTATTCATGCTTAGCGGTCCACGTCGGCCATAACGAAATCGATACTACCCAGGTACGCAATCAAGTCCGCGACCATTTCACCTTTGATCACCGAAGGGATCTGCTGCAGGTGCGGGAAGCTTGGCGTACGAATCCGGGTGCGGTAGCTCATGGTGCCGCCATCGCTCGTCAGGTAATAACTGTTGATACCCTTGGTCGCTTCGATCATCTGGAAGGATTCGTTGGCCGGCATCACCGGGCCCCACGAAACTTGCAGGAAGTGCGTGATCAGGGTTTCGATGTGTTGCAGCGTGCGCTCTTTCGGCGGCGGCGTGGTCAGCGGGTGATCCGCCTTGTACGGGCCTTCCGGCATGTTGCGCATGCACTGTTCGATGATCTTCAGGCTCTGGCGCATTTCTTCGACGCGCACGATGCAGCGGTCGTAGGCATCGCCGTTGGCCGCCAGCGGCACTTCGAATTCGAAGTTCTGGTAGCCGGAGTACGGGCGTGCTTTACGCAGGTCGAAATCGCAACCGGTGGAACGCAGGCCAGCACCGGTGACGCCCCATTCCAGGGCCTCTTTGGTGTTGTACTGGGCGACGCCGATGGTCCGGCCCTTGAGGATGCTGTTGTCCAGGGCGGCTTTCTGGTACTCGTCCAGACGCTTGGGCATCCAGTCGATGAATTCCTTGACCAGGCGTTCCCAGCCACGCGGCAGGTCGTGGGCGACGCCGCCGATGCGGTACCAGGCCGGGTGCAGGCGGAAACCGGTGATGGCTTCGATGACCTTGTACGCACGCTGACGGTCGGTGAAGGTGAAGAACACCGGGGTCATGGCGCCGACGTCCTGGATATAGGTACCCAGGAACAGCAGGTGGCTGGTGATCCGGAAGAACTCGGCCATCATGATGCGGATGGTGTCGACCTTGTCCGGCACCTTGATGCCGGCCAGCTTCTCGACCGAGAGCACGTACGGCAGGTTGTTCATCACGCCGCCGAGGTAGTCGATACGGTCGGTGTACGGGATGAAGCTGTGCCACGACTGACGCTCGGCCATCTTCTCGGCACCACGGTGGTGGTAGCCGATGTCCGGTACGCAGTCGACGATTTCTTCGCCGTCCAGTTGCAGGATGATGCGGAAGGCACCGTGAGCCGAAGGGTGGTTCGGGCCCAGGTTGAGGAACATGTAGTCCTCGTTGGTGCCGGAGCGCTTCATGCCCCAGTCTTCCGGACGGAAGCGCGCAGCCTCTTCTTCAAGCTGTTGCTTGGCGAGGGTCAGGCTGAATGGATCGAATTCGGTGGCGCGGGCAGGGAAGTCCTTGCGCAGCGGGTGGCCTTCCCAGGTCGGCGGCATCATGATGCGCGACAGGTGCGGGTGGCCCGGGAAATCGATGCCGAACATGTCCCACACTTCACGCTCGTACCAGTTGGCGTTGGGCCAGATACCGGTCACGGTCGGAACGCTCAGGTCGCTCTCGGAGAGGGCCACCTTGATCATCACGTCGCTGTTACGTTCCAGCGACATCAAGTGGTAGAACACGGTGAAGTCGGCGCCGCTCGGCAGCCCCTGGCGCTTGGTGCGCAGGCGCTCGTCCACGCCATGCAGGTCATAGAGCATGACGTACGGCTTGGGCAGGTTGCGCAGGAAGCTCAGGACTTCGACGAGCCTGGCACGCGCCACCCACAGCACCGGCATGCCGGTGCGTGTGGCCTGGGCGGTGAAGGCGTCAGGGCCAAAACGGTTGTTGAGTTCGACGACCACATCCTGGTCGTCTGCCTTATAAGGCGGGATGTACAGAGCACTGCCTGTAGTCATGGTTTTTTATCGCTTTCGGTCAACGTAAAGAATGAAGCCAGGTTTTCGTTCTATAAAAGAAGCGGTTCTGGATCAGACTTCGTCGGGGCTGCGCAGGTTGGTTACCTGAATACGCTGTTCGCGGCGCTGTTCCTTTTGTGACGGCATCTCGGCGCGGTATACGCCTTGATCTCCGACAACCCAGGAAAGTGGGCGACGCTCCTTGCCAATCGATTCCTGCAACAGCATCAAGCCTTGCAGAAATGCTTCAGGGCGGGGCGGGCAGCCAGGCACGTAGACGTCCACGGGCAGGAACTTGTCCACCCCCTGAACCACGGAGTAGATGTCGTACATGCCACCGGAGTTGGCGCACGAACCCATGGAGATAACCCACTTTGGTTCGAGCATTTGCTCGTAGAGACGCTGAATGATCGGCGCCATCTTGATAAAGCAGGTACCGGCGATAACCATGAAATCCGCCTGACGCGGCGATGCCCGGATAACTTCGGCGCCAAAGCGCGCGATGTCGTGGGGCGCCGTGAAGGCGGTGGTCATTTCCACGTAGCAGCAGGACAGACCGAAGTTGTACGGCCACAGGGAGTTCTTACGTCCCCAGTTGACCGCGCCACTCAGCACGTCTTCCAGCTTGCCCATGTAGATGTTTTTGTGGACTTGGTCTTCTAACGGGTCGGAAACGGTTTCCCGTTCGCCGATGGGGTACTGCTCGTTAGGAGCATCCGGGTCGATCCTGGTGAGATTGTATTGCATCGCCAAAGCCTCATTGTTTCAGCTTCGCTTGCCGCTTGCGACGAGCTTCCGGAGCCCAGTCAAGGGCGCCCACTCGAAATAGGTAGACAAGGCCTGCCAACAGAATTGCTATGAAAACGAGGGCTTCGACGAATCCGGTCCAGCCGCTTTCGCGGACGGACACAGACCAGGCAAAGAGAAAAAGGGCTTCGATGTCGAAGATCACGAAGAGCATCGCGACCAGATAGAATTTGGCTGAGAGCCGCAAGCGGGCGCCACCTGTAGGTAGCATGCCGGACTCGAACGGTTCGTTTTTGCTGCGGCCCCAGGCTTTTGACCCGAGGAGGCTGGAGACGCCGAGCATGAAGGCGCAAAGGCCGACTACACCGAGAAGGAAAATGGCAAAGCCCCAGTTGTGGGCCATGAGTCCTGTCGCTTCGGTCATGCTGGAAATCCTTAACAGAGAGCAAAGGTCTCTGAGCTCGAAAAAGTAACGATGCAGTGACGATATGTCGCAGCGCAATCAATCGCGGTGATTTTATGGCTAAACACCGGGCAAGTAAAATTCCTATAGCGAAATTATTCGATGGAATAAGCACATAGTGCACCTTCTTGGGGCTGTAGCCCTTGTGCTGCGGGCATTAGCGGGCTTTTCACGAATTGTGTTTTGTTTAACCGGTAAAGAAGTTTTCATGCTCTAAATGATAATGAATATTGTTTGCGTGGGTTTTAAACAACTGTTCGGGGTTTAGCGCGGGAAGTTGTTGTTACTTGTGCGGGTGATGCTAGTTGGTAAAGCGGATCTTTTAACTGGTTTTGCAGATGGGAATAGCGCTCTGGATCAATGTTTTGATCGAAATCGGGTGGCGAGGGCGCGCAGGGGCACATATTCAAAAGCCCAATCAAAGGCTGGGCCAAGGCGCGTGCCGCTCTGCTTTCCTGTGGGAGCTGGCTTGCCTGCGATGGCATCGCCTCGGTGTATCGCAGAAACCGAGTTGTCGGCATCGCAGGCAAGCCAGCTCCTACAGTTGACCGTGGCTGCTCTCACACTCCAGTGCTTTTCAGGCGCCCAAAAAAACGCCCCGAACCAGTCGGGGCGTCAGATCGTGCGGCACTGCGGTTAGGTCTTCCGTGGGGCCGCAGTGGCCGTGTACTCAGTACTTAGTGGAACTGCTCTTCTTCGGTCGAACCGGTCAGCGCAGTCACGGACGAGGTGCCGCCCTGGATCACGGTGGTCATGTCGTCGAAGTAACCGGTGCCCACTTCCTGCTGGTGCGCCACAAAGGTGTAACCCTTGGCAGCATCAGCGAACTCTTGTTCCTGAAGCTTCACGTAGGCAGTCATGTCGTTGCGGGCGTAGTCGTGCGCCAGGTTGAACATGCTGTGCCACATGTTGTGAATGCCGGCCAGGGTGATGAATTGGTGCTTGTAGCCCATGGCAGACAGTTCACGCTGGAACTTGGCGATGGTCGCGTCGTCCAGGTTCTTCTTCCAGTTGAAGGAAGGCGAGCAGTTGTAGGACAGCAGTTGATCCGGGTATTCCTTCTTGATGGCTTCGGCAAAGCGGCGGGCTTCGTCCAGGTCCGGCTTGGCAGTTTCGCACCAGATCAGGTCGGCGTACGGCGCGTAGGCCAGGCCACGAGCGATCGCCTGGTCGAGACCGGCGCGCACTTTATAGAAACCTTCCTGGGTACGTTCGCCAGTCACGAACGGCTGGTCGTACGGGTCGCAATCCGAGGTCAGCAAATCAGCCGCGTTGGCATCGGTACGGGCCAGGATGATGGTCGGAGTGCCAGCAACGTCAGCAGCCAGACGAGCAGCCGTCAGCTTTTGAACAGCTTCCTGGGTTGGAACCAGTACCTTGCCGCCCATGTGGCCGCATTTCTTCACCGAAGCCAGCTGGTCTTCGAAGTGAACGCCGGCAGCGCCTGCCTCGATCATGCTCTTCATCAGCTCGTAGGCGTTCAGTACGCCACCGAAACCGGCTTCAGCGTCTGCAACGATCGGTGCGAAGTAGTCGATGTAGCCTTCATCGCCCGGGCCTTTACCGGCTTTCCACTGGATCTGGTCGGCACGGCGGAACGAGTTGTTGATGCGCTTGACCACGGTTGGTACGGAGTCCACCGGGTACAGCGATTGGTCGGGGTACATGGATTCAGCGGAGTTGTTGTCCGCTGCCACTTGCCAGCCAGACAGGTAGATCGCCTGGATACCGGCTTTGACCTGTTGAACCGCTTGGCCGCCAGTCAGGGCGCCCATGCAGTTGACGAAATCTTTTTCGGGACGGAAGGACGGCTTGGCACCCTGGGTGACCAGCTTCCACAGCTTCTCGGCGCCGAGTTTTGCAAAGGTGTGCTCAGGTTGAACCGAGCCACGCAGGCGGACGACGTCAGCAGCGGAATAAGCGCGGGTCACGCCTTTCCAGCGTGGGTTTTCAGCCCAGTCTTTTTCAAGGGCTGCAATTTGCTGTTCGCGTGTCAGTGCCATGGGGAAAAACCTCGTCGCATAGGTCTAGGTGGAAAATTCCATTTGCCAGCCACGTATCAGTGCGTGGTTATGGCTGCTCGCTGACCAGAAGCTTAGGCGGTCAAGTCAGGCTCGGCGGGGAAGGCGACGGGATGAACGAGTGGCTCAAGGGGGAGTTGAGCAGGTAAGGGCGAACTGCGAACAGTCTTCGGGCGTCGTGGGCCTTTGTACGATCCATCAGTGTGTTGCCGGGTTACCTGGTTAGCTTCCGTCCCTCGGGACAACTTCGTTCCAGTCGCAACCTCGTCAAACACACCTTGTGGGCGGTACAGACACGAATCGGCTCGGGTGGGTGGCTTTGAGCGACGATCCGAAGGCCCTTGCCAGGGCCCCTGATTAGCGGGAGCGAGGCCATCATGCCCATGCTTTTTTGGATCGTCAAATGTTTTGTAGTGCTTTTTTTAAAGCACTACATCTTTAGTCTAATACGACTCGCCAGTCAGTTTTTGGTGCTTCAGTTCAGCGTGTCGACTTTGACCCGCAATGTCAGGTCATCGCGCCCTTGAGTAGAGTAGCTGCGGGTTGTGGTACTTTTGTCGGCCTGGGTCTGGCGGTTGATCCCGGCCAGGGTGATCCACTCGCCCAGGCGTCCGCTGACAGTTGTGTCGGTACTTTGCACGTTCACTACATCGGGACGTTCCTGGCTCATGCGGTCACGATTGGTACTGATGCTCAGGTGAACGGTCTCGCCGGTGACGCTGGCCGTCACGTAGAAACCCTGGGTTACGTTGCGATACTGGGTCTGGTTCTGCGGGCGGCCGTAGGCATCGGGCTGGGTGGTGGTGAGGGGCACGCTCTGGCCGATCTGGATCAGCGCGGGCACGCCTTCGCTGGCCTGGATCTGCTGGATCCCGCCGTCACGGCTTTCGGTGCTGTAGGTGATGACCTGTGTTTGATTGTTGCCGTTGCTCTGCTGGTTGTTTTCGTTGGTGTCGACGGTGATCAGCAGGCGCTTGGAAGGCGTGTCCAGTTGCGCGAGCAGGGCGCGCAGGCCCTGGATCTTGTCGGGCTCGGCGTTCACGATCAGTTGGTTGCCGTAGGCGCTGACGGTGCCGTCCTTGCCGATAAAGTTCTGCGCCACCGGCAGCAGGTCGGCGCTGGTGCGGTTGCTCAGGGGCACGACTTCGGTGGCGGCCATCACCGAGAAACTGGTGGCCAGGAGCAACAGGGTGAGCAGGGTGCGTAGGGACATGTCCGTTATCTCTGCGAGTCATTTAGGCTAGATATTGCCAGTTTGTCGGCTTGGCGGGGCGCAAGTTGAATCCTGGACGGCAAAAGGCCCTGGCATCGGGGGATGGCAGGGCCTTTTGAGGTGTTGCTGATGGCGCCTTCGCGAGCAAGCCCGCTCCCACATTTGACCTCATTCCAAAGGATGTACTGGATCGAATGTGGGAGCTGGCTTGCCTGCGAAGGGCGCGGCGCGGTCTCGGATCAGCCCTCGCGCACCATATCAACGTGAGGAATCCCGACTTCCAGGAACTCATCGCTGACAATCTTGAAGCCCAGGCGCTCATAAAACGGCGCCGCATGGACCTGTGCACTGAGGATCTGCCGGGTCTGGCCGCGTTTCTCGGCCACGCCGATCACCGCTTCCATCAGCTTGTCGCCGACCTTCAGGCCGCGCCAGTCCTTGAGAACCGACACGCGGCCGATCTCGCCGGTAGGCAGCAGGCGTGCAGTACCGATGGGAAAGTCGCCTTCGAACGCCAGGAAATGCACGGCACTCGCGTCGTCTGCATCCCATTCCAGCTCCGGTGGAACCGATTGTTCAGCGATAAATACCGCTTCACGAATGCGCCGTATCTCGGCGATATCCTTTTGCCAGTCCGCGACACTTACGTGAATCTTATTCATCGGCAAACCCCAGGCTTCCTTGCTTGACCAGTTCCCACAGCAGGGCGCAGCCATCTTCATCCGCCAGCCATGGGCCGAGGTTGTCGATGTGCAGGGCGTCGGCGGCGCACACCAGCTTCAGCAGTTCCCGCAGCTTGCCCGGCAACAGGCGGCTCTGGCCGCTGGCGAACAGCAGCAGGTCGTCGTCGACTTCGGACCAGGCCAGGCGGGCGCTCGGGTTGCGGATCAGCACGGCGCCGTTTTCCAGGCTGCCCAGCAGGTCTTCTTCTTCCACTTCCGGGCCGGCGACCAGTTCCGGGTAGCGCGGCTCGGTCATGAACTGGCCGAACCAGGTCAGCAGCATGCGCTCGTCGCTCATGTGCTCGGCCAACAGGCTTTTCAGGCGGTCGAGGGCGTCGCCCTGGATCTGGTGCGGGTCGCTGACCGGCTGGGCATCGGCGTCGGTGTAGCGCTCTTCGTCAGTCAGGTACTGGCTGAGGAAGTCGGTGAAGTGGGTCAGCACTTCAGCGGCGCTCGGAGCGCGGAAGCCTACGGAGTAAGTCATGCAATCATCCACGGCCACACCGCAGTGGGCCAGGCGGGGCGGCAGGTAGAGCATGTCGCCCGGTTCCAGCACCCATTCGGCGGTCTCTTCGAATTCAGCGAGGATGCGCAGGTCCGCGTGTTGCAGCAGCGGGCTTTCGGAGTTGCACATCTGGCCGATCTTCCAGTTGCGCTTGCCGGAACCTTGCAGCAGGAACACGTCGTAGTTGTCGAAGTGCGGGCCCACGCTGCCACCCGGGGCGGCGTAGCTGATCATCACATCGTCAATGCGCCAGCTTGGCAGGAAGCGGAAGTTTTCCAGCAGTTCGGCCACTTCCGGCACGAACTGGTCGACCGCCTGCACCAGCAGGGTCCACTCGCGCTCGGGCAGGGTGCTGAAGGCATCTTCGGCGAACGGGCCGCGGCGCAACTCCCACGGGCGTTCGCCGTGTTCGATGATCAGGCGCGACTCGACTTCTTCTTCCAGCGCCAGGCCGGCCAGTTCGTCGGCGTCGATCGGGCTTTCGAAGTCAGGGATGGCCTGGCGGATCAGCAGGGGTTTTTTCTGCCAGTAGTCGCGCAGGAATTCCCGTGCCGTGATGCCGCCCAGAAGTTGAAGAGGAATGTCAGGATTCATGTGTAACCTATTGAAAAAAAGCACTTTTCAGACGGGAATAAAAACGCCCGGCGCTGCCGGGCGTCTCAAAGGGTCAAGCTTCTATCAGATGCGTTTGGCTTGAGCCACAGCGTTGCCGATGTAGTTGGCCGGGGTGAGCAGTTTCAGCTCGGCTTTGGCGGCGGCTGGCATATCCAGGCCGTCAATGAAAGTTTGCAGCGCTTCGGAGGTGATGCCCTTGCCGCGGGTCAGCTCTTTGAGCTTCTCGTACGGGTTTTCGATGTTGTAGCGGCGCATCACGGTCTGGATCGGCTCGGCCAGCACTTCCCAGCAAGCGTCCAGGTCAGCGGCGATCTTCTGCTCGTTGAGCTCCAGTTTGCTGATGCCTTTGAGGCTGGCTTCGTACGCGATCACGCTGTGGGCGAAGCCCACGCCGAGGTTGCGCAGTACGGTGGAGTCGGTCAGGTCGCGCTGCCAGCGGGAGATTGGCAACTTGCTGGCCAGGTGCTGGAACAGGGCGTTGGCGATCCCGAGGTTGCCTTCGGAGTTTTCGAAGTCGATCGGGTTGACCTTGTGCGGCATGGTCGACGAACCGATTTCGCCGGCAATGGTGCGCTGCTTGAAGTAGCCCAGGGAGATGTAGCCCCAGATATCGCGATCGAAGTCGATCAGGATGGTGTTGAAGCGCGCAATCGCGTCGAACAGCTCGGCGATGTAGTCGTGGGGTTCGATTTGCGTGGTGTACGGGTTGAAACCCAGGCCCAGTTCGTCTTCGATGAAGGCGCGGGCGTTTTCTTCCCAGTCGATCTCAGGATAGGCCGACAGGTGGGCGTTGTAGTTGCCTACGGCGCCGTTGATCTTGCCCAGCAGCGGTACGGCCGCGACTTGAGCGATCTGGCGCTCCAGGCGGTACACCACGTTGGCCAGTTCTTTACCCAGGGTGGTCGGCGAAGCCGGCTGGCCGTGGGTGCGCGACAGCATCGGAACGTCGGCGAAACGGATCGCCAGTTCGCGGATGGCGTCGGCAGTCTGGCGCATCAGTGGCAGCATCACGTCATCACGGCCTTCGCGCAGCATCAGGGCGTGGGACAGGTTGTTGATGTCCTCGCTGGTGCAGGCAAAGTGGATGAACTCGCTGACCTTGGCCAGTTCCGGCAGCTTGGCCGCTTGCTCTTTGAGCAGGTATTCGATGGCTTTAACGTCGTGGTTGGTGGTGCGCTCGATCTCTTTGACACGCTCGGCGTGCTCCAGAGCGAAGTTTTCCGCCAGGGCGTTCAGCACAGCGTTGGCTTCGGCAGAGAACGCCGGCACTTCGCTGATGCCAGGGTGAGCGGCCAGGCGTTGGAGCCAGCGCACTTCAACCAGAACACGAGCACGGATCAAGCCGTATTCGCTGAAAATAGGGCGCAGGGCCTGGGTTTTGCCGGCGTAGCGGCCGTCAACAGGGGAAACCGCAGTGAGCGAAGAAAGCTGCATGGGGTGTTCTCGGACAGTCGGGCAACGAAATGGGGCGCGTATCATACATGAAAAAATCCGCCGGTCCGTTGCCAACTGACCGGCGTATTACGCGTGGGGCTATAAAAAAATCGGTTGCTGCGACTTATTCGTTGCGCATCAACGGGTAAAGCTCTTTCAGCAATTTGCGTCGGCTGACCACCAACTGCCAGCGATGACCGCCCAATTGGCGCCATAACCGCGCCGAACGAATACCGGCCAACAGCAGGGCGCGGATTTTCGAGGCGTTGTTCGGTTGTTGCAGGTTGCGCATATCGCCGTGCACCTGGATCCGCTGGCGCAAGGTGCTCAGGGTGTCCTGGTACAGGGCGCCACAGGCTGCGATCACGTTTTCGTGGGCCGGGCCAAAATGCTCGACCTGGGACTGGATCTGCGGCAGGCGCTTGCCGATGGTGTCCAGCAGGTCGTCGCGCTTGGCCAATTGACGCTCCAGGCCGAGCATCGACAGGGCGTAGCGCAGCGGCTCGCGCTGCAAGGTGCTTGGGTCGCGCTCGAGGGCGCCGACCAGTGCGCGATAACCTTCGCGCAGGGCCAGGTCGTCGCCGCCGTACACTTCCAGGGTGTCCTTCGGGTCGCGGATCAGCAGGCTGCCGAGCATGCAGGTCAGGCCTGCCTCGGTGACCTGGCCGGTCTTGGCGATCTTGTCCACCAGCACCGCGGCGAGAAACACGCCGCCCAGTGCCGTCAGTTGCTCCTGGGTCGGGCTCATGCCTGGCTGCTCCAGGGTTCGGCAACTTCGATCACACCGCCCCCCAGGCAAATCTCTCCGTCATAGAACACTACCGATTGGCCCGGCGTTACGGCGCGCTGCGGGTCGTCGAAGGTGGCGCGATAGCCGGTGGCGGTTTTTTCCAGGGTGCAGGGCTGGTCGCTCTGGCGATAGCGCACTTTGGCCGTCAGGCGGCGCGGGCTGCTGAGGTCCACCGGGTTGACCCAGTAGATGTCCGAGGCCAGCAGGGCACGGGAGAACAGCCATGGGTGGTCATTGCCCTGGCCCACGATCAGCTCGTTGTGCTCCAGGTCCTTGACCAGCACGTACCACGGCTCTTCGCCGGCGTCTTTCAAGCCGCCGATGCCCAGGCCCTGGCGCTGGCCGATGGTGTGGTACATCAAGCCGTGGTGACGGCCGATGATCTCGCCTTCGGTGGTCTTGATCTCGCCCGGTTGCGCCGGCAGGTACTGTTTGAGGAAGTCGCTGAAACGGCGCTCGCCGATAAAGCAGATCCCGGTGGAATCCTTCTTCTTGGCGGTGGCCAGGCCGTGTTTCTCGGCAATGGCGCGCACTTCGGGTTTTTCCAGCTCGCCCACCGGGAACAGGGTCTTGGCGATCTGTTCGCCGCCGACGGCGTGCAGGAAGTAGCTCTGGTCCTTGTTGGCGTCCAGGCCCTTGAGCAGCTCGGTGCGGCCATCGATGTCGCGACGGCGCACGTAGTGGCCCGTAGCAATCAGGTCGGCACCGAGGATCATCGCGTAGTCGAGGAACGCCTTGAACTTGATCTCGCGGTTACACAGGATGTCCGGGTTCGGCGTGCGACCGGCCTTGTATTCGGCCAGGAAGTGCTCGAACACGTTGTCCCAGTACTCGGCGGCGAAGTTGGCGGTGTGCAGCTTGATGCCGATTTTGTCGCAGACGGCCTGGGCATCCGCCAGGTCGTCCATGGCGGTGCAATATTCCGTTCCATCGTCTTCTTCCCAGTTCTTCATGAACAGGCCTTCCACCTCATAACCCTGCTCCATGAGCAGAACGGCGGAAACGGAAGAATCCACGCCGCCGGACATACCGACGATGACGCGCTTCTTTTGTGTGTCAGAAGGGGCTGGATCACGCATAGGATTTCAACGGGAGTCTTTAAAAAGGACGCGATTCTAGCAGGCTCGCGTCTGCAAGGCTAAAGAGAAGGGCGGATCAATTCGAGGCTGTGGCGTTGGCCGGCCAGATAATCGTCGATGCAGCGGATAATCAGCTCGCTGCGCCAGTCTTCGCGCAGGGCCATCAATTCGTCACGGGTCAGCCAGAGGGCGCGCAGAATACCGTCGTCCAGTGGGTAGTCGGGGTGGTGTTGCAGGGCCTTGGCGATGAAGCATACGCGCTGATAGGTCACGCCATTGCTGGGAGCGGTGTACAGGTAAATCCCGACAACCCCGGTGGCTTCGACGTCCCAGCCGGTCTCTTCGAGGGTTTCGCGCACGGCGGCCTCGGTCAGGGTTTCGTTCGGGTCGAGGTGGCCGGCGGGCTGGTTGAGCACGGCGCGGCCGCCCTTGAGTTCTTCGACCATCAGGAAGCGGCCGTTGTCTTCGACGATGGTGGCGACGGTGATGTGAGGTAGCCAGGTCATAAAGTGCCTCGATTCAAGGTGTAACGCTGTGTTCAGGCGCGATTGCATTCAGTGTGGGAGCGGGCTTGCTCGCGAATACGGCGTGTCAGTTAAAGAGGTATTGACTGATCCACCGCATTCGCGAGCAAGCCCGCTCCCACATTTTGATTGGGTTTCTTCAATAAAAGCGCCATGTCCAGAAACAGAAACCCCGGCACAGGGCCGGGGCTTCTTTGCATCCTTACAACCTTACACCAGCGCAGCGATTGCCGCGTTGAGGGTGGCGCTTGGGCGCATGGCCTTGCTGGTCAGCTCGGCGTTCGGTGCGTAGTAGCCACCGATGTCCACTGGCTTGCCCTGGACAGCGTTGAGCTCGGCAACGATGGTTGCCTCATTCGCGGTCAGGGTCTTGGCCAGTTCGCCAAACTGCGCTTGCAGTGCAGTGTCTTCGGTCTGGGCCGCCAGGGCTTGAGCCCAGTACAGCGCCAGGTAGAAGTGGCTGCCGCGGTTGTCGATGTTGCCGACTTTGCGCGATGGCGACTTGTTGTTGTCGAGGAACTGGCCGGTGGCCTGGTCCAGGGTCTTGGACAGCACCAGGGCTTTCGGGTTGTTGTACGTCACACCCAAATGCTCGAGGGATGCGGCCAGGGCCAGGAACTCGCCCAGGGAATCCCAGCGCAGGAAGTTCTCTTCAACCAGTTGCTGCACATGCTTCGGAGCCGAGCCGCCAGCGCCGGTTTCGAACAGGCCGCCACCGTTCATCAGCGGCACGATCGACAGCATCTTGGCGCTGGTGCCCAGTTCCATGATCGGGAACAGGTCGGTCAGGTAGTCGCGCAGAACGTTGCCGGTCACCGAGATGGTGTCCAGGCCCTTGCGGGTGCGCTCCAGGGTGAACTTCATCGCGTCGACCGGCGACATGATGCGAATGTCCAGGCCTTCGGTGTTGTGGTCTTTCAGGTAAGCCTGAACTTTCTCGACCACGACGCCGTCGTGCGCGCGCTGCGGGTCCAGCCAGAAGATGGCCGGGGTGTTGCTGGCGCGGGCGCGGTTGACGGCCAGTTTGACCCAGTCCTGGATCGGCGCGTCTTTGGTCTGGCACATGCGGAAGATGTCGCCGGCTTCCACAGCCTGTTCCATCAGCAGGTTGCCCTTGCTGTCGGTGACGCGGACTACGCCGTCAGCCTTGATCTGGAAGGTCTTGTCGTGGGAGCCGTACTCTTCGGCTTTTTTCGCCATCAGGCCAACGTTTGGCACGCTGCCCATGGTGGTTGGGTCGAAGGCGCCATTGGCCTTGCAGTCTTCGATCACTGCCTGGTAGATAGTGGCGTAGCAGCGATCCGGGATCACAGCCTTGGTGTCGTGCAGCTGGCCGTCGGTGCCCCACATCTTGCCGGAGTCACGGATCATGGCAGGCATCGATGCGTCGACGATGACGTCGCTCGGCACGTGCAGGTTGGTGATGCCTTTGTCGGAGTTGACCATCGCCAGGGAAGGGCGAGCAGCGTATACCGCCTGGATGTCGACTTCGATCTGCGCTTGCTGATCGGCCGGCAGGGCCTTGATGCGAGCGTACAGGTCGCCGATGCCGTTGTTCAGGTTGAAGCCGATCTGCTCCAGCACCACAGCGTGCTTGGCCAGCGCGTCTTTATAGAACTCGGCAACGATCTGGCCGAACATGATCGGGTCGGAAACCTTCATCATAGTGGCTTTCAGGTGAACCGACAGCAGCACGCCTTGTTTCTTGGCGTCTTCGATTTCAGCGGCGATGAAGCTGCGCAGGGCTTTCTTGCTCAGCACGGCGGTGTCGATGATCTCGCCAGCTTGTACGCTGGTTTTTTCCTTCAGGACGGTAGCAGTACCGTCCTTGGCGATCAGTTCGATCTTGACGGCATCAGCGCCTTCGATCTGAACGGCTTTCTCGCTGCCGTAGAAGTCGCCGGTGCTCATGTGGGCAACGTGGGACTTGGAGTCGGCAGCCCAGGCGCCCATTTTGTGCGGGTGCTTGCGAGCGTAGTTCTTGACCGACAGCGGGGCGCGGCGGTCGGAGTTGCCTTCGCGCAGTACCGGGTTCACGGCGCTGCCCTTGACCTTGTCGTAACGTGCACGGGTTTCTTTTTCCGCGTCGGTGGTTACGGTTTCCGGGTAGTCCGGCAGGGCGTAGCCCTGGGCCTGCAGTTCCTTGATCGCAGCTTGCAGCTGAGGGGTCGAGGCACTGATGTTCGGCAGCTTGATGATGTTGGCTTCAGGGGTAACGGCCAGGTCGCCCAGTTCGGCGAGGTGGTCCGGCACGGCCTTGGCGCCCAGTTGCTCGGGGAAGCTTGCGAGGATGCGCGCGGCCAGGGAAATGTCGCGGGTTTCCACGGCAATATCAGCGGAAGCGGTGAAGGCCTCTACGATAGGCAGCAGTGAATAGGTGGCGAGGGCTGGTGCTTCGTCGGTGAAGGTGTAGATGATCTTCGAGCGGGTGGGCATATTCGGATTAACTCTCTTCTTTGCTGAAAGCATGCGCAGAAACTCGAGATGCGCCGGGTAAAGCGCGTTCGTTCAAAGTCATCCATGAGCGAAATGTCGAAGTTTCTTCGCGGTGATGTTGGGTTGCATCAGTCGAGCGTCAAGCGGGTGAGCTACTGTAGTAGCTCGGCTTTTCTGGCGGAGGGCGTCTGTCTAGAGCGGTCGGCCGTCGTGACTCTTTGGTCAGCGGCGGCATTATACATAGGTCGCTATGCTTACGCCGAGCCTTCATACAAAAGGTGTGTCGTCCATTGGTCTAAAGGTCGCAGGCAGCGGGTTGCGCCTAAAGTCGCATGATGTGCTCAAGATTGGCGCTTTTCCCTTTGCTTTCAAGCTTGTAGGCCGCTAAATATGCTGTTTTCGACGCAAATGTGCAGGGCCTGAGGTTTCAGTCCTCATTTATCTGGAGTAGGCTCGAACGCAGCCAGATGTTCAATCCATAGATGGAGTTCAGCATGGGATACAAGAAGATTCAGGTTCCGGCAGTCGGCGACAAAATCACCGTCAATGCAGACCATTCTCTCAATGTTCCTGACAACCCGATCATCCCCTTCATCGAGGGTGACGGTATTGGCGTCGACATCAGCCCGGTGATGATCAAGGTGGTCGATGCAGCTGTTAACAAGGCTTATGGCGGCAAGCGCAAAATCTCCTGGATGGAGGTGTATGCCGGCGAAAAGGCCACCCAGGTTTACGACCAGGACACCTGGCTGCCCCAGGAAACCCTGGATGCGGTCAAGGACTACGTGGTTTCCATCAAGGGCCCGCTGACCACCCCAGTCGGTGGCGGTATCCGTTCGCTGAACGTTGCCCTGCGCCAACAGCTCGACCTTTATGTGTGCCTGCGCCCGGTGCGCTGGTTCGAAGGCGTGCCAAGCCCGGTCAAGAAGCCAGGCGATGTGGACATGACCATCTTCCGCGAGAACTCCGAGGATATTTACGCCGGCATCGAGTGGAAAGCCGGCTCCCCGGAAGCGATCAAGGTCATCAAGTTCCTGAAGGAAGAGATGGGCGTCACCAAGATCCGTTTCGACCAGAACTGCGGGATCGGCATCAAGCCGGTGTCCCTGGAAGGCACCAAGCGCCTGGCGCGCAAGGCCTTGCAGTATGTCGTGGATAACGACCGCGACTCGCTGACCATTGTGCACAAAGGCAACATCATGAAGTTCACCGAAGGTGCCTTCAAGGAATGGGCCTACGAAGTGGCGGCCGAAGAGTTCGGCGCGACCCTGTTGGATGGCGGCCCGTGGATGCAATTCAAGAACCCGCGCACCGGCAAGAATGTGGTGGTCAAGGACGCCATTGCCGACGCCATGCTCCAGCAGATCCTGCTGCGCCCGGCCGAATACGACGTGATCGCCACCCTTAACCTTAACGGTGACTATCTGTCCGACGCCCTGGCGGCGGAAGTGGGCGGTATCGGTATTGCGCCGGGCGCCAACCTGTCCGACACCGTGGCGATGTTCGAAGCCACCCACGGTACTGCGCCGAAGTATGCCGGCAAGGACCAGGTCAACCCGGGTTCGTTGATCCTGTCGGCGGAAATGATGTTGCGCCACATGGGCTGGACCGAAGCGGCCGACCTGATCATCAAGGGCACCAACGGCGCAATTTCGGCCAAGACCGTGACCTATGACTTCCACCGCTTGATGGACGGC
Source organism: Pseudomonas sp. I8001 (assembly GCF_013385345.1). Lineage (NCBI taxonomy): Bacteria > Pseudomonadati > Pseudomonadota > Gammaproteobacteria > Pseudomonadales > Pseudomonadaceae > Pseudomonas > Pseudomonas sp. I8001. The sequence goes on from NZ_JACAQC010000013.1 coordinate 85,059, forward strand.
GCCAAGTTGCTGTCGTCGTCGGCGTTCGGGGATGCGCTGATTTCGCATATGTAAGCTGATACGGAGGCGTAAAAAACCGGCCTTATGGGCCGGTTTTTTTTAGAGCGTTTGCTCAGTGGCTGATCAGGCCAGTTGTCTTTTTGATTTTTGAGCGACGCCCTCTTTGGGGGTAGTGGCGCTGACTGGAGCGCTGATATTCACTGCGTGCAAGCCCTTGGGTCCCTGAATGATGTCGAAGGAAACCGGTTGCCCTGCCTTTAGTGTCTTGTAGCCATCCATTTGGATAGCCGAGTAATGCGCAAATAGGTCGTCAGTCTTGTCGTCTTCGTTGATGAAGCCGTAACCCTTGGCATTGTTGAACCACTTGACCTTACCGCTCGCCATGCCCATATCCCTCTGCACCAGACTCCATCACTGGAGTATCATCCAGTTTATCCGTCCTAACCCGAATAAATAAGGTTGACTGCGCGGACCTTTTTTACCCACTGTGGGTTCTATTGGTTGTAACACTGATTTGCCGATAGTCAAGGCGACCAGTCGGTCAGAGTTGAAATTCTGACAGGTCGCCCCCACCACTGTATTTGAACCACTGACGAACCTTTCTTTCCATGCATGCAATCAGCCAGATTCGACTAACATTCAATCAGGATCGCCCGGATCATCAAGAAGACGACGACGGTTCTGCAGGCATTGCTGTCCAGGAGGCCAAGCCTGCTTTACAGGCGCCGCCGATGTACAAGGTGGTTTTGTTCAATGATGACTACACACCGATGGATTTCGTCGTCGAAGTACTCGAGGTGTTTTTTAACCTGAACCGCGAGTTGGCGACCAAGGTAATGCTGGCCGTTCACACAGAAGGACGGGCAGTATGTGGAGTGTTTACCCGCGACATCGCCGAGACAAAGGCCATGCAGGTCAACCAGTACGCCAGGGAAAGCCAGCATCCGCTACTCTGTGAAATCGAGAAGGACGGTTAACTCCGACCACTTGGGTATGAGGTGAAGCTATGTTAAACCGCGAGCTCGAAGTCACCCTCAATCTTGCCTTCAAGGAGGCCCGTTCGAAGCGTCATGAATTCATGACCGTCGAACACCTGCTGCTGGCACTTTTGGATAACGAAGCTGCCGCCACCGTACTGCGTGCGTGTGGTGCCAATCTCGACAAACTCAAGCATGACCTGCAGGAGTTTATCGACTCCACCACGCCGTTGATCCCCGTTCATGACGAGGACCGCGAGACCCAGCCAACCCTGGGCTTCCAGCGGGTACTGCAGCGTGCCGTTTTCCACGTACAGAGCTCCGGCAAGCGCGAAGTCACAGGGGCCAATGTGCTCGTGGCGATCTTCAGCGAGCAGGAAAGCCAGGCTGTGTTCCTGCTCAAGCAGCAAAGCGTTGCCCGTATTGATGTCGTCAACTACATCGCCCATGGCATTTCCAAGGTGCCGGGGCATGGCGATCACTCGGAAGGTGAGCAGGATATGCAGGATGACGAGGGCGGTGAGTCTTCTTCTTCGAGCAACCCGCTGGACGCTTATGCCAGCAACCTCAACGAACTGGCGCGCCAGGGGCGGATCGATCCGCTGGTGGGGCGTGAGCTGGAAGTTGAGCGCGTGGCGCAGATCCTGGCGCGTCGCCGCAAGAACAACCCGTTGTTGGTCGGTGAGGCAGGCGTGGGTAAAACCGCGATTGCCGAAGGCCTGGCCAAACGCATTGTTGATAACCAGGTGCCCGACCTGCTGGCCAACAGCGTCGTCTACTCCCTTGACCTGGGCGCATTGCTCGCCGGGACCAAGTACCGTGGCGATTTCGAGAAGCGCTTCAAGGCGTTGCTCGGCGAGTTGAAAAAACGCCCGCAGGCGATCCTGTTCATTGACGAAATCCACACCATCATCGGTGCCGGTGCGGCTTCCGGTGGCGTGATGGATGCGTCGAACCTGCTCAAGCCGCTGCTGTCTTCGGGCGATATCCGTTGCATCGGTTCGACCACGTTCCAGGAATTCCGCGGGATCTTCGAAAAAGACCGCGCCCTGGCGCGCCGCTTCCAGAAAGTGGATGTGTCCGAGCCTTCGGTAGAAGACACCATTGGCATCCTGCGCGGGCTCAAGGGGCGCTTTGAAGCGCACCATGGCATCGAGTACACCGATGAGGCGCTGCGTGCAGCCGCCGAGCTGGCATCGCGCTACATCAATGACCGGCACATGCCGGACAAGGCCATCGACGTGATCGACGAGGCGGGTGCCTACCAGCGCCTGCAGCCGGTAGAGAAGCGTGTGAAACGCATCGACGTGCCTCAGGTCGAGGATATCGTGGCGAAGATCGCGCGGATTCCGCCAAAACACGTCAACACCTCCGATCGGGAGCTGCTGCGTAACCTGGAGCGCGACCTCAAGCTGACCGTGTTTGGTCAGGATGCAGCCATCGACTCGCTGTCCACCGCGATCAAGCTGTCCCGCGCTGGCCTCAAGTCGCCGGACAAGCCGGTCGGTTCGTTCCTGTTCGCCGGGCCTACCGGCGTCGGCAAGACCGAAGCGGCGCGGCAATTGGCCAAGGCCATGGGGATCGAGCTGGTGCGTTTCGACATGTCCGAGTACATGGAGCGTCACACCGTCTCGCGCCTGATCGGTGCGCCTCCGGGCTATGTCGGCTTCGACCAGGGCGGCCTGTTGACCGAGGCGATCACCAAGCAGCCACATTGCGTACTGCTGCTCGATGAAATCGAGAAGGCGCACCCGGAAGTCTTCAACCTGCTGTTGCAGGTCATGGACCACGGCACTCTGACCGACAACAACGGGCGCAAGGCGGACTTCCGCAACGTGATCGTGATCATGACCACCAACGCCGGTGCCGAAACAGCCGCGCGGGCTTCCATTGGCTTTACTCATCAGGATCACTCTTCCGACGCCATGGAAGTGATCAAGAAGAGTTTCACGCCGGAATTCCGCAACCGCCTGGACACCATCATCCAGTTTGGTCGCCTCAGCCATGAGGTCATCAAAAGCGTGGTGGACAAGTTCCTCACCGAGCTCCAGGCGCAGTTGGAAGACAAGCGCGTGCAGCTGGAAGTCTCGGACGCGGCGCGCAACTGGCTGGCGGAAGGTGGCTACGACGCGGCAATGGGCGCTCGGCCAATGGCTCGCCTGATCCAGGACAAGATCAAGCGCCCACTGGCGGAAGAGATCCTGTTTGGCGAACTGGCAGACCATGGTGGCGTGGTGCATATCGATCTGAAGGACGGCGAGTTGACCTTCGACTTCGAAACCACGGCTGAAATGGCCTGATAGCTGACGCAACAAAACAAAAAGGCGCCGAGAGGCGCCTTTTTGCTGCCTTGAACCCGATGCAGATCAAATGTGGGAGCGGGCTTGCTCGCGAATGCGGTGTGCCAGTCGACACAATCAATGACTGACACGCTGCATTCGCGAGCAAGCCCGCTCCCACAAGGGATTTCTGGTTTCAGGTAAATCGCGCGCACACAAAAACGCCCGGCATAACCGGGCGTTTTGTATTGACTTGATTAACGGGCGCGGTAAGTGATGCGCCCTTTGCTCAGGTCATAGGGCGTCAGTTCGACGCGCACTTTGTCACCGGTAAGAATACGAATGTAGTTCTTGCGCATCTTGCCGGAGATATGCGCGGTTACGACGTGCCCATTTTCCAACTCCACACGAAACATGGTGTTGGGCAGGGTGTCGACGACAGTGCCTTCCATTTCGAAGCTGTCTTCTTTCGACATGCAGTAAAGCCCTCGGTATCCAGTGAATGGCCCGGTGCAACTGCGCCAGGCAAAAGCGGCGTGCATTGTGCCCGAAAAAGGGTGTTTAAGCCAAGAGGTTCTAGTTCAACGTGACCCATCTTTGGTTAATTAGCAGCTCAATGGGCCGATATTGGGTCTTGTAGTTCATCTTTTTGCAGTTTTTTATCCAGTATCCGAGGTACACCGCCTCCAATTCCAGGCGCAAGGCTTCACCGATCTGCCACAGGATCGCAAAGCGTCCCAGGCTGCGCCGTTCCTCGGCGGGCTCATAAAAGGTGTAGACCGCCGACAGGCCATTGGGCAGCAGGTCAGTCACGGCGACCGCCACCAGTCGTCCCTCGAGCCGAAACTCATAGAAGCGCGAGAAGGGCAGGTCGCGCACCAGGAAGGTGGAAAACTGGTCGCGGCTGGGCGGGAACATGTCGCCGTCGGCGTGGCGCTGTTCGATGTAGCGTTGGTAAAGGTCGAAATATTCTTCGCTGAAGCCGGGTTTGGTGGCGGTAACGGTCAGGTCGGCGTTGCGCTTCAGGATGCGTTTCTGGTTGCGGTCCGGCAGGAACTGCGCCACCGGGATGCGCGCCGGTACGCAGGCGTTGCAGTTCTGGCAGTGCGGCCGGTAAAGGTGGTCGCCGCTGCGGCGGAAGCCCATTTCCGACAAATCGGCATACACATGCACGTCCATCGGCTGGCTGGGGTCGAGGAACAGCGTGGTGGCCTGCTCATCGGGCAGATAGCTGCATGAGTGGGGTTGAGTGGCATAAAACTTCAAACGCGCCAGCTCGGTCATGATCAACCCTCGGATAAGCTTTGAAATAAGTGTAAGCCAGGTGCGGGGAAGTCGCCTAGGAAACCCACGGAGCAGAGCTGGTTTGGTCCAAATGGTCGCGCAGGTAGTTGGCGAAGTCGCTGCGGGGAATGGCGCGGGCGCCGAGGCTGTGCAGGTGATCGGTGGGCATCTGGCAGTCGATCAGCACAAAGCCCCAGGCCTGTAGTTGCCGAACCAGGGTGGCAAAGCCGTATTTCGAGGCGTTGTCGGCGCGACTGAACATGGACTCGCCGAAAAACAACTGGCCCATCGCCAGGCCGTACAGGCCGCCCACCAGTTCGCCCGCGTCCCACACCTCCACCGAATGCGCATAACCGCGCTGGTGCAGTTGCAGGTAGGCGTTCTGCATGGCTTCGGTGATCCAGGTGCCATCGGCATAACTGCGCGGCGCCGCGCACGCCTGGATGACCGCAGCGAAGTCCTGGTCGAAGGTCACTGTGTAACGCTGCTGGCGCAACAATTTGCCGAGGCTGCGGGAAACGTGCAGCTCATCGGGGAACAATACGGTGCGTGGGTCGGGCGACCACCAGAGGATGGGCTGGCCTTCCGAGAACCAGGGAAAGCAGCCGTGGCGGTAGGCCTGGATCAGGCGGTCGGCCGACAGGTCGCCACCGGCAGCGAGCAGGCCATTGGGTTCGCGCATGGCCTTGGCCAGCGGTGGGAAGGTCAGGGTGTTGCGTTGTAACCAGGTCAGCATGGCATCCAGGCTTACGGAAGGGGAGGGCGGAAACGGCGATGTTGTCCGTTGCAAGAGCTGTGATTATTGTCGACGAAACGCTCTGGGGCTACCCCGAACATGGGATCGGTGCAGATAAGCATGAACGGGTGTTTCTGCAACTCTATGCCGGGGGCGTGGTCGTAATCGCGTACGTCGGTCGGCAAGCTAGCCTGGATTGGCAAAAACAGCTCATAAGCCTTTGTCAGTAAAGACAATGCATGCTCAAATTGAACGTTATGAAATTGAACATTGGCTATGCTGTGTAACGTAGGGCCAAGTGCGTGGCATCGCGCACACAAACCCGTACAATGCGGCCATTGGGGCGTTATCGCCGTTTCATGAATCAGTAGCAGGGTGTTAAAAGTAGCTCCACTGGCACTCGTTCATTTTTTACCTGCCCGGATTGGGCAGTGTTTTGCAGTCATTCAACAGATGGACGCGCTAAAGGCGCAGGAAAAGACCCGTTTTGAAGAAATCCGCCGCAACACCTAAAGCCGCAGTCGTGCCCGCCTGGCGCCAGCACCTGCACTACCGACTCAAGGAAGGTGCACTGATCGCCATCGGCGCGCTGTGCCTGTTCCTGATGATGGCCTTGCTCACCTATGGCAAGGACGATCCAGGCTGGAGCCACAACAGCAAGATCGAAGACGTGCAGAACTTCGGCGGTCCGGCCGGCTCCTACAGCGCCGACATCCTGTTCATGGTGCTGGGTTACTTCGCTTACATCTTCCCGTTGCTGCTGGCCATCAAGACCTGGCAGATCTTCCGCCAGCGTCACGAGCCGTGGCAATGGAGCGGCTGGCTGTTCTCCTGGCGCCTGATCGGCCTGGTGTTCCTGGTGTTGTCCGGCGCGGCCCTGGCCCATATCCATTTCCATGCACCTACCGGTCTGCCGGCCGGTGCCGGCGGCGCTCTGGGCGAAAGCCTCGGCGATCTGGCCCGCAGGACCCTGAACATCCAGGGCAGCACCCTGATGTTCATCGCGCTGTTCCTGTTCGGCCTCACCGTGTTTACCGACCTGTCCTGGTTCAAGGTCATGGACGTGACCGGCAAGATCACCCTCGACCTGCTCGAACTGTTCCAGGGCGCCGCGAATCGCTGGTGGTCGGCCCGGGTGGACCGCAAACGCATGGTTGCGCAACTGCGCGAGGTGGATACCCGCGTCAACGAGGTGGTAGCCCCGAGCACGCCGGACCGGCGTGAGCAGGCCAAGGTCAAGGAACGCCTGATCGAACGCGAGCAGGCCCTGACCAAGCACATGTCGGACCGCGAGAAGCAAGTGCCGCCGGTGATTGCCCCTGCGCCGCCGAAGGCCCCCGAGCCGAGCCACCGCGTGCAGAAAGAGAAACAGGCGCCGTTGTTTGTCGACAGCGCCGTGGAAGGCACCTTGCCGCCGATCTCGATTCTTGATCCTGCGGAAAAGAAACAGCTCAATTATTCCCCTGAATCCCTGGCGGCCGTCGGCCACCTGCTGGAAATCAAGCTCAAGGAATTCGGCGTCGAAGTCTCGGTGGATTCGATCCACCCGGGCCCGGTGATTACCCGCTACGAAATCCAGCCGGCTGCCGGCGTCAAGGTCAGCCGCATTTCCAACCTGGCCAAGGATCTGGCGCGTTCGCTGGCCGTGACCAGCGTGCGGGTGGTGGAAGTGATTCCGGGCAAGACCACCGTCGGTATCGAGATTCCCAACGAAGACCGGCAGATCGTGCGCTTCTCCGAAGTGCTGTCGACCCCGGAATACGACAACTTCAAGTCGCCGGTCACCCTGGCCCTGGGCCACGACATCGGCGGCAAGCCGGTGATCACCGACCTGGCGAAAATGCCTCACTTGCTGGTTGCCGGTACCACCGGTTCCGGTAAGTCGGTGGGTGTGAATGCGATGATCCTGTCGATCCTGTTCAAGTCGGGCCCGGATGACGCCAAGCTGATCATGATCGACCCGAAAATGCTTGAGCTGTCGATCTACGAAGGCATTCCGCACCTGTTGTGCCCGGTGGTGACCGACATGAAGGATGCGGCGAACGCCCTGCGCTGGAGCGTTGCCGAGATGGAGCGGCGCTACAAGCTGATGGCGAAGATGGGCGTGCGTAACCTGTCGGGCTTCAACGCCAAGGTCAAGGAAGCCCAGGACGCCGGCACGCCGCTGACCGACCCGTTGTACAAGCGCGAAAGCATCCACGACGAAGCGCCGCTGTTGACCAAATTGCCGACCATCGTGGTGGTGGTCGACGAATTTGCCGACATGATGATGATCGTCGGCAAGAAGGTCGAAGAACTGATCGCCCGTATCGCCCAGAAGGCGCGGGCCGCCGGGATCCACTTGATCCTCGCGACCCAGCGTCCGTCGGTGGACGTGATCACCGGCCTGATCAAGGCCAACATCCCGACCCGCATGGCGTTCCAGGTGTCGAGCAAGATCGATTCCCGGACCATCATCGACCAGGGCGGCGCCGAGCAACTGCTGGGCCACGGTGACATGCTCTACATGCCGCCGGGCACCAGTTTGCCGATCCGTGTCCACGGCGCGTTCGTCTCCGACGATGAGGTGCACCGTGTGGTGGAAGCCTGGAAACTGCGTGGCGCCCCGGAATACAACGACGACATCCTCGCCGGCGTCGAAGAGGCCGGCAGCGGCTTCGACGGTGGCAGCGGCGGTGGCGACGATGATGCCGAGACCGATGCGCTCTACGACGAAGCGGTGCAGTTCGTGCTTGAAAGCCGCCGCGCCTCGATCTCCGCCGTACAGCGCAAGCTGAAGATTGGCTACAACCGCGCTGCCCGCATGATCGAAGCCATGGAAATGGCCGGCGTGGTCACCTCGATGAACACCAACGGCTCGCGCGAAGTGATTGCGCCAGCGCAGATGCGTGACTGATTACGTGCCGCGTGGCAACACGCGGCACGCCTTGCAACCGAATCTAAGAGGACTCCCATGCGTCTTATCCGCATGCTGTTGTTGCCTGCATTGGCCCTGACTGCTGTTTCGGCTCATGCTGACCCGGCTTCCGTCGCGAGCCTGAAAAACCTGTTGGACAAATCCCAGACCCTGACCGCGCGCTTCTCCCAGCTCACGCTGGATGCCGGTGGCACCCAGTTGCAGGAAACCGCCGGCGAGATGGCTGTGCAGCGCCCAGGGCTGTTCTACTGGCACACAGAAGGCAAGGCCGAGCAGACCATCGTCTCTGACGGCCAAAAAGTCACCCTGTGGGACCCGGACCTGGAGCAGGCGACCATCAAGAAGCTCGACCCGCGCCTGAACCAGACGCCAGCGCTGTTGCTGTCGGGCGATGTGTCGAAGATCAACGACAGCTTCGATATTACCTCCAAGCAGACCAGCAACGTGATTGAATTCACCCTTAAGCCGAAATCCAAGGACACGCTCTTTGACACGCTGTCCCTGTCGTTTGGCAACGGCGTGATCAACAACATGCGTCTGGTTGACAGCGTCGGCCAGCGCACCGATATCCTGTTCTCCGGGGTCAAGGCCAACCAGCCGGTACCGGCATCCAAGTTCAAGTTCGACATCCCGAAGGGTGCCGACGTGATCCAGGAATAAACTGCCCAGAGGTTTCAAACGCTGCCCATGGACCTGTTTCGAAGTGACCCGATTGCTCAGCCTCTGGCGGCGCGCCTGCGCTCGACCAACCTGGACGAGTACGTCGGGCAGGAACACCTGCTCGCCCGCGGCAAGCCTTTGCGCGAGGCCCTTGAGCAGGGTGCGCTGCACTCGATGATTTTCTGGGGTCCGCCGGGCGTGGGTAAAACCACCCTGGCGCGGCTCCTGGCAAAAGTATCGGATGCACACTTCGAGACGGTCTCGGCGGTGCTGGCCGGGGTCAAGGAGATCCGCCAGGCGGTGGAAGTCGCCAAGCAGCAGGCCGGGCAGTACGGCAAGCGCACCATCCTGTTCGTCGACGAAGTGCATCGCTTCAACAAGTCGCAGCAGGATGCGTTCTTGCCGTATGTCGAAGACGGCACGCTGATCTTTATTGGTGCCACCACCGAAAACCCGTCTTTTGAACTGAACAATGCCTTGCTGTCCCGGGCGCGTGTCTATGTGCTCAAGAGCCTCGATGAAGCCGCGATGCAGAAGCTCTTGCAGCGCGCGCTGAACGAAGACAAGGGCCTGGGCAAGCGCCAGTTGAGTGTCAGTGAGGAAGGCTTCAAGATCCTGCTGACTGCTGCGGATGGCGACGGTCGACGTTTTCTCAATCTGCTGGAAAACGCTTCCGACCTGGCCGAGGATGGCAGCGAAATCGGCGTCGACTTGCTGCAGAGCCTGTTGGGCGACACCCGCCGGCGTTTCGACAAGGGCGGCGAAGCGTTCTACGACCAGATTTCCGCGCTGCACAAATCTGTGCGCGGCTCCAACCCCGACGGCGCGCTGTACTGGTTTGCGCGGATGATCGACGGCGGTTGCGACCCGTTGTACCTCGCCCGGCGCGTGGTGCGCATGGCCAGCGAAGATATTGGCAATGCCGACCCGCGTGCGCTGAGCCTGTGCCTGGCCGCCTGGGAAGTGCAGGAACGCCTGGGCAGCCCGGAAGGCGAGTTGGCGGTGGCCCAGGCCATCACCTATCTGGCCTGCGCACCGAAGAGCAACGCGGTGTACATGGGCTTCAAGTCCGCCCTGCGTGCTGCCGCCGAGCATGGCTCCCTGGAAGTGCCGCTGCACTTGCGCAATGCGCCGACCAAGCTGATGAAGCAACTCGGCTACGGCGATGAGTACCGCTACGCCCACGATGAACCGGACGCCTATGCGGCTGGCGAAGATTACTTCCCGGATGACCTTGAGCCGCAGCCGTTTTACCAGCCGGTGCCCCGCGGCCTGGAGCTGAAGATCGGCGAAAAGCTCAATCACCTTGCCCAACTTGACCGGCTCAGTCCGAAACAGCGGAGAAAGTAGTGCTCAGAACGATTCTTGCCGTGTCCGTAGCCGGCATCGCTGGTACATTATTGCGTTTCGCCACCAGCACCTGGGTCAGCGCCAATTGGCCGAAGCATTTTTATGCGGCGACCCTGGCGGTCAACCTGGTGGGCTGTTTGATCATCGGCTTGTTGTACGGGTGGTTTCTGCTTCGCCCGGAAGTGCCGATTGAGATTCGTGCCGGCTTGATTGTCGGTTTTGTAGGCGGTCTGACGACCTTTTCATCCTTTTCACTGGACACGCTACGCCTGCTGGAAAGCGGGCAGGCACCGGTCGCCTTCGGGTACCTGGCCATCAGCGTGTTCGGCGGGCTGCTCGCCACTTGGGCTGGCCTGTCCTTGACCAAACTTTGATAAACGAGAGACCGACATGCTCGATTCCAAACTGTTACGTAGCAACCTTCAGGACGTAGCGGACCGCCTGGCATCCCGTGGCTTTGCCTTGGATGTTGCGCGCATCGAAGCGCTGGAAGAACAGCGCAAGACCGTCCAGACCCGCACCGAAGCACTGCAGGCTGAGCGTAATGCGCGTTCCAAATCCATCGGTCAGGCCAAGCAGCGCGGCGAAGACATCGCGCCGTTGATGGCGGACGTCGAGCGTATGGCTGGCGAGTTGGCTTCCGGCAAAGTCGAACTGGACGCGATCCAGACTGAGCTGGACTCGATCCTGCTGGGTATCCCGAACCTGCCACACGAGTCCGTGCCGATTGGCGAAGACGAAGACGGCAACGTCGAAGTCCGTCGCTGGGGCACGCCAAAAACCTTCGATTTCGAGATCAAGGACCACGTCGCGCTGGGCGAATTGACCGGTGGCCTGGACTTCGAGACAGCGGCCAAAATGTCCGGTGCGCGCTTTGCCTTGCTGCGTGGCCCGATTGCACGCATGCACCGCGCCCTGGCGCAGTTCATGATCAACCTGCACACCGGCGAGCACGGCTACGAAGAGGCTTACACCCCGTACCTGGTCCAGGCTCCGGCGCTGATGGGCACCAGCCAGCTGCCGAAATTCGAGGAAGACCTGTTCAAGATCAGCCGCGATGGCGAAGCCGACTTGTACCTGATCCCGACCGCCGAAGTGTCGCTGACCAATATCGTGGCCGGGGAAATCCTCGACGCCAAGCAGCTGCCGATCAAGTTTGTCGCCCACTCGCCATGCTTTCGCAGCGAAGCCGGTGCATCGGGCCGCGACACCCGCGGCATGATTCGCCAGCACCAGTTCGACAAGGTCGAGATGGTGCAGGTTGTCGAGCCGTCGACTTCCATGGAAGCGCTGGAAGGCCTGACCGCCAACGCCGAACGCGTCCTGCAACTGCTGGAGCTGCCGTACCGCGTTCTGGCGCTGTGCACCGGCGACATGGGTTTCAGCGCCGTGAAGACTTACGACCTGGAAGTGTGGGTGCCGAGCCAGGATAAATACCGCGAGATTTCGTCGTGCTCCAACTGCGGTGATTTCCAGGCCCGTCGCATGCAGGCGCGTTTCCGTAACCCGGAAACCGGCAAGCCCGAGCTGGTCCACACCCTCAACGGTTCGGGCCTGGCAGTAGGCCGTACCCTGGTGGCCGTGCTGGAAAACTACCAGCAGGCTGACGGTTCGATCCGCGTACCTGAAGTGCTCAAGCCGTACATGGCGGGCGTTGAGGTCATCGGCTAAATGGAATTTCTGCCGCTGTTTCATAACCTGCGCGGCAGTCGTGTGTTGGTCGTCGGTGGCGGGGAGATTGCCTTGCGCAAATCCCGGCTGCTGGCCGACGCCGGCGCGTTGTTGCGGGTGGTTGCTCCCCAGATTGAAGACCAGTTGCGTGAACTGGTGCAGGGCAGTGGCGGTGAACTGATTTTGCGTGGTTATCAGGAGGCCGACCTCGACGGTTGCACCCTGATCATCGCGGCGACCGACGACGAGCCGCTGAACGCGCAAGTGTCCAGCGATGCCCGGCGTCGTTGCGTACCGGTCAATGTGGTGGATGCGCCGGCCTTGTGCAGCGTGATCTTCCCGGCGATTGTCGACCGTTCGCCGTTGGTGATCGCAGTGTCCAGCGGCGGCGATGCGCCGGTGCTGGCACGCTTGATCCGCGCCAAGCTGGAAACCTGGATTCCGTCGACTTACGGCCAGTTGGCCGGGCTGGCGGCGCGGTTTCGCAGCCAGGTCAAAGGCTTGTTCCCGGATGTGCAGCAACGTCGCGCGTTCTGGGAAGACGTCTTCCAAGGCCCGATTGCTGATCGGCAACTGGCCGGGCAGGGCGATGAAGCCGAGCGTCTGCTGGTGGAGAAAATCAACGGCGCGCCGCCCCACGCACCGGGCGAAGTCTACCTGGTGGGCGCAGGCCCGGGTGATCCGGACCTGCTGACGTTCCGCGCCTTGCGCTTGATGCAACAGGCCGACGTGGTGCTGTACGACCGCCTGGTGGCGCCGGCGATTCTTGAATTGTGCCGTCGCGATGCCGAGCGGGTGTATGTCGGCAAGCGGCGCGCAGACCATGCGGTGCCGCAGGACCAGATCAACCAGCAACTGGTGGACCTGGCCAGGCAAGGCAAGCGCGTGCTGCGGCTCAAGGGTGGCGATCCGTTCATCTTTGGGCGTGGCGGTGAAGAGATCGAAGAGCTGGCGGCCCATGGCATCCCGTTCCAGGTGGTGCCGGGTATTACCGCGGCCAGTGGTTGCGCGGCGTATGCCGGTATTCCGCTGACCCACCGCGACTATGCGCAATCGGTTCGCTTCATTACCGGGCACTTGAAGGACGGGACTTCGGACCTGCCGTGGAGTGACCTGGTGGGCCCTTCGCAGACCCTGGTGTTCTACATGGGCTTGATCGGGTTGCCGATCATCTGCGAACAGCTGATCAAGCATGGTCGTTCGGCGGATACGCCGGCGGCGTTGATCCAGCAGGGCACCACGTCCAACCAGCGGGTGTTTACCGGCACCCTGGCTGACCTGCCACGCATGGTGGCGGAACATGAGGTTCATGCGCCGACACTGGTGATTGTGGGAGAAGTGGTGCAGTTGCGTGAGAAGCTGAAGTGGTTTGAAGGCGCTCAGTCGCAAGTCTGACACGTCTCCTGTGGCGAGACCGTCTCTGTGGCGAGGGAGCTTGCTGTGGCGAGGGAGCTTGCTCCCGCTGGAGTGCGAAGCGCTCCCAGGATTTTGGGGCCGCTGCGCAGCCCAGCGGGAGCAAGCTCCCTCGCCACAGGGTGTGTCAGCTCAAGATGCCTTTTCCGCTCAGTCTCGCGCGGTCATGCTCCGCCTCAAACGTCTGCAACGGCCCCTTCGGCACAATCCCCGTCGGATTAATCGTGCGGTGACTGGCGTAGTAATGCCCCTTGATGTGAGCAAAATCCACCGTCTCGGCAATCCCCGGCCACTGATACAACTCCCTTAGCCAGTTCGACAGGTTCGGATAATCCGCAATTCGCCGCAGGTTGCATTTGAAGTGGCTGTAGTACACCGCATCAAACCGAATCGCCGTGGTGAAAAGCCTTACATCGGCTTCAGTCAGGTATTCTCCCGCCAGGTAACGATGCTCACCCAAGTGCTGCTCAAGGTGATCCAGTTCGGCAAACACATCATCAAATGCGGCCTCATAAGCCTTTTGTGACGTGGCAAAGCCTGCGCGGTACACACCGTTGTTCACGGCGGGATAGATTCGATCGTTCAGTGCATCAATGGTCGAGCGCTGGGCTTCGGGATAGAAATCCAGTTGATTGCCGGTCAGTTCATTAAACGCACTGTTGAACATGCGAATAATCTCCGCCGACTCATTGCTGACAATCCGCTTGAGCTTCTTGTCCCACAACACCGGCACTGTGACCCGCCCGGTGTAGCTGGCGGTGTCGGCGGTGTAGCGTTGGTGCATGAAGGTGAAGTCGTCAAGCTTGTCGCCGCTGGAGCCATGGGCCTTGTCGAAGGTCCAGCCGTTTTCCAGCATCAGCCAACTGACCACCGACACGTCGATCAGGCTTTCCAAGCCTTTGAGCTTGCGCAGGATCAATGTGCGGTGCGCCCAGGGGCAGGCGAGGGATACGTATAAATGGTAACGACCGGCTTCAGCCGCGAAACCGCCTTCGCCGGTCGGGCCGGGTTCACCATCGGCGGTCACCCAGTTGCGGCGTTGCGCCTGCTCCCGTTGGAAGGCGCCGTCTGCGCTACTTTCGTACCACTGGTCATGCCAGCGTCCTTCGATCAGCAAACCCATGACTGACTCCTTGGCTAATAAGCGTTGGAGTGCAGTCTAAAGGTCTGAGTTCGAACAAAAAGCGCAAAGGCTGGGGGTTAATGATCGACTAAATCGATTTGTCCCGGGCATCCCAGTACTGTTGGGCCAGTTCGAACGCCTGTTCCCGCGGGTGGCCGAGGCCGCGCAAGGCCAGGGCCATGGTGGCGATCAGTGCCAGTTGCGGGTAGCTGTCCTGCACCTCACCGCGCCATAGCGCCTTGAGATGCTCGGGCTCCAGGGCGGCAGGCTTGACGTGACGCTGGGCGGAGAGGGCGGGCCACTCTTCATCCCAGCTCTCGCCGCCGGTAGTGCCGTACAGGTGGCTGATGGTGTCCGGGTTGATCTCGATCTCGCCGCCGTCGCCCTTGACCACGATGCTGTTGTCGCCAAGCAGGCCGCTGGCATCGCGGTGTACGCCCTGGTAGCCCGGGTGGAAGATGCTTTGCAGGCCGCAGCGGGCGCTCAACGGGTTGAGGATGCGCGCCAGTGAATGGATCGGCGAGCGCAGGCCCAGGGTGTTGCGCAGGTCGATCATGCGCTGCAGTTGCGGCGCCCAGTCCCCCAGGGGAATAAACGCCAGGTTGCCCTGTTCAAGGGCCGCTTCCACCTGTTGCCAATTGCGGCACAACGGAATCTGCAAGCCATCCAGCAACTGCTCGGTGTAGAGCCGGCCTGCCGTATGCGCGCCGCCGCCGTGCATCAGGATACGCACGCCGTTCTGTGCCAGGCACTTGGCTGCCAGCAGGTACCACGGCAGGTGGCGTTTTTTACCGGCGTAGGTCGGCCAGTCGACATCCACATTGAGCGACGGTGCATTCAGGCGCTCGCGCACGGCTTCGGTGAAGCCTGCGAGTTCTTCCGGGCTTTCTTCCTTGTGCCGCAGCAGCATGAGGAAGGCGCCGAGCTGGGTGTCTTCGACCTTCTCGTCCAGCAACATGCCCATGGCTTCCCGGGCTTCCTCACGGGTGAGGTTGCGGGCGCCGCGCTTGCCTTTGCCGAGGATGCGCACGAACGGCGCGAACGGGTGCTCAGCAGGGGTTTCAGTGATCAACGGGGCAAAATCAGTCATAAGCAATTCGTCGGCCTGGGCAGGCCCGCCAGCTTGGCGGCGAGTTTGGCGGGAGTGCCTTTGAACAGTCGGTTGAGGTGCAGGCTGTTGCCCTTTTCCGGGCCCAGCTTCAAGGCGGTGTACTTGATCAGCGGGCGGGTGGCGGGCGACAGCTGGAATTCGGTGTAGAAGCCGCGCAGCAGTTCGAGGATTTCCCAGTGTTCCGGGGTCAGCTCCAGCGCTTCGGCGGTGGCGAGGGCGTTGGCCACGTCGCTGGACCACTCGGTCAGGTCGACGAGGTAGCCGTCCTTGTCCAGTTCGAGGGTACGTTCACCTACGGTCAAAGTGTTCATAGCCAGGTATTGACCTTGTCATAGTCGATCGACAGCTGGACGAACGCCGGGTAATCGACACTGCCGGCCCATTCAGGCACGGCGAGGTTACGCGCCTGGCTGTCTTCGGCCAGTACAAACACTTTCACGCCCCTGGCCTGCAGGGCCTGGCAAGGCGCGCTGGCGGGTTGCAGGGCGTAGGCGCCGTCGCCGCACAGCAGGATCGCATCCTGGGTGCCACAGAGGCGCAGGCAGCTGTCCAGCCGGCTGTCGGTAAAAGGCGAGTGGGATACCACATGCAAGGTCGACATCAGAGGGTAATCACCTGGTCGTAACGGTCAATCATCTGTGTAATTTGTTCGCTGCTCAGCGGCTGTGCGTTGCCGGAGGTGGCCAGCCCGCGCACGGCGAGGCTATGGCTGCAGGCAAACACCTCTTCGACGCCAAATAATTCCAGGGCCTGGAGGTTGGCGCTCAGGTCTTTCTGTTGCACGGCCCTGGCGTCCTGGCTCGCGGCCAGTTGAAACACGCCGTCATCCAGAAACAACAGGCCAATCGGCAAATCAAACGCGCCGCCAGCCAATACGATATCCAGCGCTTCACGGGCGCTGGGGCCGGACCACGGCGCCTGTCGGCTGATCACCAGCAAGGATTTCGACATGTCACGGCCCTCCGAAGCAGATCAAGCGGTCAGCGGACTGGGCGGCGTCATGCAACTGCCCAAGCCCGGACAATGCCCAAGGCGCGTCCAGGTTCACCGCGCTGCGCTGATAACGGGTGGCCTCTTCGGCATTCAGCACGCCACGGCGCAGGGCCGCGGCGATGCACACCACGCCATCGAGCTGATGCTCGCTGACAAACTCGCGCCACTGACGGGCGATATCCTGCTCATCCTGCGGCGCAACAATGTTAGTGGACGCGCTGTAGACGCCATCCTGATAAAAAAACAGCCGCACAATCTCATGCCCACCCGCCAGCGCCGCCTGGGCGAACAGCAAGGCACGGCGCGAGGAGGGCGCATGGGCGGCGGAAAAAAGCGCAATCGCGAACTTCATGGAACACTCTGAAGGCAAAACCTGTGGCAATGATAAAGCCGCAGGCAACAAAAAGCCCGCCGAAGCGGGCTTTTTGCGTGCGGCTGCGATCAGTCGTCGCGGCCCATGATGCCGAAGATCTGCAACAGGCTGATAAACAGGTTGTAGATCGATACATACAGGCTGATGGTGGCCATGATGTAGTTACGCTCGCCACCCTGGATGATTGCGCTGGTCTGGAACAGGATGCAGGCCGAGGAGAACAGCACGAAACCTGCGCTGATCGCCAGTTGCAGGCCGCTGATCTGGAAGAACATGCCTGCCAGTACCGCAGCCAGCAACACGAAGAAACCGGCGGTGATGAAACCACCCAGGAAGCTCATGTCCTTGCGGGAAATCAGCACGTAGGCCGACAGGCCGCCAAATACCAGGGCAGTCATGGCAAATGCCGAGCTGACCACTTCCGCGCCGCCGGCCATGCCGAGGTAGCGGTTAAGGATCGGGCCGAGGATAAAGCCCATGAAACCGGTCAGGGCAAACGCCGACACCAGGCCCCAGGCCGAGTCGCGCAGCTTGTTGGTCAGGAAGAACAGACCGTAGAAGCCGATCAGCACGACGAAGATATTCGGGTAGCCGACGCGCATTTGCTGGGCTACGAAGGCCATCACGCCGCTGAACGCGAGGGTGAGAGCGAGCAAGCCGTACGTATTGCGCAGGACGCGGCTAACTTCTAGCTGCTCAGCCTGCGCGTTTCCATTCACTGCGTAATTTTGTTCGCGCATGGCGACACTCCTTCAGTTTTGAAACATTCAGTCGCAAGGATCATAACAGACGCTCTGTAACAAGCTATGGCGAGAGTTTGACAGTGTG
This sequence comes from Pseudomonas sp. I8001, assembly GCF_013385345.1. NCBI lineage: Bacteria > Pseudomonadati > Pseudomonadota > Gammaproteobacteria > Pseudomonadales > Pseudomonadaceae > Pseudomonas > Pseudomonas sp. I8001. Next base: position 102,774 of record NZ_JACAQC010000013.1, read on the forward strand.
TTTCATTCGGGTATTATGGCGCCCGCTGAGGCAGGATGAGCTACGCTAATCCTGTGTTGCACAAGGGAAATTGGCAGAGTGGTTGAATGCACCGGTCTTGAAAACCGGCGGACGTTAATAGCGTCTCCAGGGTTCGAATCCCTGGTTTCCCGCCAAGATTTACTCAAGAGCCCCGCTATTGCGGGGCTTTTGCGTTTCTGGGGTTCAGGAATACACCTCCAATCGTTAACGCATCATTTCAGGCAGTTTCCGCAACTCTGCAAAAAGTGGGCGTCAACGGGTAGGGTTCACGATCTCACCCACGCGCCGATAACCGTCTCGGTTATCAGTTCACGCCGGAGAAGTCAGGCACCCAAGCCGGGCGCGCTGACTGGCGTGATTCGTGACTGAGAAAAGGCGCAATTACAGGTGGAAGTCGCCCGCAGCCTCCGGCTGGTAAAGCACTTTCTTGATCTCAATCCGGCGGGTCCGGTCAGCAATTCGCCAGTCGATGGCGTCTCCCTCCTGATAGCCAAGGATGGCGGTGCCTATGTCGGAATACACGGAATGCTTTGCTGCGTTGCTGTCCGCGTCTTCAGGGTAGACCAAGGCCACTTCGAACTCTTCATCGTCCAGTTGCAGCAAGGCCCTGGAGTTCATCGTGATGACATTGCACGCCACCTGCTGCGGCTTGACGACAATGGCCCGCTCAATCTCATGTTCGAGTTCAACAACCGCCGGGCCTTGCTCGAACGCGATCAGATCCTCGAGCCTGGCCTTGTCGATTTCAGTGATGTAGATCCTGGTGGAGTCGCCACCGGCGCCTTCGCGCAAGAACTGGAAATAGCTCGCCGCCGTCATGGAAAATGACGTCAATGTCGGCGTTTCGCTCTCCAGCATAAAGCCGCTGCGCAGAAAGGCTTTCAGCGAGCGCGAGTTGTCCGGGTGAATCTTGGCGATGAGCTTCTCGGCCCGCATGTCGAGGAAGGCCAGTTTCATGCCTTCGCGGATCGTGCTGGCGCCCAGGTTCCGGCCCCATTTGTCGCTGTCTCCGATGACCAGGACAATCTCGCAATTTGAGCCGGTCTTGATGAGACGGACAAAGCCCACCGGGGCGTCATGCCGGTCATAGGCCATAAAGAATCTGCCGCCTTGGTTGAATAGATGAGTCAGGATCGGCAACTGAGTCCGATCAATGACTTGCTCAATGGAGCGGGAGACATGACGCGAATCGCTCAGATAGCAGGTGATGCGCTCATCCTCTAACCAATCCATCAACGTCAGCGCGTGCGCCCGCGTAATTTCAGGGCACAGCGAAATGAAAGGCTTATTCATCTTGACCACACTTACTTGTAAAGGATTGAAGCCCTTCATGGATATGTCATGGCGGTTCTTCGGCAACCGGATATTTTAAGACATGCCGCGAGTAATGGCGAACATGCCAGAGAGTTCCAAGAAGCCACCGCTTGCTGAACCCGACCCAGGCAAGCACTCAAGAGAAAGGTGGGCTGACTACGTATCGCAGCCTGAGGGCGGCCTGTCTATCCAACCGAGCAAGCCGTTCCCGGCTGGTACTCAAATGTAAAAATTTTTATCTGCCCTCTTGAAAATTTTTCCGGCGAACATAAATTTTTATCACGCGACGCCGAATGCGGGTCGCGCACTTAATCACTTGGATTTAATCAGGAGATTTTGAGATGGCTACTACCCTTTCGTTGGCCCCTTTGTTCCGTCAATCCGTGGGCTTCGATCGCTTCAATGACCTGTTTGAGTCGGCGCTTCGCAGCGAGGCTCCGAACACTTATCCGCCTCACAATGTGGAAAAGCACGGTGATGACGAATATCGCATTGTCATTGCTGTCGCTGGGCTTACTGAAGCGGATCTGGATATACAGGTCGAGAAGGGCGTTTTGACAGTCGTTGGCGACAAGCGCGAAACCGAGAAAGCAGTCACTTATCTGCACCAGGGCATCGCGCAACGAGCATTTCGGCTGTCGTTCCGGCTGGCAGATCATATCGAGGTGCGCGGTGCTTCGATGAACAACGGGCTGTTAAGCATCGACTTGCTGCGCGTGGTTCCTGAAGAGGCCAAGCCCAAGCGCATCACGATTGGTAGCGGGAAAGAGCCCGAACTGCGTCAGGTTAGTTTGCAATAAGTCAGCGGTAACAAAAAAGGCGCTCTTGGTAGCGCCTTTTTTTGTGTGTGGAATCAAAACGCCTACCGATCAATACCTGGCTACGCAGAGTACCCGGTAGATCCATCAACCGGGCACTCCCGCCTGTTTAGAAGATATTCAACGGGTACTCGGTAATCAGGCGTGTCTGCACCAGATGCCCCCCGGTGGACGCATCACCATCGTGCCAGGCTTCCCTCAGGCGGAAGGACAGCTTCTTGGCCGGGCCACTCTGCACGACGTATTTCACTTCGGCGTCGGTTTCGTGTTCCTGGTCGTTGGCGCCATAGAACCCGGTGTAGGCCGAATTGCCGGGGGTATGCGTACCGTCGATGCCGGCACCGCGAATATGGCGGGCCATGAAGCTCAGGCCGGGGGCGCCAAAGGCTCCCATGTCCAGGTCATAGCGCATCTGCCAGGACCGCTCGCCCGGGCCGTTGAAGTCGGAGTATTGCACCGAGTCAGCCAGGTTGATCGAGTTGCCGTAGCGCCCGGCACCGACGCCGGCATTGGTCTCCCCAAAGCCGACATAGTCGAACGGCTCGTCACCATGCACTTTCTGCCCGGCCAGGGTGAAGGTCTGTGCACCCAGGGTGTAGGCAGCCGCCAGCGAGGCTGCGGTGGTGTCGATGGTCCCGGCCTTGGCGCTGCCGTCGTCCAGTGTGCGATAGAGGTTGAAGTCCAGCGCGACGGATTGGTCATCGGTCAGTGGATGAACAAGGTTCAGGTTGACGTAGTACTGATTCCACACGTCTTCCAGGTGTGCTCCGTACAGCGACGCGGTGAATTCCTTGCTGAACTGGTATTTGCCCCCCGCGAAGCTGGCCGACGACGCTTCCACGCCTGCATAGCTGGCGAGAATGTCGCCGCTGCGCGAGGTGGTGGTGGTACCGGTGCCGGAGGTGTAATGGCCGGCCTCCAGGTTCAGGCCGGTGATTTCATGGCTGTCGATCTGGAAGCCTGTTGCGGTCTGTGGCATCAGGTAGTTATCGGCGGTGGCGAACACCGGCGACGTAGGCTGCAGGTCGCCGACCTTGAGCGTGGTATTGGAAATACGGAACTTGACGTCACCACCGGCCTTCGCGAAGCCATGATCCGGATTGCCATTGGCGTCGGACGGTATGTTCGGGCCACCGGCGCGGTCGGTGTCCCCGTCGATGCGCAACGCCAGGTCGGCAAACGCATCAATGCCGATGCCAATGGTGCCTTGAGTGAAGCCCGAGCTGTAGGTCGCCATCAGCGCCTGGCTCCAGTCACGGGTGTGGGCGCCGTTGCCGTTCTGGTTCCAGAACAGGTTGCGGTTGAGGATATTCAAGCTGCTGTCGGCGACAAAGCCCTTGGAGTCGGACTGATCGCTGGCATAGCTCATGGCCGGCAAGGCAAATGCCAGCGCCACGGCCAAGGTATTGAGCTGAAGTAACGGTTGACGTTTTTTCATTATATTTTGCTCCTGTGCACGAGTTCGTGTGGGAGCATTAAGGCGACAGCCCAGGCCATCAACAAATGAAACTGGATGAAGGTTTTGATATCCCTTTTACCAAATTCCAGGCAAAGAAAAGCCCGCGATGGGGAGTGCGGGCTTAAAGGTGTTCACTTAGGAGCTGGAGTGACGATAAGCGCTCGAGTGTGAAAGGGATGTGAAAGGTTGTTGGGTGCATAGCGTATTTATCACGAGTGATCCTCTCCTCGCACAATCCTTCCGGCCTTCACCTCATCCGCGTACCCGCTGAGCTTTTCCTGCTGAGCCGCGAGCAGTGCACCCATCTTCATCAGGGCGACTGCTTCGTCGGGTGATTTGGCGACCCCCGCGATAGTGGCCAATTGATTGACCGACCAGGCGATAACGGCCGTCGCATCTTCGAGGTCGTAGAACAGTTCCTGCTGTGCGGTCCTTGGGCCGTCGAGCATTTCCATCAGTTCTGCCATTTACCCGTGCTCTCCAAAAAAGTGGTTCAGTGCGATCAGCTCAGGCACCGTTGCGCCAATCCTCCTGTAAGCCGGCGGACACGGCAATCGCGATTTTCCCTTGAATGCCGTTGTTGGGGCTTTCAAGGCGGGAATGGGCGAGCGGGATGTCGGCAAGGGAATACACCGCGCCAACGTGTGGCCGCAGTTGACCGTTGGCGATCAGTGCGCTCATTTCATCCAGCTTGCCGCGGTTCTGTCGTGTGAAAACGAAGTGATAACTCGCGTTCCTGCCCCAGGCCTGGACGAGGTTCTGGGGGTGCGCCGTGTCCACAATCGTGACCACGCGACCCAGTTGCGCAAGCGCGTCCGGGCTACGGGACAATGTGGTGCCGCCGATGGTATCGAACACCACATCAACGCCACGGCCACCCGTTTCCCGCAGGATGGCGTCGACGTAATCTTCCTTTTCGTAGTCGATGATTACGTCCGCGCCCAGGCTTCGCGCGAACTCGACATTGACGTCGCGTACGGTGGTGAACACCTGGGCGCCAATGGCTTTCGCCAGTTGGATCGCCACATGGCCGACGCCGCCCGCGCCGCCGTGCACCAGGATGCTTTCTCCCACCCTGAGGGCTGCACGCACCACCAGCGCTTCCCAGGCGGTGCCGCCGACCAGGCTCAGGCTTGCCGCTTCAAGGTGACTCAGGGCAGGGGGCTTCTTCCCGATAATGCCTTCGGCCGCCACGTGGTATTCGGCATAGCTGCCGGGTCCGTCAAATATTTGCGGGGTGTACCAGACTTCGTCGCCTGGCGCGAAGGACGTAACCCCTGGCCCGACTTCCTCAACGACCCCCGATACGTCATGCCCGGTAATCGCCGGTAGCGGCACCAGGTCAGCGTAGTCGCCACGTCGGACCTGGTAATCCAGCGGGTTGATGGAGGTTGCGTGTACGCGGACCAGGACTTGCCCCGTGTGCGGAACGGGCTTGGGAACGTCGCGAAGTTCGAATGATTCCGGGCCGCCAAATGACTTGAGTATCAACGCCTTCATTGCATTTCCTCGTTTCGACAAAAAGGGATATCGCGAAATCTCGATATTCCGTGATAAAAAAACTACAAATCTTTCCCTATGATCTCGGCAAGCCTGCGGATGGTGGCTTCATTGCGCTTGTAGTAAGTCCACTGGCCGATGCGCCTGACTTCGACCAGGCCCACCCGTTGCAGCGTTGACAGGTAACCGGACACCGTCGACTGCGAGAGCCCGATGCCTTCCTGAATACTGCTGACGCACACGCCCACCGTGTGAACGTCCCCTTCATCTTGTGCAGGGAAGTTCTTCTCGGGGTCCTTCAAACCTTTCAGGATTTCGAGGCGTGTCTGGTTTGAGAGGGCTTTGAATATTTCGAGTAAGTCCATGGCGCGATCATATCGAGAATTATCGATATGTCAATGTGTGTCAGACATAACGGGTAGTCAGTTTCAGGCCTCATCGGAGGCGGCGACCAAGGACCTGTCGCGCTGCGGGCCTCTGAGCTATAACAGTGTAAAAGCACAAAAAACAAACGTGTTTCCGGGCTGTTTTCAGGAGAGAACTCATGAGTGCCATGGACGCGGGGCAAGTGGTGCCTGGCTACGTAACCTTCGTCGGGCGTGAGGCATCGTGGGCCGGACGCCAGTTCATGAGCTTCAGCTATAGCGTCAATGGGCAGCACTTTCACAAGTCTCTCAACGAGACGGTTGACGCTTGGTCAACGACGGCGCTTCGTAAAGCCTCGTATGGCTTGCGAGTGGGAGACCCGGTGTCTGTCTGGTGTTCTCTCACCGACCCCGAGGTGTGTTGCATTGGCGAAAAACCAGCAGAGAAACCCGCGATCCTGCGGTGGATAGAGTCTCTCGGAGCGTTAGGGCCGTTATGAAATTGATCCCCACCGTTCGTCCATCGGCCGGCACTCGCGACACCGCATCGTTTCTCATGTTCAAGCACGGACATCCCGCGCTAGAACGGAGAGCCAGCATGGAAATTGACGAGAAGGCCCCTGGAAACGTATCCCAGCAGGGCGTAACGCGCGGTACAGACAATGAAACCGGGCATGATCCTCGGCGCGATCAACCTGAAGCGCCTCTACCGCCGGACGATGACGCCCCTCTGGAAGAGGATATGTCGGATGTGGATGCGGCTGATTCTGTCGCGAGTGAACACCCCGACAACTGAAGCATCCGAATCAGCCCGACGCACACTGCGTCGGGCTTTTCGGTGTCAAGCGACGATTACGGCATCAGCACCGAATCAACCACATGAATCACGCCATTGGACTGCATCACATCCGCAATGCTGATGCTGGCCTTGCCACCCTTGGCATCCACCACCCACAGTTTGCCGTCATGCAGCTTGATCGTCAGCGACTCACCCTGCACGGTTTTCAACATCACGGTACCGCCGTTCTTCTTGGCGTCGGCCATCAGTTGTGCAGAGGTATGAGTGCCAGCCACCACGTGATAGGTCAGGATTTTTGTGAGATCGGCTTTGTGCTCAGGTTTCACAAGCGTATCCACGGTGCCTGCGGGGAGCTTGGCGAAAGCTTCGTTGGTCGGTGCGAATACGGTGAACGGGCCTTTGCTGTTAAGGGTATCCACCAGTCCGGCTGCCTTGACCGCCGCCACCAGAGTGGTGTGGTCCTTTGAGTTGACTGCGTTTTCGACGATGGTTTTCGTCGGATACATCGCCGCGCCGCCCACCATTACGGTGTCGGTGGCAAAACTTAGGGATGTGGTGACGGAGAGGAACGTAAAGCAGGCAACGGCAGCAATTTTTTTGTAGATGGCGTGCATGATGTATCTCCTTGGTGCTTGTGCCCTCCGGGTGAGGGTATTGAATCTACGTACCAAGGATCAAAGTGGATGCACCTCTGGAAAAATTATTGGTTTGCCGCCCTCACTGCACTTTTTCCCGTTCTTCCGATCTATCTCTGTCCCGACCACACTAATTTCCGGCGTGGACAGCAGACCCAGACCTGGTGCCGATGGATCGCACGTTACCTGTTTTTATCACCCGATGGATGCGTCAGCCGCTGTGGCTGGCTGCGGTTTTGATGCTTTGCGCCAATGGTTGCAGCCAGCAGCAGGGGCGCGATATTGCCACGCAGTTCAGCAACGGCAAGCCCGATGAATTCTTCCAGACCAGCGTTGATCGCATGGCCACCCTGAGCATGCGCGACAACCTGCAAAGCCTGTATCTGCTGATGAGCAAGCTCTACCTGCGCAACCCCAACCAGTGGCGTCAATCGGGTTACACCGACGCGGTGACCGCCGCCCGGCAAATCCGCCAGGCCATCGAACTTCGCCAACCACTGCCCGCCCTGGGGGATCGTCGCGACCTGGCGGCGCTGAGCTATTCCCTGAGCCCGGAGTTTCGCGGCGACCGGGTAGGCGCCTTCATCTACGCGATCGGCAGCATGCTGGTGACGGCACACGGCGGGCGCACCGAGTTTTATATAACGGACTCGATCAACCCGCAGTTCGTCAGCAATGCCGCGCGCAATATCGAGAAGGCCACCTGGCTGCTCAGTCAGCGCCAGGATGCCAATGGCTCGCTGTTGCTGTTCTCCAACGAGATCTCGGAGGCGGGCAGCAACCTCAGCTTTGCCGTGGAGTTCGGCAAGATCGTCGCGCGCCTCGACCTGTTGACCCAGATGCTCGACGAACGCTACCGGCGCATCGGGCTCAACTACGCGCAAAGCTTGCTGCTGATGAATTTCCTGCCGGTGCAGTGACGATGCGGGCCTCCCTCACACCTCGGTTTGCGCTTTGCCGCGGGCAACGGTTTTCTTCGGCGCGCGCATCAGCAGTGGGCCGAACGTCGCGAGCAAACCGAGCATCACCAGCGGGAAGAACATCAGCTTGCTCAGGCCGAAGTTGCTGACGATGACGGTGATGACGGCGGGGCCCACCAGCATCCCGGAAAATCCTATGCAGTTGACGATGCCGATATTGCGCCCGGCATGTGCCGGGTCCCGGCGCCCGGCGGCGGAGATCATCAACGGTGCGATGCACGAAAGGCCGAGGCCAAACAGCGCGAAGCCGACAACGCCGGTCACGGCCGTACCGCCCAATATCGTGGTGATCATGCCGAGGACGCACAACGTACCGCATCCAAACACCACCTGCGCATTACCGAACGCAGCGGCCAGGCGGTCGCCAAAAAGACGCCCCACGAATGACGCACCGACGAACAGTGAGACCGCCATGCCTGCGGTCGAGGTGGTGGTCGCGAACTCCCGGCGAATGTATTCCTGGCCCCAGTCGGCAATTGCGTTTTCGCCCATCATGCTGCCCAGCAGCAAGGTGCCGAGAGCGATCATCACCAGCAGTGTCTTGGCCGAAGGGCCCTTGCCGGTTTCGTCCCGGGACTGGGTGCCCGCTTGCCAGTCGTCGAGCTGGGCGTCGGGCACATCATGCTTGCCCAGCAACCATCGGCTGAACACACAGCCCAGAATGAACATCGCCAGGCCCAGTACGGTGTAAGGCACCAGCACGCTGTCGGTGTAGAACCGGGTCAGCCAACTGCATGCCATGCCCAGCAGGAAGCCGCCCAGGGAATAGAAGGCATGGAAGCCGGACATGATCGAGCGTCGATAAAACCGTTCAACCTGCACGCCGTGGGCATTCAAGGCGGTATCCAGGGCGCCGCGCAACAGCCCCAGCACAGAGCCGAAACACAGCGCAAACCAGAAACCGTTGACGAAGCCCAGCGGGATAATCGAAAGGGGATAGGCGAGGGCGCCAAGGGTAATTACCGGCTTGGCGCCGAAGGTGTCCAGCAGCCGCCCGACCAGCAGCGCACCGGCTGCGGAGCCGACCCCGACCCCGAGGGCAATCAGGCCGAAACTCGAGTCCCCGAGTTCTCCCGTCAGGCCAAGCTGGGTCCTGAACACGCTTACACCGGTGGACCAGATGTACATCATAGCGCCGATCATCATGAAGCCGAGAAAGGTGGCGATACGTGCCTTGCGAATACGCGGGGGGATCGGGGTTTTCTGGAAAGTGCTTATCACGCTGCATGGTCCCTTTTGTTTTTGTGGGGTGGTTATGCAATTTTGGGTTATACGAATAACCTTGCGGAAGTAAAACCTGCACCCTGTAGGCTGTCAATGCTTTATCAATCCAGAATATGTAACAGTCACAAGGCAGTGGCTGGCGCTTGAGTTTTAAGTTATACGTATAACTCCAACTGTCCAGGTATTGGGGTTTCCGTGTCGTCTCAAGAGTTGTTATTGCCGTGCTCCACGCCGCATATGTCGGCCTACCGCTTGACGTTTCTGCTGTCCGGCCTGTGCATGGGCGCCTGGGCGCCGCTGGTTCCCTATGCGCGCAGCCGGGCCGGGGTGGACGACGGCGCATTGGGCATCCTGTTGCTGTGCCTGGGCCTCGGCTCACTGGTGATGATGCCGCTGGCGGGCATCCTGAACGCCCGCAAAGGTTGCCGCTTTACCATGCACATCGGCATCGCCCTGGTGTTTCTGACGCTGCCTCTGCTGGCGACCACACATTCATTCTTGGGCTTGATGTTTGCCCTGACCGTGTTCGGTGCAGGGTGCGGCGCAGTGGATGTGACGATGAACGTACAGGGCGTGATGGTTGAGCGTGCGACCGGGCGGTCCTTGATGTCGGGTTTTCATGGCTTGTTCAGCCTGGGCACGATTGTCAGTGCGGCGGGGATCACCGCGCTGCTCTGGCTGGGCGCCACGCCGTTGCTGGCCAGCAGCGCGGTGATGGCGGCACTGGCTGCGTTTGTCCTGAGTTACGGGCGCCAGATGCTCGGGCGCAGCGGCGAAGAGGGCAGCCCGATCTTTGTGCGGCCCACGCGTAAAGTCCTGGTGCTGGGGGTGCTGTGCCTGTTCGCGTTTCTGGCCGAAGGTGCGATTCTCGACTGGAGCGCGGTGTTCCTGACCCAGGTGCGTGATGTCGAGCCTTCCATTGCAGGCCTGGGCTACGCCTGCTTCGCCGTGATGATGGCGTTGGGGCGCTTGAGTGGCGACCGGATTCTGCTCAGGCTCGGCGCCCGGCTGGTACTGGTGGGCGGTGGCCTGATTGTAATCCTGGGCTTTCTCACGGTGGTGCTCGCGACGAACTGGCAGGTGAACCTGGTGGGGTTTGCGGTCATCGGCATCGGTTTGGCCAATATCGCGCCGGTGTACCTGTCGCTGGCGGGCGCGCAAAAGACCATGCCGGGGGAACTGGCGATTGCCGCTGCCACCAGCCTCGGTTATCTGGGTATCCTGATGGGCCCGGCGGTGATCGGCTTGTTCGCCCACGCGACGAATCTATCCTGGGCGCTGCTGGCGGTTGCCTCGCTGATGGTCGCAATCATGTTCAGTGCCACACGACTGGTTCCGAAGGTTTCCCCTCAACGGGTACACTGAGCGCCTGTTTTTTCATGACCTCGCATGAGGTTTCAAAAGGATTGGGAAGCAAGCGATGGCCGTTTCAATGAAAGACGTAGCACTGGCGGCAGGGGTGTCCCAGCCTGCGGTGTCTTACGCCTACAACCGACCTTCCAAACTGTCCCCGGCCCAGCGCGAGCATATCCTCGAGGTGGCCGCTTCATTGGGCTACCCGGGCCCCAATGTGCTGGGCCGCAGCCTGCGCTCGGGCAAGATCGGCGCCATCGGGTTGATGATGATGGACAAGTTGTCCCTGGCCTTTGCCGACCCGTGCACCATCGCCATGCTGCGCGGCATCAGTGAAGTGGGCGAGTTGGAAAATGTCGCACTGACACTGTTTCCGCTCAACAACAACCGCCTGGTGGGCCGGGGCCCGGCGGCGAGCCACGGCAGCCTGGCCCTGCGCGGGCTGGTGGATGGCCTGATTATCTCGACCCTGCCCGATGATCACCCGGCGGTGCTGGCGGTGGTGAAGCACAGTATTCCGTTCGTGGTGATCGACTCGCCGCTGGTCGAGAATTCGTTTTTTGTCGGCATCGACGATCGCGGTGCGGCTCGCACGCAAATGCAGCATCTGCTGGACCTGGGCCACCGCAAGATCGGCGTCATCATTGACCGCCTCAACCCGGATGGTTACCGCGGCCCGATTGACCTGCAACGCTTCAAAAGTGCCAGTGAGCGGATTGTCCGCGAACGCCTCACCGGTTACGTGGAGGCGGCCACCGCCGCGGGCCTGGCGTTTGAAGACCTGAGCGTGATCGAGGCCGGTGGGCTGGATTCCACGTCCGGCCAGGCCGCAGCGTTCACATTGCTGACCTCCAACGACGTCACGGCAGTGGTGGCGTGCTCGGATGTGATGGCGATTGCCTGCATGAAAACCGCCCACGCCCTCAGTCGCCAAGTGCCGCAGACGCTTTCGGTGATCGGCTTCGACGATATTCCCGAGGCGGTGCAACTCGGTTTGACCACCATTGCCCAACCCATGGTGGAGAAGGGCGTGTACGCCGCACGCATGCTGACCGAGCAATTGAATGCCCCGGCTGATGCGCCGCTGGCGCCCGAGCAAAAGATTTTCGCCACCAAGCTGGTGGTGCGTACATCGACCCGCAGTATCCAGCAGGCAGACGCCTGATCCCGTTGGTAAGGGATCGCTGTAGGGGCTGGCTTGCCTGCGATGGTATCGACTCAATACCACTGACAGACCGAGTCGACTGCATCGCAGGCAAGCCAGCTCCCACCTTTACCCGGGCTGCCCCTTGAAGTGTGCCGCTACTCTGAGGGCATTCGCCGCGATGGTCAGTGCCGGATTAACCGCCGCCGACGACGGGAAGAACGAGCTGTCCACCACCCATACATTCTCCATGTCATGCAGCTTGCAGTTCAGGTCCAGCACGCTGGTGGTAGGGTCCTTGCCCATCACGGCAGTGCCGCACTGGTGGGAGTTCGTCGCGATGCCCATGCGCGCCTTGAGGATCAGCGGATACCCTGCATCACGCATGGTTTGGGTGGCCTTGCTCACCAGTCCTTCATGGGCCTTGAGGTTGTTCGGCGTCCAGTGAACCTTGATCGCACCGCGCTGCGTGTCGTAGGTGACGCGGTTGTCCTGGGTCGGCAGATCTTCCGAGGTCAGGTACAGGTCTACGCTGTGGTCAGTGATATAGCGTGAAGCGAATTTCGGCAGCCAGGGCCGCATGGCACTGATCATCGGCTCGCGGATTTTCCCCAGCATCTGCACATTACCCAAGGGGAATGCGTTGTGCGGGCTGGCGCTGTACCAGTCGTTGATGGCCAGGGTTTTCTGGAAGGTCACGTTGTTCTTGCGTCGCGGGTCCACCGCCAGCATGAAGGTGCTGTTGTGCACCATGTAGTTACGCCCCAACTGCCCAGAGCTATTGCCCAGGCCATGAGGATGTTGAGCGTTCGCAGACTTGAACAGCAATGCCGCACTGTTGACTGCGCCGCACGCCAGCACGAAGCGTTTGGCACGCAGTGTCACCTCGCGTCCATCGAACAGACCCCGCGCTTGAGTCACGGTTTTGCCATCGTTATCGGTGTTCAGCTGCCTGATCGTGGTGCGAGTCATCAGCCGAATGCTGCCACTGCGCAGGGCGGGCCTGAGCGCAGAAACTTCAGCGTCGGCCTTGGCCTCCACCAGGCACGGATAGCCATCGCAGGTTGAGCACAATACGCAATCGCCGCCATCGCCATAGTCCACCGCCGCCGGCATCACGAACGGCTTGAGTCCGGCACGCTGCATGCTTTGCTCCAGCGCAACCAGGGCCGGGTCGTGCTTGAGTGCCGGTTGCGGGAAGGGTCCTGAACGCCAGGGTTCGCTGGGGTCAATGCCGGCCTGGCCATGCACGCGGTAGAGCTTTTCCGCTTCGGCGTACCAGGGTTCAAATTCGGCGTAGCTGACGGGCCACGCAGGCGACACGCCCTCGGCATGCTGGATCTCGCCAAAGTCCGCCTCGCGAAACCGTGGCAGCATGGCGCCGTAGAATTTGGTGTTGCCGCCGACGTAATAAAACACCCCCGGCGAAAATGCTTGGTTGGCCTGGTCCAGCCACGGTTCGGCATTGCGATAGCGTCCTTGGCCGAACACCGCTTCAGCGCTCCAGTTCTGGATTTCCCGGGGCAGGAAATCCCCTCGTTCGACGATCACAATATCCAGCCCGCTGTCACGCAGGGCATGGGCGAAGGTCGAACCGCCCATGCCCGAGCCGATAATCACCACGTCACAGTTGATCGTGCCATCTGCATCAGGTGTCACCACGTCGAGGGCGCGCGGTTCGCGCGGCGCCCCCGGTTGTGGATTCAGCTCTGCATGATGCGAAATCAATGCATCACTCATGTGAGCCGCTCCGGCATTTACAGGTGTTGTTCGGAATTACGGATTTGCCAGTACTCATCCTGGCGTTCGTCGGTGATGTATTCCGGAATCGGGAAGTCCCACCAGCCGGGCACCCAAGGGCCAGCCGCATCGCGGTCGGTGGGTACTTCGATCAGCACCGGCACATTCAAATCCAGCGCTTCCTGCAGGATAGGCTCAAGGTCTTCCGGGCGCTCCACACGGTAGGATTTGAGGCCGAAGGCTTCGCCCACCGCCTTGAAGTCCGGGCTGTAGGGCGTGCCGTCCGGGTGGTTGAATTCAGTGCCTATATGGCGGCTGGTCTGCTTGCGCTGGCCACCGCGAATCGACATGTAGCCGGCGTTGTTCTGGATCAGGAACACCACAGGGATATTGTTGGTCACGCAGATCGCAATTTCCTGGGAGGTCATCAGGAAATCGCCATCCCCGAGGATGCACACCACCGGCTGGTCAGGCGCCGCCAACTTCGCACCGATGGCCGCAGGTACGGCCCAGCCCATGGACGAGAAGCCGCCGGAGGTCAGGTGGGTACGTGGCGTATAAACCGGGAAAGTCTGCTTGACCGCGCCCTGGGTGTTGCCCGAGCCAACCACCACGATGGTGTCCCGTGGGAACACTTTGCGCAGCGCGCCGAGGGGGCGTTGCGAGGTGAACGGAAAGCGATCGGAGTCACGACGGCCCGCCAGTTTGGTTTCCCATTCTTCCTGATAACCGCGCAGGTCGCTCAGGTACTCTTCGCGTTCAACCGTCTCGCCTTTCAGGCTTTCGACAATGGCGGCGAGGGCGTATTTGGCGTCGGCACAAATGCCCACGGTCACCGGGTAGTTCTTGCCGATTTCATGCGGGTCGATGTCGATGTGGATCAGCTTCGACGGCGGGATCGCGAAGGTCACGCCCTTGGCGTAGCTGGACGACGACCAGTCGGTGAAACGGCAGCCCACGGCGATGATCACGTCTGCGGTGGACGCGACTTTATTGCCGCACAGGGTGCCGGTCTGGCCGACACTGCCGGCGAACAACGGGTGATCTTCCGGGAAGCCGCTCTTGCCGTTCCAAGTGGTGACCACCGGGATCTTCCAGGCTTCGGCCAGGGCGAACAATTCCGCGCTGGCTTCGCCGGTAATCACGCCGCCGCCGATCACCAGCACCGGGCGCTTGCTCAGTTTCAGCTCTTCCACTGCGCGTGCGGTGGCTGCCGGGTCCGGGAAGCATTTGCCGATCGGGGTGCGCTCTTCGAGGGCATGCAGGGTCACTTCAGCGGCCTCGGCCTGCACATCCATCGGGATTTCCAGGTGCACCGGCCCCGGGCGTCCGGTGACCATTGCGCTCCAGGCGCGGTGCATCATGAACGGCAACTCTTCAACACGGGTCGCCACCCAATGACGCTTGGTCACGGCCTCGGCGATTTTCGGGAAGTCGTTGTCGGTGTAGCGCTCCAGCTCCTGCAGCAAGCCATGGCCACGCATGTGGGTGGGTGGCCCGCCGGTGATCAGCATCAGGCTGGTGGAGTCGGTAAACGCGGTGGCCATGCCGATTACCGTGTTGGCGGCGCCGGCACCGATGGACGTCACTGCCGCCATCGGCTTGCCGCTCACCCGGTAGTAACCATCGGCGAGGTGCACCGCGCTCTGCTCATGGAACACCTGGATGAACTTGAGCTTGGAGTCTTCTTCGAGGAAGGCGTCGGTCAGGGTCCAGATACCGTGGCCGGGAATACCGGCGACGTATTCGACGCCATAGTTTTTCAGGGTTTGAGCCACGATCTGGCTGCCGGTCAATTTAGTCATGACAGGACTCCTTGGGTTGATGAAACGGAGGGGGTTGCCTCGGCGGTACTGGCTGCACGCCCGCGTGTCGCCCAGTTCAGGCCTTGCTTGGTCAGGCGGCGGATATTCGGGTCGGCGAGGTTGCTGGTGTCGTGCCCGATGGAGTGATAGAACACCCGCCCCTGGCCCCACTGGCGCACCCAGGCCACCGGGCTGCGATGGCCGTTGAGCCAGGGGAAGGGGTTGCCGTCGAAGGTGGTTTCAGCCAGCACATGAATGTTCGGGTCGACCTGCATGTAGTACTGCTCGGACCGTACCTCGAAATCCTCGACGCCCTGGGTCACCTCGTGGCTGTGGTCGATGACGTTGACCTGGTACGGGTGGGGAAAGCCTTCACCCATCGGGTGTTCGAGGAATGAGCCGCCGAGCACCCAGTGATATTTGAGGCTGGCGCGAAACGCCGCGCCTGCGCCGTGCCAACCCACCAGGCCGGTGCCGCTTTCGATCGCTTCCAGCAGGCGGTTTTCCTGGGACGCGGTGAGCGTCTCGGTGGTGACGGCGTTGTTCCAGCCGATCACGATCAGGTCATAACCGGTCAAGTCCCTGTCCAGTGTGAAGATGTCGGTGGACTCTTCGACCTCGAAATCCAGTTCCTGGAAAACGGTGCGCGCCCATGCCGCAATTTCGTAGGGGAAATGGCCGGGCCAGCCACCGAATAGATACAAGACTCGACTCACGGTTGATCACCTCTTTACGTTGGGTGTGATTGTTAGGTTATACGTATAACCGCTTATTTAACCTATCACTCCGAATCCCTAAGTCAATGGGGCTTACATGTTTTTCATCGGGGGTTATACGAATAACGTCAGCAGCCCGCCGCAGTGCTTCAACACTGCGTCTGTGTTGCGTCAGGTTGCGTCACCAATAGGGAGGCTGCGAAATTGCCCGGGGCAGGGGGGTAGGAAAAGATGGTTGCCAATGCCGGGGGCATGTCGCGTGCCCTCAAGAACCACCTGGAGCCACTGATGATTCGTTACCTGAAAACGCCTAAACCGGTCGAAGCCCAAGCCGAGATTGCCGCCCAAGTCCGCGATACCGTTGAGCGCATCATCGCCAACGTCGCCCGTAACGGCGATGCGGCCGTACGTGAATACTCGAAGCAGTTTGATCAGTGGTCGCCTGTATCTTTCCGGCTGAGCGACGAAGAAATTGCCGCCTGCGTGGCGAGCCTGTCCGAGCAGGAAATCGGCGATATCACCTTTGCCCAGGCCCAGGTCCGGCGCTTCGCCGAGGTGCAAAAAGCCTCGATGCACGATGTGGAAGTCGAGACCTTGCCTGGCGTGATCCTTGGGCATCGCAATATTCCGGTGAACTCGGTGGCTTGCTACATTCCGGGCGGCAAGTACCCGTTGCTGGCGTCGGCGCATATGAGCGTGCTGACGGCCAAGGTGGCCGGGGTGAAGCGCGTTGTTGCGGCCGCGCCGCCGTTTGATGGCAAGCCTCATCCGGCCATTGTGACGGCGATGTATTTGGCGGGTGCCGATGAGATCTATTGCGTGGGCGGGGTGCAGGCGATTGCTGCGTTTGCGTTGGGCACCGATACGTTCAAGCCGGTGGATATGATCGTTGGGCCGGGTAATGCGTATGTGGCCGAGGCCAAGCGTCAGTTGTTCGGCAAGATTGGTATCGACTTGATTGCCGGGCCTACAGAGACACTGGTGATTGCTGATGACAGCAGCGATGTTGAAATCATCGCTGCCGATTTGTTGGGGCAGGCGGAGCATGGGGTTAATTCGCCTGCGGTGTTTTTGACGAACAGTGCGGAGTTGGCGCAAACCCTGCCGGCGGAGATCGAGCGGCAGTTGGCGATCCTGTCCACCGCACCGGTTGCTTCTGTCGCCTGGCGCGACTATGGCGAAATCATCCTGTGCGACAGCGTCGACGAGCTGGTGCAGGAAGCCGATCGCATCGCCTCCGAGCACGTGCAGGTGATGACCCGCGATCCGTTGTATTTCCTGGAGCACATGACCAATTACGGCGCGTTGTTCCTCGGTGAGCGCACCAACGTTTCCTATGGCGATAAGGTGATTGGGACCAACCACACATTGCCTACCACCGGGACTGCGCGGTACACCGGCGGGCTGTGGGTCGGCAAGTTCATCAAGACGTGCACGTACCAGCGGGTGCTGACGGATGAGGCTTCGGTGTTGGTAGGGGAATACTGCTCGCGGCTTTGCGGGATGGAAGGGTTTGCGGGGCACAAGGAGCAGGCGGATATTCGGATTCGTCGTTACAAGAAGCACGGTTGAGGGTACATATCCGTTGTTTGGGTAACGGCCTCTATTGGTTCCGCTCTTACAG
>NZ_JACAQC010000014.1:0-17520 GCF_013385345.1 Pseudomonas sp. I8001
CATAACCGAAGAAACGGATATGCACACCCCCACCATTTACGACCCATCCAAACCAAAAGCGACCCCCTCCGTTGACGCCCCACCCCAAACCCCTATTAAGTACTATTAATCCGCATTAATAGGATCAATCAAACACCATGCTAAGCCGCCCGCTGCGCCGCAAACGCCAGAAGCTCTCCGACGTGATCGTCGAGTCGGTCAAACGCTCCATCGTCACCGACGCCCTGAAGCCCGGCGACCGCTTGCCCACCGAACGCGAACTGATGGAAAGCTTCCAGTGCTCCAAAGGCTCCGCCCGCGAAGCCCTCAAGGCGCTGGAAGTCGAAGGCCTGGTCAACACCCGCACCGGCCCCAGCGGCGGCGCCTATCTCAACCAGGCCGGCACCGAACCCGCCAGCCGCGCCCTGCGCAACTATCTGCACTTCCAGCACCTGGACGGCGAGCAGGTCTACCAGCTGCGCAAAGTCATCGAAGTCGAACTCGCCGTCTCGGTCCTGGGCCGCCTGAGCGAAGACGACTACCGCGCCCTCCAGGACAACGTCGATTTCTGCAGCGCCCCCGAAGACAGCGAAGCCGGCCAACGCGAACAACGCATCGCCGAACTGGAATTCCACAACCTGCTGGCCAAGGCCTGCCCCAACCCGCTGCTGAGCTTCATGGCGCAATTCCTCAACGACCTGCTGCGTGACCTGGTCGTGCTGAAAAAAGCCTACAAACCCAAGCGCAAGCAATTCGACGCCGCCAACCTCGACTACCACAAACAACTGCTGATCGCCTTCCGGGCCGAAGACGAAGCCACCGTACGCAGCCTTATGCACGAACACATGTGCGACGCCGAACACCACATGACCGCCCTTGAAGGTGAAGTCAGCCCGCACTTTCTGCTGGAGTTCGACCACAACCACTAAGCCGCACCCTCCACCAATAAAAGGCCTGCCCACAGGCCGTGCTCCACCGTATCGCCATTGCCACTCCTGCCAATAACTAATCCAGGGAGTCACCCCATGCAGCGTCGTACGTTGTTGAAAGCCAGTCTCACCGCAGCCGCCGCCCTCAGCCTCCCGCTGAGCGTGCGCTCTGCATTCGCCGCCGAGCCTTTTACCTTTTACGGCCTCAAGTCCATGTCTGGCGCCTTTGCCAGTTATGGCAAATTTGCCGACATGGGTTCACGCCTCGCGGTGGAACAGTATCCCGAGTTGCTCGGCCGCCCGCTGGTCTACAAAGTGATCGACACCGAAGGCAACGCCGGCAAGGCCGTGCGTAAAGTCCAGGAAGCGATCCAGCAGGACGGCGCACGCTTTTTCCAGGGCTGTACCCTGTCGTCTTCGGCACTCGCGGTGGCCAAGGAAGTGAGCAAGGCCGGTGGCGTGTTCATGACCCCGGTGGGCGCCGATGAAGTCACCGGCAAGGACTGCAACAGCGCCACGTTCCGCTGGTCGGTGCCGACCTACGGCGCGATCCGCGAGACCCTCGTGCCGTTGATCAAGCTGCTGCCCGACGCCAAGCGCTGGTACACCATCACCCCGCAATACGTGTTCGGCGAAGCCCTGCTCGAAGGCGCCAAATCGGTGCTGGCCGAGCATGGCCTGGAACACGCCGGCAACAGCTACCACTCGCTGCAGGAGCAGGAGTTCTCCGGCTACCTGACCAATGCCATCGCCGCCAAACCCGACGTGCTGGTGCTGCTGAACTTCGGCAGCCAGTCGTCCAACACCCTGCGCCAGGCGGTGAACTTCGGTATCAAGGAGCGCATGAAAGTGTTGCTGGTGTGGTCCGCCGGCCTCGACCAGTTCCAGGAGCTGGGCAGTGACGTACTGGAAGGTGTGTACCTCGGCGCTCAGTACTGGCATCAGGTCGACACCCCGCTCAACCGTGACCTGGTGAAACTCACCAAGGCCAAATACGGCATCAACCCCACCTACCCGCTGGCCGCCGACTACATCAGCACCAAGGTCATGCTCGAAACCATCATCTCCACCGGCAGTTTCGACGGGCCGACCGTGGCCAAGGCCATGCAGGGCCTGAGCTACGAAGGCCCCACCGGCAAGGAGTCGATCCGCGCCGGCGACCATCAGGTGATCAAGGACTACTACCTGCTGGTGGGCAAGGCCGCAGGCGACATGGCCGACAAGGACGATCTGGCCAAGGTGCTCAGCTCCGGCCAGTCGTTCCCGCCGGTGGAAGCCACGGGCTGCGTGCTCGGCTGATCCGCTGAAAATCTACTGGTGACACAGCGCAGGGCCGCTCATGCGGCCACCTGCCGAGGGTTCCTGCATGCTTAATCTTTACCTGTTCCAGATTCTCAACGGCCTGGGCCTTGGGATGATCTACTTCCTGATCGCGGTCGGCTTGACGATCATTTTCGGCCTGCTGAACTTCGTCAACTTCGCCCACGGTGCGTTCTTTTTGCTGGGCGCCTACATCTGCTACACCGCCGTCAGCCTCACCGGCAGCTTCTGGCTGGCACTGCTGATCGCGCCGCTGGTGGTGGCCGCGCTGGCCTGGGTGATCGAGCGATTATTGATCCAGCGGATTTATCACTTGCCGCACATGTTCCAGATTCTGGTGACCCTGGGGATTGCCCTGATCATCCAGGAAGTCAGCGTGATGATCTGGGGCCCGGTGGGCAAGAGCGTCGCCGTACCGGAATTGCTGCGCGGGGTGCTGGTGGTGGGCGATTTTGTCTACCCCTACTACCGCCTGTTCCTGATCGTGTTCTCCGGCCTCGTCGGCCTGGGCCTGTGGCTGTTGCTGGAACGCACGCGCTTCGGCGCCCTGGTGCGGGCCGGCAGTGAAAGCACGGAAACCGTGTCCCTGCTGGGCACCAACATTTTCCGCCTGTTCTCCATGACCTTCGCCCTCGGCGTGGCCCTCGCCGGCGTCGCCGGTGTGCTGTTCGCCCCGTTGCGCGGCGCCCAGCCCTTCGTCGGCCCGGAAATCCTCGGCGTGGCGTTCGTGGTGGTGGTGATCGGCGGCATGGGTTCCTTCAGCGGTGCACTGGTGGGCGGCCTGCTGGTCGGCGTGGTGCAAAGCCTGATGACCACACTCTGGCCCCAGGGCGCGAGCCTGATGATCTACGGTGCGATGGCCGTGGTGATCCTGGTGCGTCCTTACGGCCTGTTCGGGAGAGCCTGACATGAGCGAGAAAAATCCCCTGCCGTTCGCCAAGACCCAGTCGCGCTACATGCTGCTGTTGGTGCTCGTGGTATTGATCGGCCTGCCTTTGATTCTGCCCTCGGCGACCCTGGCCACCGAGATTCTGATATTTGCCATGGCCGCCCTCGCCTGCAACCTGCTGCTGGGTTACACCGGGCTGCTGTCGTTCGGCCAAGGCATCTTCTTCGGGGCCGGCGCCTACTGCGCGGCGCTGTTGATGATTCACCTGCAACTGGGGCTGTTCAGCGCACTGCTGGGTGCCGCCGTCGCCGGTGGTTTCCTGGCTTTCCTGGTGGGTGCCCTGGCGATCCGCCGCACCGGCATTTACTTCGTAATGCTGACCCTGGCCTTCAGCCAGATGGCCTACTTCGTCGCCTACACCCTGAGCGACTGGACCGGCGGCGACAACGGCCTGCTCAGCGTGCCGCGCCCGGAAATCCGCATCGGTGACACCGTGCTGCTGTCGCTGACCGACGCCCGCGCGTTCTACGGGTTTGTCGCGGTGCTGTTCCTGCTGATCTTCATCGGTGCCCGCCGGGTGATCGCCTCTCCATTCGGCAGCACGCTGATGGCGATTCGCGAAAACGAAACCCGCGCTTCGGCCATCGGCTATGACACCCGCCACTTCAAGATCCTGGTGTTCGTGTTGTCCGGCGCCGTCACCGGGATTGCCGGGGCGCTGTACGCGATGCTGCTGCACTTTGTGCCGCTGTCGAACATCGACCTGGCGATGTCCGAAAACATCCTGATCATGACCATCGTCGGCGGCACCGGCTCGCTGTTCGGCTCGTTGCTGGGCGCCGGTTCCATCGTGCTGCTGGGGGACTTCCTTTCCGATCTGTGGCCGCGCTGGCTGATGCTGCTGGGGGTGATCCTGATCCTGGTGGTGATCTTCATGCGCGGCGGTTTGTGGGGCGGTCTGTCGACCCTGTTCGACCGTGTGCGCGGCAGCCGCAAGGCCGACGTTGTGAGCAAGGAGAAGCTGTCATGAGCATCCTGTTGGAAACCAAGAATCTGGAACTGGCCTACGGCGCATTCCACGCGGTGAACGGCGTCAACCTCAAGGTCGAAGCCGGCACCATCCACACCATCATCGGCCCCAATGGCGCCGGCAAGACCAGCCTGTTCCACTGCCTGACCGGCGAGCGCCAGGCCACCGCCGGAGCAATTCATTTCGACGGCAAGAACCTGATGCGCAAACCGGCCCACGGCCGCGTCGGCCTGGGCATGGCCCGCTCGTTCCAGCTCACCAGCCTGTTCCAGAACCTCAGCGTGCGCGAAAACCTGCGCCTGGCCGCCCAGGGCCGCGACGGAGCCCGCGCCCTGAACTTCTGGCGCCGGGTCGACAGCAAGCGCGAACACCTGGAAATGGCCGACCAGGTGCTGGAACGCCTGCAACTCACCGCCCGCGCCGACACCCTGGCCGGCGAGTTGTCCCACGGCCAGCAGCGGGTATTGGAAGTCGGCATGTCGATCTGCTCCAGACCCAAGCTGCTGATGCTCGACGAACCCACCTCGGGCATGGGCATCGACGACATCCCGATCATGACCCAACTGATCAGCGACCTCGGCCGCGACCATACCGTGCTGTTGATCGAGCACAACATGAGCATCGTCATGTCCATCAGCCAACGTATCACCGTGATGAGCCACGGCCAGATCCTGGTGGAAGGCACACCGGAATTCGTGCGCGCCGACGAGCGCGTGCGCACCGCCTATTTGGGAGAAGCCGCCTGATGCTGACCGTCGACAATATCCATTCCTACTACGACAAGAGCCACGTCCTTGAAGGCGTGTCCCTGACCGTCAACCCTGGCGAACTGGTGACCCTGCTGGGGCGCAACGGTGCCGGCAAGACCACCACCCTGCGTAGCATCCTCGGGATTATCTGCCCGCGCCAGGGCCAGATTCACTTCAACGGCCAGCCGCTGGTGGGGCAGAAAATCTTCGAAATCGCCCGCCAGGGTCTGGCGCTGGTGCCGGAGAACCGCGGGATTTTCCGCCTGCTCACGGTGGAGGAAAACCTGCGCATTGCCGTGCGCAAGACCAGCCGCTGGCAGATGGAAGACGTGTACGGCATGTTCCCGCGCCTCAGGGAGCGCCGTAAAAACGCCGGCCACGCGCTATCCGGCGGTGAGCAACAGATGCTCGCCATCGCCCGCGCGCTGCTCAACGATCCCAAGCTGCTGATCCTCGATGAGCCCACCGAAGGCCTCGCGCCGGTGATCGTCGACGAGTTGGTGAAGATCCTGCGCAAGGTCAAGGAAGACGGCCTGCCGGTGCTGCTGGTGGAACAGAACCTGATGGTCTGCGACAAGCTCGCCGACCGCCATTACGTCCTCGAACAGGGCCGCGTGGTGTACGAAGGCAGTGCCGAAGCCTTCCGCGCCGACCCGACGATCAAAAACCGTTACCTGGCCCTGAGTGCCTGACCGGAGACTGCTGATGAATAGTTTTGCGCAACCGCTCCAGAGCAACGCCCCGCTGATCAACCGCGAGCGCCTGTGGCAATCGCTGATGGACCTTGCCCGCCTCGGCGCCACACCCAAGGGCGGCGTGTGCCGCCTGGCCCTTACCGACCTCGACCGCCAGGCCCGCGACCTGTTCGTGCAATGGTGCGAAGCCGCCGGGTGCAGCGTCAGCGTCGACGCCATCGGCAACATCTTTGCCCGCCGTGCCGGGCGTAATCCGGCACTGGCGCCGGTGATGACCGGCAGCCATATCGACACCCAGCCTAGCGGCGGCAAGTTCGACGGTTGCTACGGCGTGATGGCCGGCCTGGAAGTGATCCGCACCCTCAATGATTTGAACATCGAGACCGAAGCGCCAATTGAAGTGGTGGTGTGGACCAACGAAGAAGGCTCGCGATTCCCGCCGTGCATGATGGGTTCCGGGGTGTTCGCCGGTAAGTTCGACCTGCAGGAAACCCTCGACAAACAGGACGAGCAAGGGCTGTCGGTGGGCGCTGAATTGCAGCGCATCGGCTATGCCGGTTCCCGCGCCGTGCTGGGCCATCCGGTGGGCGCCTATTTCGAGGCGCATATCGAGCAGGGTCCGGTGCTGGAAGACCAGGCCACCACCATCGGCGTGGTCATGGGCTGCCTGGGCCAGAAGTGGTTCGACCTGACGCTCACTGGCGTCGAAGCCCACGCGGGCCCGACGCCAATGCACCTGCGCAAGGACGCACTGGTAGGCGCGGCGCAAGTGGTCAGCGCGGTGAATCGCATCGCCCACGAACAACAACCCCATGCCTGCGGCACCGTCGGTTGCCTGAGCCTGCATCCCGGCTCGCGCAACGTGATTCCCGGCCAGGTGCACATGACCATCGACCTGCGCCACCTGCACGCCGACAAGCTGCAAGCGATGGTCGACGAAGTGC
Source organism: Pseudomonas sp. I8001 (assembly GCF_013385345.1). Lineage (NCBI taxonomy): Bacteria > Pseudomonadati > Pseudomonadota > Gammaproteobacteria > Pseudomonadales > Pseudomonadaceae > Pseudomonas > Pseudomonas sp. I8001. Next base: position 6,536 of record NZ_JACAQC010000014.1, read on the forward strand.
GCCAGGTGATCGAAGCCACCGCCGAGCAACACGGCTTGAGCTTTGAGCTGACACCCACTGCCGACTTCCCGCCGCTGGATTTCAACCCTGCCTGTGTCAACGCCGTGCGTGATGGCGCGAGCAGCCTGGGCCTGAGCCATATGGACATCGTCAGCGGCGCCGGGCATGACGCGATCTTCGTCGCCGAACTGGGCCCGGCCGGAATGATCTTTGTGCCGTGCGAAGGCGGCATCAGCCATAACGAAATCGAGAACGCCGCGCCGGATGACCTGGCGGCGGGCTGCGCGGTGTTGCTGCGGGCCATGGTCAACGCGGCGCAAGGAGGTGAAGCGGCATGACGGATATCGCCAACCTGACCGCAGTTGAGCTGCTGGCCCGCTATCGGGATAAAAGCCTGTCGCCGGTGGAGGTCACCGAAGACGCATTGCTGCGGATCGAACGCTACAACCCGGCGGTCAACGCCTACTGCCACGTCGACCCGGAAGGCGCCTTGAAGGCGGCGCGGAATTCGGAACAGCGCTGGCTCAAGGGCCAGCCGTGCGGGGCCCTGGACGGTGTGCCCGCGTCCATCAAGGATCTGACGCAGACCATCGGCATGCCGACGCGCAAGGGTTCGCGTACCACATCCGCCGAGGGTCGATGGGATGTGGATGCGCCCTTCTCGGCCTTCATGCGCAAGGCCGGCGCGGTATTGCTGGGCAAGACCACCACGCCGGAATTCGGCTGGAAAGGCGTCACCGATAACCCGCTGTATGGCATTACCCGCAACCCGTGGGACACGCGCATGACGGCGGGCGGTTCGTCCGGTGGTGCCGGTGCGGCGGCAGCCTTGAACCTCGGCGTACTGCACCAGGGCAGCGACGCCGGCGGCTCGATCCGGATTCCCTGTGCCTTCACCGGCACCTTCGGCCTCAAGCCGACCTTCGGTTATGTGCCGCAATGGCCGGCCAGTTCGATGACGATTCTGTCGCACCTGGGGCCGATGACCCGCACGGTGGAAGACTCAGTGCTGATGCTGCAAACCATCGCCCAGCCGGATGCGCGGGATGGTTTGATCGGCGCGCCCCGGACCACGCCATGGTTGCACGCCGGGGCTGATTTGAAGGGGCTGCGTATCGCCTATAGCCCGAACTTCGGTTATGTCGACGTGGACCCGCAAGTGGCCAGGGTGGTCGCCCAGGCGGTAGAAGGTCTGGTGCAGCTGGGCGCGCAGGTTGAACAGATTGATCCGGGGTTCAGTGATCCGCTGGAGGTGTTCAATACTTTATGGTTTGCCGGTGCAGCACGCCTGGCCGGGCCGTTGAGCGATGCCCAGCGGCAATTGATGGACGAGGGGTTGCTGCGCATTGCCCGACTGGGCGAGCAGATCAGCCTCAGCGATTACAGCGCCGCTCTGGAAGCACGGGCAGCGCTCGTGGCGCGCATGGCGGCATTCCATGAGCATTACGATGTGCTGGTTTCGCCGATGATGCCGATCACCGCGTTCGAGGCCGGGCACAATGTGCCGCCGGGTTCGGGACTAGGGGAATGGATGGAGTGGACGCCGTTTACCTATCCCTTCAACCTGACCCAGCAACCGGCGGCGTCGGTGCCGTGCGGGTTGGCGGCCAATGGGTTGCCGGTGGGGCTGCATGTGGTGGGGGCGCGGTTTGCGGATGAGCAGGTGCTGAAGGTTTGCCAGGTTTATGCCAAGGCTTTTCCAACCGAGCACCTGCAAGCCCCCAAAACCCCAACTTGAAATGCAATCAAACTGTGGGAGCGGGCTTGCTCGCGAAGGCGGTGTGTCAGTCACCGGATATCTTGACTGACACACCGCCTTCGCGAGCAAGCCCGCTCCCACATTTTTGTCCGTATTCCAATCATCAGCCCCTACAATGCCTCCTATCATCCAAGGGGGTTTCATGGACATCGAACTGGCACGCACCTTCCTCGAAATCACCCGCTGCGGCAGCCTCGCCGCGGCGGCCGAGAAACTGCACGTCACCCAGACGGCAATCACCGCCCGGGTCAAAAACCTCGAAAGCCAGCTCAACAGTACCCTGTTCGTGCGCAACCGCGCCGGTGCCCGCCTGACCCCGGACGGCGAGGCGTTCGTGGTCTACGCCAACCAGCTTGTCCAGACCTGGGAAGCCGCACGCCGCGACCTGCCATTACCCGATGGCTACCGCAACGTGCTGCACATCGGTGGCGAAGTCAGCCTGTGCAACCCGCTGATGCTCGGCTGGGCCCAGGCCTTGCGTGAACACATTCCCGGCCATGCTTTGCGCACCGAGATTCGCGAAGGCGAGTACCTGTTACGCCAGCTGGAACTGGGGGTGCTGGACGCCGCGCTGGTGTTCCAGCCGCAATACTGGCCGGGGTTGCAGGTGGAGCAGGTGCTGGAAGAAAAACTGATCCTGGTGCAACTGGCCGCCCGGCCCGAGCCCTACGTGTATATCGACTGGGGCCAGGGCTTTCGCCAGCAGCACGACGCCGCACTGCCGGACAAGGCCCGCGCAGCCCTGAGTTTCAATCTGGGGCCACTGGCGTTGCAGTACATCCTGGAAAACGGCGGTGCCGGGTATTTCCGCACGCGGGTGGTACAGAGCTACCTCGACAGCGGTGTGATGGAACGGGTGCCCAAGGCGCCGGAGTTCAGCTTCCCGACGTACCTGGTGTATTCCCGCGAGCGCGACTCGGCGGTTTTGCAGCAGGCACTGGCCTTGCTGCGGGCGGTGGTGGAGGCGGAAAAGGATTGGTCGCAGCGCTGGGATCCGGTGATTTGAAGCCGTGCCCATGGTAGCCTCAGGTTGTTTTCTCCTGGTTCCCCCCTGCCGATGAACAAGAAAAAGTCCGTCACCATCAGCGACATCGCCAAACGGGTCAACATGACCACCATCACGGTGTCCCGGGCGCTGAGCAAACCCGACCTGGTCAAGCCCGCCACCCTGGCGCGGATTCTCGAAGTGGCGCGGGAGCTGGACTATGTGCCCAACGCCTTTGCCCGCGGGCTCAAGCGCAGTGAAAGCCTGATCATCGGCGTGATCACCGCTTCGGTCGACAACCCCTTCTACAGCGAGATGATCAAGGCGATTTCCCGCGAGGCGAAAAAGCACGGCTACACCATCATGCTGGTGGATACCGACGAACTGGAAGAACTGGAAAGCAAGGCAGTCGACACACTGCTGGGCTACCGCGTGGCGGGGATCATCCTGTCGCCGGTCTCCGACGAGCCCAGCTACCAGCCGGACTATCTGGAGCGCCTGGGTAACGGCAAGACGCCGGTGGTGCTGCTCGATCGCACGATCCACGACAGCCCGTTCAGCCGCGTGGTGCTGGACAACTATCACAGCGGCATCGAGGCGGCGCAGTACCTGGTGCGGCAAACCCCGAACCTCAAGCGCCTGCTGGTGCTGACCGGGCCCGAGCATTCGCGCATCACCATGGAACGCCTCAAGGGCCTGAAAGAAGTGCTGGCCGAGCATCCTCAGGTGCACGTTGAAGTGTGTGCCGGCGACTACACGCTGATGCCCTCCTACCTGCACACCCTCGACTATCTGGCCGAGCACTCGGCGCCGGACGCGATCATGGGCTTCAACCAGTTGATCACCCTGGGCGCGCTGCGTGCGCTGCGCATGCACAACATCCCCCACGACAGCCTGACCATCTGCGGCATCGACCGCCTGCCCTTTGCCGATATCTTCGGCGTGCCGATTGCCTGCGTGGCCCACGACGCGTCACTGGCCGGCAGCAGCGCGGTGCGGCTGCTGCTGGACCGTCTCGAAGACCCGCACAAACCGCGGGACAAGGTGGTGATCGCCGGCAAGCTGGAGAACGGCTAGCGGCTGGTGTAGCCGCCGTCGATCGGCAGGCTGACGCCGCTGATCATGCTGGCGGCATCGCTCAGCAGGAACAACACCGGCAGGGCCACTTCCGCCGTTTCGGCAAATCGCCCCAGGGGAATCGCCGCCAATGCCGGGTCGCGCTTGGCGGGCGCCGACCAGGCCATCTGTGCCATGGGCGTGAGGGTGACGGTGGGGTTGACGCTGTTGACGCGAATTCCGAAGCGGCCCCATTCGGCGCATTGCACGCGGGTGATGGCGTCCAGTGCGGCCTTGGAGGCGCAGTAGCCGAGGTGATCGTCCAGGGCTACCAGTGAGGCCTGGCTTGAGACGTTGACGATGCTGCCGGGAATCTTCGCTTCAATCATCGCCGCAGCGATACGGCTGGCGACCTGGGCCGCGGCGCGGGCGTTGACATTCATCACCTGGTCGAAGGCTTCGGCGCTGATGGCCGCGGCGGGTTCCAGGCGGGAAATGCCGGCGCTGTTGACCAGTCCATGCATCGGCGGCAGGCCTTGCAGGGCCAGGTCCAGGGCGGCGCTGTTGGCGATGTCCAGGCACAGGGTTTCGCAACCGAGCTGGGCCAGGGCCTGAGCGTCGCGGCCCAGGGCAAACACCTGGGCGCCGCTGGCGATCAGTTGGAGGGCAATTTCCCGGCCGATGCCGCTGCTGGCGCCGGTGACGAGGATGCGCTGCTTGGTGAAGTCAAAAATAGCGTTCATGGTTCACGATCTCTAAAACGATGGAGATCCCATGTGGGAGCGGGCTTGCTCGCGAATGCGGTGGGTCAGGCAATAAATCCGGCACTGATACACCGTATTCGCGAGCAAGCCCGCTCCCACATTTGGATCAGTGTTCGCTTAATTCAATTGCAAGCTGTGCATCACCGGTTTCAAGGCCGGATACAGCTCCAGATAGCTGGCAAACGCCCGGTCATACACCCCGACATTCCCCGCCTCCGGCTCCGCCCGCAGCTCCAACTGCACCCAACCTTTCTCCATCTGCCGGTCATCCACCACCCCCACCGCATGGGCCGCCAACAACGCCGCGCCCAAGGCCGCCTCCACCTCTTGCACAATGGTGTAGACCGGGAAGTGGGTGATGTCCGCAATAATCTGCATCCACAAATCCGAATGGCTCGCCCCACCCACCACAATCAGCCGTGGATCAAGGGAATGCGCCCCACGGGTGCCCGCTTCGATATTGTGCCGCAGGGCAAAACTCACCCCTTCGAGCACCGCGCGGTACAGGTGGATCCGGCTGTGATACAGGTTCAGCCCGACAAAGCTGCCGCTGGCCCGGTCATCCCACACCGGGCTGCGTTCGCCCATGAGATACGGCAGGAACAACAGCCCTTCGCTGCCCGCCGGGATCTTTGCGGCGCTCTGCTCCAGCAGCCACAAACTGTCCTGGCCAGTCTCTTTCGCCTGCTGCTCCTCAGCCTGGCAGAACTGTTCGCGAAACCAGCTCACCGACGCCCCGGCGGTGATCGCACCACCGAAGATGTACAGGTCCTGATGGCCGTTATAGACATGGGGCATGCTCACCAGGCCATGGCGCGCATCCACCTGCTGATTGAGATAACCCCAGCACATGCTGGTGCCGATCATCGCCACGTGATTGCCCGGCCGCGTCACCCCGGCCGCCAATGTGGCCATGGCCGCATCCACGCCCCCGGCCAGGATCGGCGTACCGGCCTGCAAGCCCAACCGCCGGGCCCATTCCTCCAGCAAACCACCGACCACTTCACCGGAATACAGCAAACGCTCCGGCATCATCGCCAACGGAATCCCAAGCGCCGCCAGCATCTCGGCCGACCAGCCGCGCCGGGCCACATCGTAGACGCCACCGATATTGCCGGCGCTGCTGTGGTCCACCGCCAACTCACCGGTCAGGCACCAGTTGATGTAGCTGTTGGGCGGCAGCAGGTAGCGGGTGTTGGCCCACACCTGCGGCTGGTGCTGCTTGAGCCAGAGCATCTTGGTGAAACCGTAGTAGCTGTCCACCGAGTTGCCGGTGATCGTGAACAGCCGCTCCAGGTCCACATGCTCGCGCACCCACTCCACCTGCTCGCCCGCGCGCCGGTCCATCCAGATCAGGCATGGGTGCAGCGGCGTGATCTGCTCGTCCACAGCAATTCCGGAGCCGCCGTACAGGCTGCTGATGCACAGCGCCTTGACCTGCTCTTTCGCCACGCCGGCCTTCGCCATGCACTGGGCGACGCAGGCCTCCACCGCATCCAGCCAGACCTGCGGCCACTGCTCGGCCCAGCGTACTTTCGGGGTATCCACGCGATACCCCTGGCTGTGCTGGGCGATGATCAGGCCGTCCGCATCCACCAGCAGCGCCTTGGTGCTTTGCGTGCCGATGTCCACACCCATTACGTAGTTCATGTCAGAGCACCGGCTTCAGCAGCACCTTGATCGACTTGGTCGAGTTGGCCAGCTCAAACGCTTCGGCCCAGCTGTCCAGCCCGAAGTCATGGGTCACGATGCCCTTGGACGTCACCAGGCCACGCTCGAACAAGTCGATGGCCACCGGGTAGCAATACGGCCCCAGGTGCGCACCGCGTACGTCCAGCTCCTTGCGGTCGCCGATGATCGACCAGTCGGCGCTGGTCTCGGCGCCAAACACGCTGAACTCGACAAACCGCCCGAGCTTGCGAATCAGATCCAGGCCCTGGGTAACGCCCGCCGGTACGCCGGTGGTTTCGATGTACACGTCGCAGCCGTAGTTGTCGGTCAGGCTATTGATGATCTCCCGGGCGTTATCCCGGGACGGGTTGATCACTACGTCGGCACCGTACTGCTTCGCCAGTTCCAGGCGCTCGTCGACCATGTCGATCACCACCAGTTTCTTCGGCGTTTTTAGCGCTGCCACCTGCACCATGCACAGGCCCAGGGTGCCGGCACCGGCGATCACCAGCACGTCATCCAGCTGGATCTCACCGCGGTTGACGGTGTGAATCGCGCAGGACATCGGCTCGATCAGCGCCGAATCTTCCAGGGACACCGACTCCGGAATCTTGTGCACGATGGCAGTCTTGGGAATACGCATGTACTGGGCCATGCCACCCTCGGCGACTTCACGCTGGAAGCCGAAGATGTTGTGCACCTCGCACATCCAGTACTTGCCGGACTTGCAGAAGCGGCACTTGCCACATGGCACGATCTGCTCGGCGATCACCTTGTCGCCGACCTTCACCTCAAAGTGCTCCTCGGCGCCCTCGCCCGCTTCCACCACGTAGCCAAAGAACTCGTGCCCCGGCACCACCGGGGCCTTGACCCACGGGTTGTCGCCGCCCCAGAACATCGCGGCGCCCGAGTGGCATTTGCAGTCACTGGCGCAGATGCCGCAGGCGGCGATGCGAATCACCAGTTCATTGACCCGCGCCTGGGGTTTGCTGATGCGTTCCAGGCGGTAGTCTTTCGGGCCGTGGCAGACGACGGCTTGCATTTGGTTGTGCTTTTCCATGATGTGCGGACCTTTCTTGAGCATGAGAGAACCCATCGCGGCCACCATGGCCGCGTGGAGATAACCGGTTTACTTGTGGCGCTGACGGCTGATAAAGATCGCCAGCAAAATGATCCCGCCCTTGATCACGCTCTGGACATAGGGCGAGACCCCGAGCATGTTCAAGCCGTTGTTCAACACCCCCAGCAGCATGGCGCCGAGCAAGGTGCCGACGATTACCCCGCGCCCACCGGCAATCGAGGCGCCGCCCAGGACCACCGCGGCAATCGCATCGAGTTCGAACGACACCCCGGCATTCGGCTGGCCGCTCATCAAGCGCGAGGTCAGCACCAGCCCGGCAATCGCAGCGGTGAAACCGCTGATGCCATACACCAGCAACTTGAAGCGCGCCGCCCGCACGCCGGACAGGCGTACCGCTTCCTCGTTGCCGCCGATCGCGTAGATATAGCGGCCGATGCGGGTGTGTTGCAGCAGCACATAGGCCGCCAGGTACGTCACCAACATGATCAGGATCGGCACCGAAATGCCGAACAGGCTTTCGCGGCCAAAGAAGCCGAACCACTCCGGCAAACCGGAAATCGGATAGCCGTCGGTGTACATCAGGCCGAACCCGCGGGCGATGCCCATGGTCGCCAGGGTGACGATGATCGGCGGCATGTGCAGGTAGGCGACGAACAGGCCATTGCCGATGCCGAACGCCACGCCGACCAGCATCCCGGCGCCAATTGCCAGGCCCGGCGGCAAGCCTGCGACCATCAAGCCGGCGGTCAAGGTGCCGGACAACGCCATCACCGGCCCCACCGACAAATCGATGCCGCCGGTGAGAATCACGCAGGTCATGCCCACCGCGATAATCGCGTTGATCGACACCTGGCGCGCGATGTTCGACAGGTTGTTGGCCGTCAGGAAGTTATCGCTGGCGAAGATCATCACCAACGTCACCACCAGCAGCCCGACAAAGGGATAGAACGCCGGTGAGCGAATCAGCCGCGCCAGGTTCAGGCGCAGCCGGCCAGGCCCCACGGCATTAATGGACGTATTCACTTGAGCCCCCTGTTGCATGGCGCATGACCTCTTGAGGATTGACGGCAGACGCTTCCAGTACCTTGACGATGGCGCCCTTGTGGAACACCGCGACGCGGTCGCACATGCCGATGACTTCCGGCAGTTCCGAGGAAATCATGATGATTGCGTAGCCCTGTTCGGTGAGGCTGCGCATCAGTGCGTAGATCTGTGCCTTGGCACCGACGTCGATGCCACGGGTGGGTTCGTCGAACACCAGCACGTCGCAGTGATGGTTGATCCAGCGGGCAATCACGACTTTCTGCTGGTTGCCGCCGCTGAGGTTGAACACCCGGCTCTCGCCGCTGGGGGCCTTGATCGACAGCTGGCGCATCAGCGCTTCCACGCTGGCGCATTCCTTGTCCTTGTCGATCAGGCCGCTGGCGTTCTGGTATTTGGGCAGGTTGTTGAGAGAGATGTTTTCGCGAATGCTGAAATCGGTGATCAGCCCTTCGGTCTTGCGGCTTTCCGGCAGCAGGCCGATGCCATGGGCCAAGGCCTGGGCCGGGTCGTCGAGGGTGATTTGTTCACCCCGCAGCCACACGTCTTTGCTCACCGACGGCAGCGCGCCCATCATGCCCAGCGCCAATTCGGTACGCCCGGAACCCACCAGGCCGGCAAAGCCGAGAATCTCGCCCTTGTGCAATTCAAAGTGGTTATGGGGGCCGTTGCGCACCAACTGGATGTCCTTGACCTCCAGCAACAGCGGCCCGCGTGCGGCGGTGGGCTTGGGCGGAAAACTGCACTCCAGGCGCCGCCCGACCATCATTTCCACCAGGCGGTCGATATCGCTGTCGGCCACATCGGTGACGCCCACATTGCCGCCGTCGCGCAGCACGCTGATGCGGTCGCAGACCTGGAAAATCTCCTCCAGGTGGTGGGAGATAAAAATCACCGCCACACCCTGGCGCTTGAGTTCACGCATGATTTCGAACAGCAGCTCGGCTTCGCTCGGCGTGAGGGTGGCGGTGGGTTCGTCGAGCACCAGCAGCCGCGCGTCCAGGGCCAGCGCCTTGGCGATCTCGACGAATTGCTGCTCGGCCACGCTCAGGTGCCTGACCGCGCATTGCAGGTCAATACTGACACCGAGGCGCTTGAACAACGCCTCGCTGGCCTCGACCATTTCGCGCTTGCGCAACAGGCCAAAACGGTTGCTCAGCTCGTGGCCGAGGAAGATATTTTCCACCGCCGTGAGGTAGGGAATCAGGCTGAATTCCTGGAACACAATGCCGATGCCGGCGGCAATCGCATCACGATACGTCGCGAACTGCCGAGCCTCGCCGTCGATCAGGATCTGCCCTTCGTCCTGGTGCTCGACCCCGCCAAGGATCTTCATCAAGGTCGATTTGCCTGCACCGTTTTCCCCGAGCAAGGCATGAATCTCGCCGCGCTGCACTTCCAGGTTGATCGCCTTGAGGGCTTGCACCCCCGGGTAGCGCTTACAGATATTTTCCAGCTTCAGAAGACTGCTCATACCGCCGACCTCGCATTCAGATGGATGACCTGTGCCCCACGCCTGGCGTGGGGCCTGGGTGTTTTACCAACTGAAATCCTTGGCCTTGGCCTGGTCAATCAGGGTGATGTCCACCGGGATCGTGGCCGGCACTTGCGAGCCCCACTTCTTGGCCAGGGCGATGCCCAGGGCGAGGCGGATCTGGTCACGGGGGTATTGCGCGGAGGTGGCGATGAATTTGCTGCCGGGTTTCTGGATGGCCTTGATCGCTTCCGGCGCGCCGTCGACGCTCACCAGCTTGACGTCCAGGCCGCTGGCTTCGATGGCCGAGAGGGCGCCGAGGGAGCCGTTGTCATTGACGCTGAAAATGCCCTTGAGGGTGGGCTGGGCCTGCAGCATGTTTTCGGTGACGGTCAGCGCCTGGTCACGTTCCTGCTTGCCGTTCTGGATGCTCACGATCTTGATGTCCGGGTGCTTGGCCACGGCCTCCTTGCAACCGCGCACGCGCTCCAGGATCGGTACCACGGCGATGCCGTCGAGGATGGCGATATTGCCCTTGTCCCCGATGTTCTTGGCCAAGTATTCGCAGGCCTGGAAGCCGGCGTCGAAGTTTTTCGAGCCGACGAAGGAGTCCAGTGGGCCTTCGGCCTGGGCGTCGACGGCGACCACGACTACGCCGGCGGCGTGGGCGGATTTGACGGCTGATTGCACACCAACGGAATCGGTGGGGTTGATCAGCAGGATGTCGATGCCCTTTTGCAGCATGTCTTCGACGTCGCTGACCTGTTTGGACACGTCGTGGCGGGCGTCGGTGATGATCAACTGCGCACCGATGGTCGCCCCGGCTTCCTGCAGGGCGTCTTTCATGGTGACGAAGTAAGGGTTGTTGATTTCCTGGAAGGACGCGCCGATGCGGATGGGGGCGGGTTTGGTGTCGGCCAGTGCCAGGCCAGCGGTGCCAAGATTGATGCTCAGAGCCAACAAACACAGGGTTTTCGGAAGCATTTTCATGGTGGGGATCTCTGTTTTGTTTTTATTTTTAGAGCAAATGTTATCGTTAACATTTTGTAAGAAGCTAGCAAAGAAATTGGGGGGTCGCAAGGGGTGATTGATCGGTGGTGGCGGGTGTGGTGGACATATCTGTTGCTGCGGTAACGGCCGCTTATGGTTCCGCT
>NZ_JACAQC010000014.1:17688-17916 GCF_013385345.1 Pseudomonas sp. I8001
AAAGCAAGAGCACAGCGGCCTGAAAGCCGGCTTGAGTGTTAAAAGCAAAATCAAAAGCTAAAGCGGGCACGGTTCAAATGTAGGAGCTGGCTTGCCGGCGATGGCATCACCTCGGTGTGTCTGGAAGACCGAGGTGTCTGCATCGCCGGCAAGCCAGCTCCTACAGAAAAGCAGCTCTGCTTTCGCTCTGGCTTTTGATCTGGCTTTTTAACACTCAGGTCGGCCGGT
>NZ_JACAQC010000014.1:18088-51814 GCF_013385345.1 Pseudomonas sp. I8001
ACCGCAGCAACGGATATGTACACCTTCAGGCCCGACTCCGCAGCCACTGCATAAACCCCTTCTTAACCGGCACCACAGGCGCCTCCTGCGTCAAACTCTGAGCCGCATGCAACCTGAAATCCAGCAGGCTTTTCATAGCCTCACTGATGTCATGCCGAGCATCCAGACAAGGCTTCAGATACTCCTTCTCAATCCTATACAACGTACAAAACGTCTTCGCCGAAAAGTCCGCAGGCACACCCTGCTCCGACAAAATCCCGGCCTCACCAATCACCTCCCCAGGCCCCATCCGCCCGGCTTCAAACTTGTGCCCGGCCTTGGTCAACATCACCGAAATCACCCCGGACTCGATGATAAACAGGTGATCACTCACCTCCCCCGCCGGCAAAATCATCTCCCCGGCGCGAAAGGTCTGCAGCGTCATGTTCTGGCTGAATGTCTCCTTCTCCTCCTGCCTCAACGTCGAGAAAATAGACGAGCTCTCCAACAACGCCCGAGCCCGGGAAACCGTCACCGGCGCATTACTCTCGGCAGCCGACAACAAGCTCACCCCCGCCGCCTGCAAATGCCGAAACGCCAAATCATAAAGCTGATTACGCACCTCACGTTTAAGCGTCATGGCCGGCACAAACCCGCTGATCTCATACTCCACGCCACCACTGGCCGACGTCTTGAACGCCACACTCGGCGCCGGCTTGGCCAACAACGGCCGACACCCCTGCATCGCCCGCTCCAGCGCATCCAGCACGGTTTGGGGCCGCGCATGGGGGCTGACCTGCAGGCTGACCGCCAAGCCAAACATATCTGCGGGACGTGAGAAGTTGATGATCTTGGCCTTGGCCGCCAACGAGTTGGGCACCACCGCCAGGCTGCCCTGGGAGGTTTGCAGTTGGGTGGCGCGCCAGTCGATGTCGATCACCCGGCCTTCGGTGCCGTCGATGGAGATCCAGTCATCCAGTTGGTAGGGTTTGGTGGTATTGAGCACGATGCCGGAAAACACGTCGCTCAAGGTGCTTTGCAACGCCAGGCCGACGATGATTGCCACCGCGCCGGAAGTGGCCAGCACGCCCTTGACCGGCAGGTCGAGCACGTAGGCCATGGCGGCGATGATCGCGATCAGGAAGATCACCGCGCCCACCAGATCCTGCAACAGCCGCCCGGTGTGGCCGACCCGCTGCATCATCACCGCGCCGAGCAATACCGTGAGGGTGCGCGCCGCAAACAGCCACCAGCCGATCTGGAACGCCGTTGCCGCCAAATGCAGCGCCACGTTGTCGCCGAACGGCGCGACCTGCATCGGGTTCATGCCTTCGTTGAACAGCACGGCGCTGAACACCGCAAAGATCACCAGGCGTGCCGCCAGCTTCCAATTGGCGAAATCGGCAGAGATCAAACGCCATACGGCAATATCGATCAGCACCAGCGCCAAGGCACAGAACATCGGGTGATCGGAGATAAATGAGGGCATTCAGGCGACTCCAGGGCGAATGCCATGAAGATCGCATGAAATGCCTTTGGAGGGTATAGCGCCCTAGCGCTGCATCTGCCCGAATTGCCCGGACTGATAGTCGGCAAACGCCTGGTGGATTTCCTGCTCGGTGTTCATCACGAACGGGCCGTGGCCGACGATGGGTTCGTCGATCGGCTCGCCGCTGAGCAACAGCACCATGGCGTCGTCGCTGGACTCGAGGCGCAGTTGCGTGCCATCGCGCTCGAACAGTGCCAACTGCCCTTCCCGCGCCACTTCAGTGCCGTTGATCCGCACCGTGCCGCGCAACACCACCAGCGCGGTGTTGCGCCCGGCGTGCAGGTCCAGCGTCACAGAGCGGCCGGCTTTGAGGCGCATGTCCCACACGTCGATCGGTGTGAAGGTGCGAGCCGGGCCTTTGACCCCGTCGAACTCGCCCGCGATCAAGCGCAGGCTGCCGGCGTTGTCGGCCAGGGGCAGCGTCGGAATATCGCCATCGAGGATGGTCTGGTAACCGGCATCGGTCATTTTGTCCCTGGCCGGCAGGTTGACCCACAACTGGACCATTTCCAGGGCCCCGCCGCTGCGGGCGAACGCCTCGGAGTGAAACTCCTCGTGAATGATGCCCCTGGCGGCTGTCATCCATTGCACATCGCCCGGGCCGATGGTGCCGCCGGCGCCGGTGGAATCGCGGTGCTCGACTTCGCCCTTGTAGACGATGGTCACGGTTTCAAAACCGCGATGAGGATGCTGGCCCACGCCACGACGTTGCTCGGTCGGGGTGAACGCCGCAGGACCGGCGTGATCCAGCAACAGGAACGGGCTGATCTGCTTGCCCATGGTGTCGTAGGAAAACAGCGTGCGAACCGGAAAGCCGTCGCCGACCCAATGGCCGCGTGGGCTGGTGTAGATGCCGATGATCTTTTTCATATGTGTCTCCAGTAATGGATACACCTTAAATCCGATACCAATTCCGCGCTAGACGGCAAAACCGGCCCTGATCGTCCCACCAGTGGAACAAATACTCGCGGGCTGGATTATTTTATATTTCGACCATAATATGGCGACAAATATTACAAGCGTAATTTTTAGCTCACCCCGCCCCACGGAGCCCGACATGAACCCTCTCCCCCTGCGTCTTCTCACCCCCCTGGCCCTGCTGGCGGTACTCAGTGGCTGCAACAACAAGGCCGACCCCGTCGCCGAAGCGCCCCTGCCCCGCCCGGTGCTGGCCGCCAAGGTCGAAGCCGCGGGCAGCCAGCAAAGCGCCTACACCGGCGTAGTGGCCGCACGCACGGAAAGTGACCTGGGGTTCCGCGTCAGCGGCAAGGTGATCGAGCGCAAGGTTGATCCCGGCCAGCACGTCAACCGTGGCGACACTTTGCTGGTGCTGGATATCGGCGACTTCGAACTGGCCCTGCGTTCGGCAAAAAACCGCGTCAATGCGGCCCAGGCGCAACTGCGCCAACGCCGGGACGATGAATCCCGCTACCAGCGCCTGGCCAATACCGGCGCCGTGTCGCGGCAGATTTTCGACCAGTCCGCCACCAATCTGCGGGTGGCCGAAGCCGAACTGGCCTCCGCGCAATCCGACGCCAGCCAGATCGAAAACCGCCGCACCTACTCGGTGCTCAGGGCCGACAGCGACGGCATCATCACCGACGTACGGGTGGACCGCGGCCAAGTGGTCGCCGAGGGGCAAGTGGTGGCGCGCCTGGCCCACGACGGCGCCCGGGAAGCCATCGTCAACTTGCCGGAAAACCAGCGCGACCAGGCTTCGCAAAAAGCCCTGGCGTTCCCCTTCGGCGCCCCTGAGCAGGCAGTGACCGCCACGTTGCGCGAGCTGTCTGCCAGCGCCGACCCGACCACCCGCACCTACCGGGCCCGCTATGTCTTGCATGGCCCCGTCGACCGCTTCGCTCTCGGCTCGACCATCACCGTGCGCCTGCAAGGTAACGGCCAGGCGCAACAGACCCGCGTGCCCATCGGGGCGCTGCAGGATGCCGGCAAAGGCACCGGTGTGTGGGTGATTGGCGCCGATGACAAGGTCAGCTTCGCCCCGGTCAACGTCGCCAGCCTCGGCCAGGAGGACGCGTTGCTGGACAGTGGCGTGGACCCCGGCCAAGTAGTCGTCGCCCTCGGCGCGCACCTGCTGCACAGCGGTGACGCGGTACGCCTGTTGCCGGCCCAGGTATTGGCCCTCAACCGTCAGCAGGAACACTGATAATGCGCGGGATCAACCTCTCCGAACTGGCGGTCAAGCATCGCGCGGTCACTCTGTTCCTGATCATCGCGATCCTCGCCGCCGGGGTCTTTGCCTTTGGCAAACTGGGGCGCGCCGAAGACCCTTCGTTCACCGTCAAGGTCATGACCATCACCGCCGCCTGGCCCGGCGCCACCGCGCAAGAGATGCAGGAGCAAGTGGCCGACCGCCTGGAAAAACGCCTGCAGGAGCTGGACTATTACGACCGCGTCGAAACCATCGCCCAACCGGGCTTCGTCTCGATGCGCATGACGTACCTGGAGTCCACCCGTCCCAGCGAGATCCAGGACCTGTTCTACCAGACCCGCAAAAAGCTCAGCGACGAAGCCGCGAAGTTGCCCAAGGGGGTGATCGGGCCGTTTTTCAACGATGAATACTCCGACGTGTACTTTTCCCTGTACGCGCTGGAGGCCGAACACCTGCCCCACCGGCAACTGGTGCAAATGGCCGAGGACATGCGCCAGGGCCTGCTCAATCTGCCGGGAGTGAAGAAGGTCAATATCCTCGGCGAACAGGCGCAGCGGATCTTCGTCGAGTTTTCCTATGAGCGCCTGGCCACCTTGGGCATCAAGCCCGAGCAGATCTTCGCCGCCCTCGCCGCCCAGAATGCCGTGGCGCCTTCAGGCTTTGTCGAGACCGCCGGGGCACGCGCCTATATCCGCATCGACGGGGCCTTCGATAGCCTGGCGCTGATCGAAAACGTCCCGCTGGAAGCCAACGGCAAGCTGCTGCGCATCGCCGATGTGGCCACCGTCAGCCGGGGTTATGAAGACCCGCCCAGCTACCGTATCCGTCATCAGGGCGACCCGTCGCTGATGCTCGGTGTGATCATGGAGAAGCACTGGAACGGCCTGGAACTGGACAAGGCTCTCAAGGCCCAGGAAGCGAAAATCCAGGCCGACCTGCCGCTGGGGGTCAACTTCGCCAAGGTCTCCGACCAGGCGAAAAACATCAGCCTGGCGGTCAACGAGTTCATGCTGAAGTTCTTCGTCGCCCTGGCGGTGGTGATGGTCATCAGCCTGCTGGCCCTGGGGTTCCGCGTCGGGCTGGTGGTGGCCGCTGCGGTGCCGCTGACCTTGTCGATCGTGTTTGTGATCATGCTGATGACCGGCCGCGAATTCGACCGGGTGACCCTGGGCGCGTTGATCATTTCCCTGGGCCTGCTGGTGGACGACGCGATCATTGCGATCGAGATGATGGTGGTCAAACTCGAGGAAGGTTTTGACCGGATCCACGCGGCCACCTTCGCCTGGAGTTCCACCGCCGCGCCGATGCTCACGGGCACGCTGGTGACGATTATCGGCTTCCTGCCGGTGGGTTTTGCCCGCTCGGGGGCCGGTGAATATGCCGGGAATATTTTCTGGATCGTCGGTTTTGCGCTGATCGCCTCGTGGCTGGTGGCGGTGGTGTTCACCCCGTACCTGGGGGTCAAGCTGCTGCCGCACATCCAACCGGTTGTCGGCGGCCACGATGCAATTTACGCCGGGCGCTATTACCAGAAACTGCGGCGCCTGGTGGACGCTTGCGTGCGCAGACGCTGGCTGGTCACCGGGCTGGTGGTGGCGGCCTTTGTGCTGTGTGGCCTGGGCATGGGCGTGGTGAAGAAGCAGTTCTTTCCCAACTCCGACCGTTCCGAGCTGATTCTGGAGGTGTACATGCCACCGGGCAGCGCCTTCAAAAGCACCGAGGCGGTAGCGGCGCAGGTGGAAAAGGCGTTGATGGAGGAGCCGCAAACCGTGATGGTCGATACCTATGTCGGCGGTGGTGCACCACGGTTTTTCCTGTCGCTGAACCCTGAGCTGCCAGATCCCGCCTTCGCCAAGTTGATCGTGCAGACCGCCGACGCCCATGCCCGGGACAGCCTGAAAAAACGCATGGCTGAACGCATCGCGGCCGGCGAATTTCCATCGGCGCGGGTGCGCGTCACCCAGTTGGTATTCGGCCCGCCGGTGCCCTTCCCGGTGGTGTTTCGCGTGTCCGGTCCCGACCTGAATGTGCTGCGCAGCCTGTCTGAAGACGTGCGCCAAGTGGTCGCGGCCAACACACTCACGCGGGACAGCTTCCTCGACTGGGGCGAGCGCGCCAGCAGTTACCGCCTGGTACTCGACCAGGACCGCCTGCGCCTGCTGGGCTTTACCCCCGACGGGGTGAAATCCCAGCTCAACGCGTTGCTCAGCGGCAACCCGATCACCGAAGTGCGCGAAGGCAATCGCACCGTTTCAGTGGTTGCCCGCTCCCAGGGCAGCCAGCGCGAAGACCTCGGCAACCTGGACAATATGACCCTGACCAACAGTGCCGGCGTCTCGGTGCCATTGGCCCAGGTCGGGCATTTCCAGGCGGTGATGGAAGAACCGATCCTCAAGCGCCGCAACCGCGCACTGACCGTGGAAGTGCGCGCCGACATCGTCGACGGCACCCAGCCGCCAGATGTGGAAATGGCGGTGTACAAGGACCTGCAACCCCTGATCGCCAAGCTGCCGGCCGGGTATCAGATCGTCATCGGCGGCCCGGTGGAAGAAAGCGCCAAGGCCAACGTGGCGCTGGCGGCACTGTTCCCGATCATGATCCTGCTGACGTTGACGGTGATCATGTTCCAGGTGCGTTCGTTCGGGGTGATGTTCATGGTGTTCGCCACCGCGCCGCTGGGGCTGATCGGAGCGGTGCCGACGTTGTTGCTGTTCAACCAGCCGTTCGGGTTCAACGCGATATTGGGGTTGATCGGGATTGGCGGGATTCTGATGCGCAATACGCTGATCTTTACCGACCAGATTCGGCAGAACCAGGACCAGGGCATGGTGATTCGCGAGGCGATCATCGAGGCCACGGTGCGCCGGGCACGGCCGGTGATATTGACCGCGCTGGCGGCGGCGTTGGCGTTTATTCCGCTGACATTGTCGGTGTTCTGGTCGTCGCTGGCGTATGTGTTGATTGGCGGGGTGCTGGTGGGGACAGTGTTGACGTTGCTGTTCTTGCCGGCGTTGTGCAGTCTGGTGTTGGGGCGGGAGAAGACCCGGGAAGTGGTGACTGCAACCTGATCCAACCAACACCACAGAACAGTGTGGGAGCTGGCTTGCCTGCGATTGCGGTGTATCAGTCAAAGAATTCATGACTGACAATCCGCTATCGCAGGCAAGCCAGCTCCCACATTTTGATCTGCTTCCACAGACGATCAGTGGTGGTTTCGGATCAGCGCTTGGAGAGCTCCATAATCATCCGGCTCAGCAGATAAATCCGCGGCGCCACGCTCTCCACCTCGGCATATTCCTCCGGCGTATGGATATTGCCCCCGACAATCCCGAACCCGTCCAGGGTCGGCGTACCCACGCCAGCCGACAAGCTCGCATCCGCCGCCCCGCCGCTGCCCTCAATGGTCAGCTTGCGCCCCAGCTCGCCATAAATCCCCTGGGCAATCGCCACCAGCTTGTCCGACTCCGGCGTCTGCGGCATCGGCGGCAGGCCACGGTGCAAACTGGTGGTCACTTCAGTCTCGGGGATCAGCTTGTTGGCCGAGACCCGTGCCAGGTCTTTCTCGATCCGGTCAAACTCTTCCGGCAACGCCGCCCGTACATCCGCCTTGGCGGTGGCCTGGTCGGGGATCACGTTGACCCGGTCGCCGGAGTTGATCACGGTGAAGTTGATGGTGGTTTTCTTCTCGGCATCCCCCAGCTTGCCCAGTTGCAGAATCTGGTGCGCCGCTTCCATCGCCGCGTTGCGCCCCAATTCCGGGGCGACGCCGGCGTGGGCGGCCTTGCCCTTGACCTCGACCACGGCGGTGGCGCTGCCTTTGCGCCATACCACCAGGCCATCGGCCGGGCGACCCGGTTCCAGGTTGAGCGTCACGTCGTGGCCCTTGGCGGTGTTGCGGATCAGCTCGGACGCGCCGTCGGTGCCGGTTTCTTCGCTGGCGTCCAGCAGGAAGGTGATTTGTGCGTAGTCCTTGAAGCCCTGGTTTTTCAGGACTTTCAAGGCGTAGATGCCGGCGACGATGCCGCCCTTGTCATCCATTACGCCCGGGCCATAGGCGCGGCCGTCCTTGATGTGGAACGGCCGGGCAGCCGCCGAGCCTTCCTTGAACACCGTGTCCATGTGGGCCATCAGCAGGATCCTGGCCTTGCCGGTGCCCTTGAGGGTGGCGATGACATGGCTGTTATGAGCGGCGGCATCCGGCACCAGCTGGATGCTGAAACCCAGTTGCTTGAGCTCGTCGACGGCGATGTCACGCACTTGGGTCAGGCCCGGCTCGTAGCCGGAGCCCGAATCGATATTCACCAGGCGCTCCAGCAGTTTCAAGGCGTCGGCCTTGTACTGCTCGGAATCGGCCTGGATCTGTTTGTGGGGTTCGGCGCTGAAGGCCGGCATGGCGAAAGACAGCGCCAGGGTGGCCGCCAGCAAGGTACGCGGGAAGTTGAAGAGCATGAACCGATCCTTGTTTTTGTTGGAAGGTAGCGCTCCACCCTACCTGACAAACACCGATTTGTTGATCCTCAGATCGACCTCAGCCAACTTCCCTGCACCGAACTGACCCGGTTGCGCCCGCTGCTCTTGGCCTCGTACAAGGCCTGGTCGGCATCGTTCAGCCAACTGGTGGCGTCGGCGTGTGCCGGCCGGTATGGCGCCAGGCCGATGCTCAGGCTGGCGCGCAAGGTCGGATCCTGTGCGTAGGCCAGGGAGTTGAAGCGATCACGCAGGGCATCCATCACTTCGGTTGCGCGGTTCAGGGGCATGTCCGGCAGGATCACGCAGAATTCGTCGCCGCCATAGCGCCCGGCGAGGTCCGTGGCCCGCAGGTTCTGGCGCAGCACTTTGCTCAACTGGCGCAGCACGATATCGCCGGTGACATGGCCGTAGGTGTCGTTGATGGTCTTGAAGTGGTCGATGTCGATCAGCGCGATGGCGGCGCCCTGCTGGTCGCGGCGGCAGCGCTGGAACTCGATTTCCAGGTGGTCTTTCCAGGCGCCGTGGTTGAGCAGGCCCGACAGGCTGTCGGTGCGGCTCAGGGCCAGCAACTCGCGCTTGTGCCGGGCCAGGGTGATCGCTTGCCGGTAACAGATCCAGCCCAGCGCCAGGGGATACAGCATCAGGATTGGCAGGCAGGCGTAGAGCTGCACTTCACTGGTGAGGGCGGTCACCGCCGGAGTGAACACCAGCATCGAGGCGCCGATGCCCAGCGCCTGGGCCACCCAACCGGCGAGCATGAAGCGCGGGCCGCCGATGGCGACGTTGTTCATGGTCATCATCGACAAGGTGGTCACGCTGGGCAGCGGGTTGAACTGCATGGCGCCCACCCAGAACCCGCCGCAAAACGAGTCGAACAGCAGGTTGCGGTGTTCCGAGCGCAGGGAGTTTTTCGAGTGCCGCGACCATTGGTAGGCCACATGCGGCCAGATGAAGGCATTGGCGATCATCACTCCCCAGACCCAAGCGGATTTATCCAGCGGGTAGATGGCGGCGGCCACACAAACAAACCCGAGGGTCAATCCCAGGGTGCGCGACTTGTACAAGCGTGAAGCGAGCGAAAGTCCGTTTCCTCCTGCGGCTGGCATGTCTGGCTTGATCCTGGATGAATGCCCGAAGTCTATCAGGGCACCGGCAGATCGCCACTACCGCTCATAAGCTGACCTTCAGCTGGAAAAACCCCGGGCCAACATCAGCGCCACCCCCAGCAGCAACACCGCCGTGGCCCGTTGCAGCAACACCCGGCGCTTGGGGTTTTCCAGCACGTGCTTGATGCGTTGGCCGAAGTAGCAATACAGGCAGCCGCTGGCAAATTGCAGCAGCAGGAAGGTCAGGCCGAGGATCGCGATGTCGGCGGCGGCACTGCCCTGGCCGATGGCGGCGAACTGCGGGAATACCGCGCTGAACAGAATGATCGCCTTGGGATTCGACAACCCGGTCAGCAGGCCCTTGCCGAAAAGACTGCGGGCATTTTCCGCAGTTGCATCGTTGGTCTTGATGGTCACTCCGCTGCTGGTCCATTGCTTGTAGGCCAGGTAAAGGATGTAGGCCACGCCTACCACCTGGATGATCCGGGTGATCAGCGGGTAATCCTTGACCAGCTCGGAAAAGCCCACGGCAAAGATCAGGATCGACACCAGGTAGGAAACACTCGCCCCGAACTGCGCCGGCAGGGAGCGGCGCAGGCCGTCCTTCAGGCCGAGGCTGAGCAACAACAAGGTCATGGGCCCGGGGCTGAAGGCCAGGGTGGTGCACAGCAGCAGGAAATACAAAAACGAAGACAGCGTCAGCGCGGTGGCCATGGCGTGGAATTTCACAGCAGGAAAGAAGGCTTGCAGTCTAGGGCGCACGTGCCGTCGCAGGCAGGTAAACTCTACGGATATACGTGCAGACTTTACCGGTGAAGTTGGCGGCAAACTTAAGGACAGTGTGATGCCCATTCCTGCGATTCACTTTCATGACCGAGCACCGAAGGTGCAGCAGATCGTCGATGCCCTGGCCCATGCGATCGAGCAAGGCGAATTGGCCGCTGGCAGCAAACTGCCTTCGGTGCGTGAGTTGGGAGCCTTGCTGGGCGTCGGAAAATTCACCATGAATGAAGCGCTGGATCGCCTGCGCGGGCGTCACCTCCTGACCTCCAGCCAGGGCCGCGGGCACTTTGTCGCCAGCAGCCTGGCACAGCCGTCGTCCAGCACTTGGGTCGACTTGCTGCCCCAGGACTTGCTCAGCGTACTGCGCCGCCCCCTGGCCATGGCCCAGGGCGACCTGCGCCCCGGCGGCGGCCATCTGCCGGAAGACTGGCTGGATTCCGAAGCCCTGCGCCAGGCCATGCGCAGCGCAGTCCGCGCCCCTACCCTGCGCATCGCCGGGCTGGGCACCCCGGCGGGCCTGCTGCCGTTGCGCCAGGCGCTGCAACAGAAACTGCACGGTGAAGGGTTGTCGGTGCCGGTGGAACAAATCATCACCACGCCCAACACGGTGCAAGGCCTGGACATGCTCATGCGCCTGCTGGCGCGGCCCGGGGACACGGTGCTGCTGGATGCACCGTGTTATTTCAACTTCCACGCGAACCTGGCGTTGCATGGGGTCAAGGTGGTGACGATCGCCCGGCGGCCTGACGGGTTTGATTTTGTCGCGCTGGAGCAGTTGCTGGCGGAGCATCGTCCCAGCCTGTACCTGACCACCAGCGTGTTGCATAACCCCACCGGGCATTCATTCAGTCCGAGCCAGGCGTTTCGGTTGTTGCAACTGGCCCGGGAGTATCGCTGCCATATCGTTGAGGATGATCTTTACGGGGATTTGCACCCTAACCCGCCGCCGCGTCTGGCGACTTTGGCGGGATTGGAGCAGGTGACGTACCTGTCGGGGTTTTCGAAGGTGCTGACGGCGAACGCGCGGGTCAGTTATGTGGTGGCGGCGCCGCAATTGGCGGCGAATCTGACCAATATGAAGTTGATGAGCGGCGGCATAACGTCGGAGCTGTTCGAACAGATTGTGTATCGGCTGCTGAGTGAGGGTGGGTATGCCCGGCATCGCAAGCGCATGGTTCAGCGGCTGCTGGAGGCCGGTGGGCGGGTTGAGCAGTGGCTGCGGCGTTGCGGGTGTGAATTGCCGATGGGATTTGAGGGCGGGATGTTCATCTGGGCGCGGTTGCCGGCCGGGGTGAATGGTGAGCGGCTGGCTGAAGCAGGGTTGAAGCGTGGGATGGTGTTGGCGCCGGGGGCGTTGTTCGGGTATGAGCCGGGGTTGCGGGATTTCATGCGGTTTAATGTGGCGCATTGCGACGAAGGGCGGGTTCAGGCGCAGTTTGAAGGGTTGCTGGGGGCGCCAACCCGAAGAGTTGGCGCCGGGGTTACGGATCAAGCGGAGGGTTGATCACCGTTCACTGGAGATCACGCGCTGGCTGCAGATATGAGCCATGCTGACCGGGGTAGCGTCGCCACCCACGCCGACATCCGGGTACTCCTCGATGCGCAGGCGCCAGACGGCGAAGTTGTAGTTGGTCTCCCAGGTGTTTTTGTAACCCGAGTCGTAGGACACATACCTGACAGTCGCCTCACCCGCGCAGTTGCCCAGGTTGACCGTACCGGATGCCGCGCCCGACACGCCGGTTACCGAACCGTAGTAAGGGATGTACACCGGCAGGTAGGTATTGCGGTTGACGTGCTTGTCGAGTTGCAGATACGGGGTCAATCCCTGCAGGCGTTTACCGGTGCTGTCGGCCCAGGTCACGGCCCAGCTCAAGTCACGTGCCGCCTGGGTGGTCATGAACGGGTCGTAGTCATTGGCCGAAGCCGGGATCCGCACCACGTTGTCACCTTGCACACTGTGGCTCAACACCTCGGGTGTGGAGCCCAGCGACAGCTTGTAGCGCGCCGTAGCCTTCCAGGTTGCGGCCGGGTTAGGCCGCACCCGTACGTTCACCACGCCATTAACCGATGGCGTTGGCCAGGTGATTTTCGCCTTGGGGCTGATCGGGGTCCATTTGACGCCGTCAAAATACTCGGAAATCCACTGGCCCCGATCGCTCTCGTTCACACCGTCGAAATAGGCACTGACCTTCTGCCCGCGCAGGGCCTTGAAGGAGAAGTAGTCTTCATCGGTCGCCGTGTCGGAGTTACCCGTGACGTAGTTCAGGGTATCCGGCAGTTGATAAGCCGTTTCGAAACTGTCGTTAGGCTCGAAATCGTCAATCGTCATGTTGATATCCACGCCGAAACTGAACGGCGAACCGTCAGCCGAATTGACATGCATGAACCAGTAGTAGTCGCCAGGTGGCAGTACGCCAGCCAACACCTCGTTGGCATTGCCCGGGTTATCCGACGTGCCGAGAGAAGTGATGTTGTTCTGGCCGTCGTCCTGGAACAGGGTCAGGGACATGTTGGTGGCAGCACTCTGCCCTACCAGCATCACTGTCGCCCGTGCTTTTTGCGGCACGTTGAAGTGGTAGCAGACGTCGTTGCCGGTTTGCACACCGTCCAGGTTATACATCTGGTTGATACCGAGGGTCTGGCACAGCGGCGTGAACGCCTGGGCCGCCACGGCCTGGGCATCCACCTTGGCGCTATCTGCCTGTACAGGCTCGGCGACCACAACCCCGCTCAAGGCCTTGGCAGCCTGCACCGGCTTTTTCAGCTGCTGCGAGGTTTTGATTTTGTCCAGGAAGGCAGCCGACGCCTTCTGCGCCGTGACGTTGCCGCCACTCTTGAGGGCTTGTTGCACGGCTTGCTGCAACGGTTGCGGCGTCAAGTGTGCAGGAGATTGTTCGGCCAGGGCGCAGGCCGAAACGAAGCAGGACGCCGCGATGGCGGCTCCGAGCATGAACGCTTTTTTCGATTTCATTTTTTATCCATCCATAGTTAAAAAATTGAAGCTCAGGTGATCGGCGACATCCGGTCACCTGGGATGGAATGTAGGACATAACTGTATGCATGTACAGTATTTTTATGGCAGCAGGATAGATGCGCCAATCCCGACTACGCTCATCCCCAACAAAAACAGCACCGAGCGCCCCCAATGACTCACCCCACCGAGGCCTTCCGCACCACCTACCGCGCCAGCATCCACCCCTGCTACAACCCGTGGCTCCACGCTGGTTTCGTTTTCGGCTACGGCCTGCTCTGCATCACCCTGTTCTGGTCAACCACCCAACAAATCCAACCCTTGGAATGGCTGACCATCCCCCTCACCCTGATTTTCTTCAACCTGTGTATCTATCTCGTCCACCGTCACCTGGGCCATCACAAACACTCCTTCGCCCGCCTGTTCTACGCCCGCCACACCGGCGACCACCACAGCTTCTTCACCCCCGCCCACATGACCTACGACAGCCCGCGAGACTGGCGTGTCATACTGTTCCCCGCCTGGCTCATCCTGGTCCACAGCCTGGTCATCACCCTCCCCGCCTGGTGGCTGCTCAAACACCTCAACCCCAACGTCGCCGGCCTGTTCGCCGGCTGCATGATCCTCGGCTACCTGCTCTACGAGTTTTTCCACGCCTGCGAACACCTGCCCCCCGACCACCCCGTGGCCCGCCTGCCGTGGATCCGCCAGATGCACCACCTGCACGCCCTGCATCACCGGCGCGAACTGATGCAGGGACGCAACTTCAACATCGTCCTGCCGCTGATGGACTACCTGTTCGGCACCCTGCATTGGGAACCGCAAGCGCGCGAACCCAAAAAAGGCCAATAAAAAACGCCCCACCTAAGTGGGGCGTCTACATTTCAGAGGGCTCTTATGCGCCGGTTATCGGCCAATGATGTCCTGGCTGCAGATATGCCCCAGGCTCACGTAGGGAACGTTATCGCCACCGACACCGACATTCGGCAATTCCTTGAGGTCGATGCGCCAGCCGCCAACGTTGTACCAGGTGTCCCAGAGGTACTTCACGCCCGTGCTGCTGTCGTAGTACTGGGCACGGTAATCACCCACACAACCGCCCAACTCTGCGCTTCCCGATGTTTTGCCGGCACTGTCGGTGGCAGCCGAGAATATCGTCCAGTTGAAGTCCGGACCCGAAACAAAACGCTTGTCGACCTTGAGCTGTGAAGTGACCCCCTCCAACGGGGCACCCGTGCTGTCTTTCCATTCGGTTCTCCAGGTCATGAGACGACCGGCCTGGGTCGCCAGAGGTGCGATGCCCGCCGGGATTCGGGTCACCGTTCCGCCCTTCGCATCGAAGTCCGCCAGGTGCGGACTCGAACCGAACGTCAGCTTGTACTCGGACTTGGCATCCCACGCCTCAGCGGGGTTGGCCCGCACGCGCGCCTTGTAGACAAAGCCCGGCGCCCGGCTCGGGAAGGTCGCCGTCGAGCCACCTGGAATGTTGACCCAGGCGCTGCCGTTGAAGTACTCGAAGATCCACTGATTGCGCACGCCCTTGTCGTCATCATCGAGGAACAGGCTGACCCCCTGCCCACGTACGGCGGCGAAATCGAAGTAGTCAACGTCATCCGGGCTGTCGAGATTGCCCGTCAGGTAATTCAAGCGGTCCGGCAAGGCGAACGCCGTTTCCGGGGTGTCGTTGGGCTCGTAGGCGTCAATCGCGGTGTTGACGATCGCGCCGAAGTCGAAGGCTGAGCCGTCGGCAACCTTGGCCTCCAGGAACCAGTAGTAGTCCCCGGCTTCAAGCATGCCGCTGATGACTTCGTCGCTGTTGCCCGGGTTATCAGAAGTGATCAGTGCCGTCAGGTTGTTCTGCCCGTCGTCCTGGAACAGCGTCAGGGCCATTTCGGTCCCCGGCTGCTGACCCGCGAGGTAGATCTGCACCTTGGCCTTGGCGGGCACATTAAAGTGGAAGCACTTTGATTCGCCGCTCTGCAAACCGTCATAGCTGTAGCCGACGTTAATATCGAGGCTGTCGCACAGCGGTACAAAGGCGGCCTGGGCAGCAGGCGCCTTGGCCGGTTTTACCAGCCGGCTCACCGGCGAAATCTGCACACTTTCAGAAGGCTTCGCGACGCTGGCAGCCTTCTTTTGCACACCGACAGTCTTGGTTTTTTGTGCAGCCTTGAGCTTATCCAGCACCTGCGCCGAGGACGCGGAGGCCTGCACCTTGCCACCGGATTTCAGGGCACTCTTGATCGCTGCATCCAGGCTTTTTTCGCTCAGGTGCACGCTGTTCTGCGACGGGTATTGCTCGGCCAGGGCAAAGGCCGAAACGAAGCTGGCAGCCATCATGGCCGCGCCCAGTACAAAGGCTTTTTTAGATTTCATTTTTTATCCATCCATAGTTAAAAAATTGAAGCTCAGGTGACCGGTGACATCCGGTCACCTGGGATGGAATGTAGGACAAAGCTGTATATATGTACAGTGCTTTTTTTTTAAAAAGCTACCATTTAATCCAGACGTACCAGAGCCCCGAACCTACAAATCCAACCATTCCAAAACGATACGGCCACAGCACCCAGCGCTTGAGAGACAGAGGAACAGACGCCAGCTCTGCCGCCGTCACGTCTCCTCTTCGGATGTGCAGCTTGGGCAGTGAAAGAAAGTCGACAATCAGACTCAAACGCTTGTATCTGTCGATCAGTTTGTTTCTGCCCCAAAACCGTTTGTTGTCACGGACCAAAACGTTATCAATGAAGTAGCTTTCCAGTTCATCCAGTTTTCTGTACTCGACGAATAGCTTCAAACCCAAAAAAACAAATGGCCATCCCCCCAATAAAATCACGCTAAATCCGTGCAACGAAATAGTCATGCACCCTCTCCCTCAAAGAATAAGTCGCCGGCCATTTCTCCTAATGCTCCTCCCACGGCTCCACCGGTATACCCTCCCGCAGCACCGCCAATAATCCCGCAAGCGAGTTCACCTTTCCCTTTAGTAGCGATACCCAAAACTAATTTACACAAACCACGCCCCACCTTTGCGCCCAATACCCCGCCACCGGCGGCTCCACCCACCCCGCCCACCAACTTCCCACCCTCCACATACTTCGCCCGCCTACACATCGCCTCCCGCCCCTCCATACATGCTTCCTTGATCTCCAACCCCGCCACACCCACATCCAACGCCAACCCCACATACGTCCCCTTGCCCAAAAACCTCGACGTCTCGGCAATGCTGCGAATCCGCTGCGTGTAGCCCACGATTTCACTCTTGTGCAGATAACTCTTGGTGGAAATACCCAGTACTTTTTTCAGTGACTTATTGGTTTTCAGGCTCGTGCCAAATCGCGCCGCACCTTGAAGTTGAGTATCCAAGCGCCGGAACAACATCTGCCGCTTCTGGATAAACGCTTTCTTATTCAAGGCTCCATCCTTGAGTTGTTGATGCAAACGCTCAATTTCTTCCAGAGTGCGCTGAACCTCGTCCAGGTGTCGCCCCCAGGCCGCCGTCGAACTGCCGACTCCCACCGAGCTATAAGCCAATAAACTCTGGAATAGATCATAGTTATTGATCACCGCCGCCCCAGCCGAGGCATCCAACTCCAGATTGCGCTGAATCTCCTGGGCATGGCGCATCAACCATGCATCATCAGTAGTGCAAGCCACAGCGTAGGCATCGGGAACGATCACCATCTGCCCCGGCGTCACCAGGCTTGCCTGACGCAAATGCAGGTTCAACGCGTCGAATTGATCGGAGAGTTGCCCACTGGCCCCGGTCAGTAATCGGGATTTCAAACTGAGGTAGTCCGTGGTGCGGTCATTGATGTATCCCTGCGCCATCACTTACATCCCTGATGTAATGGATATGGCGCAGGAATATAGGCAGGCGAACACGGCCCGGACACAAGGTTGGAACAGCTGAAATTACATTTGGGAAATCACCTACCTGGCAGGTAATCAAGGCCTACAAAAAATCGTCGGACTCAATACCCCGTCATCTCCAGATACCCCACCCCACCCTGAAATTTCACCGGCCCTTCCCAGTAAGGAATGCTCAGGTTCATCCAGGCTTTTGGGTTGACCGCTTCCGTGGTGATATCCAGATGTTTGCCCGGGATCTTCAATGACCACTGGGTGGGAATGCTGCGCCCATCAATGGCAGTCGTGCCCAGCGGCGTCAGTTGAATATCCTGGTTGTGCAGGGTCTGTGTGTGGCCTTCTTTGTCGATCCAGGTACCCGTCAGGTACGACGGCCCGTCTTTCTGCCGCACCCGAAACAGCATCAACTGCTCGCCGCTGTCCAGGTGCAGGGAGAACCAGTCCCAGCCAGTCTGGCTGGCGGTCAGGGGCTGGCTGCTCCATTCGCGATCGAGCCAGGCGTTGCCGGTGACTTGGTAAGATTTTCCATCGATGGTCACGCGGCCATCTGCCTGGAAAAACGGCTGGCTGTAGTAGTACGACGCCTGGCCCTGGTCGGACTTGCGGCTGTAGCCGTTATCCCCCTGGAGCACCAGCGGGCGGCTGGAGGTCAGGTGCAGGTCGTAGTTGAAATGCTCGCCTGCAGCCTTGAGTTGCATGTCCGCCAGGGGGCTGGCTGCACCGGGGCGGGTGGCGAAATTCCAGTCATCGATCCAGGCATTGAACGGCACCGCCTGGGCCCCTGCCTGCCCCACGCCGCCGCGGGCGTAGCGTTCGCTGGCGTAATGGCGGGTGGCCGAGGTGACGGCGGCGTGGCCGAGCCAGATCGTAGAGTCGTGCCAGCCGGGTTGTGTCGGGCCGGCCTTGAGTGCGTTGCGAAACAGCGTCCATTGCACGCCATAGGCATTGCCCTCGGCATCCTTCAGGTTGGCGGTGAGGTACCACCATTCGATGCGATAGCCGTCATGGGGGCCATGGTCCTGGGGAAAGCTGAAGACCTTGCCGGGTACCACCTGGGCAAAGTCCGCGGCCTGGCTGCCCAGTCCGGCGAAGCTTTCTTCAGGTGCAGGTGGTTTGTCGCAGGCGCCCAGCAGCAGGAACGTCGCCCATAGCAGGCACTTAATCTTCATTGGCAAAGGTCCTCAGCAAATCCGCCGGGCGACTGCGGTACAGCTGCCACAACGGCCAGGCCGAAGCCAGCAAGGTGGCCAGCATCGCCAGACCCAGCAGTTGCGCCAGTTGCCCCGGGAACACCTGCAACGGCAGGCGCCAGCCGAAGGCCTGGACGTTGATCACCACGTCCAGGCACCACGCCAGCAGCAAGCCCAGCGGCAACGCCAGCACCAGGGTCAGCACCGCCAGCAACCAGGTCTGGCCGAGGTTGAGCAGCATCAATTGGCGGCGCGTCACGCCCAGCGCCCACAGCGGGGCCAACTGGCCAAGACGGCTTTGGCTCTGGGTCAGCAGGCTGATGAACAACGCCACGCCGGCCACGCCCAGGGTCAGGCTGTTAAGGGCGGCGGTGGCGGCAAAAGTTCTTTCGAAGACCTGGCTCGACCAGCCCTTGAGCTGCTGCTGGTCGACGATGCGGCTGTCTTCGAGGGCAAACCGTTTCTGTACTGCACGCACCAGCGGCGGCACGTTGCCCGGCAAAACCCGCAAGTTGAAACGCGCCGGCGACAATCCCGGCCAGTGCTGCAACAGGTGCCGCGAATTCACCAGCAAGTGGCCCTTGGGGTTGCCGTAGTCGGCATAAATCCCCACAACCTTCGGCGACCATGGACCTTGGGGCGTGGGGATGCTGACCACATCGCCCAGCCGCACCTTGAGCCGACGTGCCATTTGCTCACTGAGCATCAGGCTGTCGTCCTGCAACAACTGGCTCCATGGGTTCGCCGCCGCTTCCAGCAGCGGCCAATGCTGGCGATAAGTAGGGTCGTCGACCACGCCGAACAGGTCAGCCGGCCACCCCTGCAACTGCACCGCAACCTGCCAGGTCGGCAGCACTGTCTGCACCAGGGGCTGCTGTACCAGCCAGGTTTGCAGCGCCTCGGCCTGGGCCGGATTTTGCGGGTTGAGGTACAATTCGGCGGTCAGGCGTTGTTCCAGCCAGTTGTTGAAGGTCTGGCGAAAGCCCGAGGTCATCGAGCCCGCGCCGATATTGGCGGCCAACGCCAGCAGCAAGGCCATCAGCGCCAGGCTCAGGGCCGGCAACTGCTGGCGGCAATCGGCGAGAAACCATTGCCCCAGCACCGAACGGCTGCGCCCCAATACCGCCTTGAGCACACCATTGAGCACCACCGGCAAGCCCAGCGCAGCGCCCAGCAACAAGGCCGCCATCAAGACAAAACCACTGGCCAGGCTATCGCCAAATACCAGTGCCAACAGCGCAACCAGTAAGGCCGAACCCGCCACCCAGCCCTGGCGTCGCAGCCAGCGCCCATGGGCCTGGTGCCAGGCCTGGGCATTGGCCAGCGCCAACAACGGCAAACGCGCCGCCCGCCACAGGCTGCTGGCCCCGGCGAGCAACGCGCCGAGCAAACCCAGGCCCAGGCCACTGAGCCACCACAGCGGGCTGAGGCTCAGTTGGCCGGGCACCTCGGCGCCATACAGACCGCGCAAGCTGGCGGCTACATCCGGCAGCAACAGGCTGGCCAGCAAGTACCCGCTGGCCACGCCCGCCAGGCCACCCAGCACGGCCAGGCCACCGAGTTCCACCGCCAGGCTGAGGATCAGCATCCGCGCACTGACCCCGCACGCACGCAAGGTTCGCAGCAGGCCGCGCCGCTGTTCCAGCGCCAGGCCGATGGCGGCATGCACGATAAACAGGCCCACCACAAAGGACAGAAAGCCCAGCGCATCGAGGTTCAGATGGAAGCTTTCAGTGAGGCGCGCGAGGTTGTTTTCCTCGGCCTGCTTGAGCTGCAGTTGCGCGCCCAGTTCCGGCGGCAGGGCGGGATGCGCGGCGGCAAAGGCCTTGTCCAGCAGCAATCGCGACAGGCGTTGGGGCATGTCCAGCAACGGTTGGGCGAAGCCGATATCGGTCAGCAAGACGCCGGGGGCCATGTCCGCTTGAACATGCAGTGGCGGCAGCACTAGCCCGGCAGCTGTCAGCGGCTGGTCGCCCTCTTTCAGGCCCAGAGACTGCAAGGTCTGCGGCGCGATCCAGGTGCGTCCCGGCGGGTTGAAGAACGCGACCATCTGCGCCCGGTCCAGGGTCTGCCCGGCCAGCGCGCCACCGCCGGGCAACGACACCGGGTCGATGCCCATCACTTGCAGGCGCTGGTCTTCATGGCCCTTGAGCTGCAGGCGGCCCTGCACCACCGGCGACACCGGCCACCCGGCGCGGCGCAGGTCGGCAAACAGCGCCTGGGGGAAGCCCGCACCGTCCGGCGCACTGAGGCTGGCCTGGGGTTCGCCGCCGATCAGCTGGCTGGCCCGCGCGTAGCTGTCCCGCGCCTGGCTGTTGAGGGCTTGCACGCCGGTCAACAGCGCGGTGGCCAGCCACAGGCCAGTGAGCACACTGAAGAATTGCACAGGGTGGCGACGCCAATGGCTGAGCAGCGCGCGCAGTGTCCAGTGGAAGACGCGCATGTCAGCGGGCGTCCGCAGCGAGTACCTGGCCGCGATGCAACACCACCTGCTGGTCAAGGCGCGCCGCGATGCGCGGGCTGTGGGTGACCATCAGCAAGCTGGTGGGGCTGTCCCGCAGCAGGTCCAGCAGCAGTTGCAGCACTTCGTCACTGGTGCCTTCGTCGAGGTTACCGGTGGGTTCGTCCGCCAGCAGCAAGCCGGGGCGCGACGCCAGGGCTC
The DNA here is from genome assembly GCF_013385345.1 of Pseudomonas sp. I8001. Lineage (NCBI taxonomy): Bacteria > Pseudomonadati > Pseudomonadota > Gammaproteobacteria > Pseudomonadales > Pseudomonadaceae > Pseudomonas > Pseudomonas sp. I8001. The sequence goes on from NZ_JACAQC010000014.1 coordinate 38,836, forward strand.
GTCCTACCGCTACCCGTTGCTGCTGGCCGCCGGACAGTTGTTCGGGGTAACGCCTGAGCAAGTCACCCAGGCCGAGTCGCTCCACAAGCTGCGCTTGCCACGCCGGATCGAGGCGCCCGGCCAGGCGCGCCTGGAAGGCCAGGTTGTCTTCGACCCGCAGGCTGCCGATCAGGTTGAACTGCTGGAACACCAGGCCGATCTCGGTGCGACGCCAGTGGGCCAGTTGCGCCTCACTCATCTGGTCCAGGCGCTGGTCGCCGACCTGGATGCTGCCACGGTCGACCTGGTCGAGCCCGGCCACCAAATGCAGCAGCGTGCTTTTGCCACTGCCCGACTCACCCATCAACGCCAGGCTGCTGCGCGCTCCCAGGTACAGGTCGACACCCGCCAGCACGGTCAACGGCCCCTGCGGCGTGCCATAACTCTTGAATACCCCTTGTACCTGCAGCATCACCCCTCCCCACAAGCTTCTGGACTTAAGCCGGAGAATAACGGTTGTCACATTTTTATGTCACAACCATGGGCAAAAGGAGCGCCCCATGACCCCTGCAAATTTTTCACATCGATTTCACCCGGCCGCCACCTGCTGCACTTTAAATTGCCGTCCATGGGCAGATAACAGGCTGGTTATTTCAAACGCCCGTTAGTGCAAGTGAACAATTTTTTATATCGGTATGTTCAGCAAAAAGACAGCGCCCCTGTGACACGCTTTTGCATATTCCTGCATCAGCGCTACTCACTTGGCGCCTGCCTAACTTGCCGCTGCCAGTTACCGGATTAACGCCTGGAAGTTACCAATGGTGAATAGTGTGGTTGACCTGACCCTGAGCAAGTCTCGCTCGCGCTGGGCGTTTGTAAAACAGCTGAACAAACTGTGGCTGGGCGTGGCAGGTATCGTAATGGCCAGCCTGGCAGTAACGGCGTTCATCTGGTGGCCAAGATCGCCGCTGGACCTGGGCGTGGGCCACCGCCTGCTCAGCTCCGGAACCCTGGAAGCCTGGCGCAACGGAGACTTGGTGGTGCTGGTCCGCCATGAGGAACGCTGTGACCGCTCCAACAACCCTTGCCTGGGCCCGGCAGACGGCCTGACCACGCTCGGCTCGTTGTCTGCAAGTGCCGTGGGCAAGGCCTTCCAGACCCTGGGCATGGAAAACACCGACGTACTGAGCAGCCCCACCACCCGTACCGCGCAGAGCTCGCTGTTCATGTTCGGCAAGGCCGAATTGTCACCCGGGCCCCTGGCCATCTGCGGCCCTGCCATCGGCGAGGAACTGCGCCCACATAAACACGCGGACCGCAACCTGCTGGTGGTCACCCACAGCGCCTGCATCAGCGACTTCGAGGAGGCATTGGGCTACCCACACGCCGCCCATGCCGAGTACGGCAGTGCATTGTTTGTAAAGCTGCTGCCCGATGGCAAGTTCAAGGCGCTGGGTATTTTGAACAGTAAGGACTGGGCCGCCGTGCTTAAACAACTTTAGAACACTTCTTAACATTTAATCATTCAAGTTCGTTCAGCAAAAAGACAGCCAGACCGTGGCATCTTCTATGGTTTTAATTGAATTTCTGTCAAAAAATTATTAGCTCACTAACTTTTCACAAGTTAACAACATGACGACGACCTTCGATGACTTATTGGACGCCACACATTTAACGAGCTTGACTGGGGCACAGGGATATTCAGTTTCGCCCCCCACTAACAGACTGTTTAAGGAATAACGTTCTGTGCCGCATTTTTACCCGACCATGACCACCTTCCACCCCTCGCGCATGGCTGATCCGCTCGCGCTGATTCACCGTCAATACCGCTTGAGAGTGCAATAGCCATGACCCGCCTTAAACCATTGCCCGTATTGCTACTGGCATTCGTGATGTTCTATCTGTTGCCACTGGGCCTGCATGGCCTATGGATCCCTGACGAAACCCGCTACGCCCAGATCAGCCAGGAAATGCTCATCAGCGGCAACTGGGTGGCACCGCACTTCATGGGCGTGCGCTATTTCGAAAAACCCGCCGCCGGCTACTGGCTGATCGCACTGGGCCAGGCATTGTTCGGTGAAAACCTGTTCGGCGTGCGCATCGCTTCCGCCCTGACCACCGGCCTGAGCGTCGTGCTCGCCTACCTGATCGCCCGCCGGCTATGGAACGACCCGCGCAAGAGCTTCGCCTGCGCGCTGCTCTACATGAGTTTCGGCCTGGTGGCCGGGCAAGCCGGTTATTCCAACCTGGATCCGCAATTCACCTTTTGGGTCAACCTGAGCCTGGCGGCGCTGTGGTTTGCCCTCGACAGCTCCACCCCCCGCGCCCGCCTCGCCAGCTGGACGTTGCTGGGTGTGGCCTGCGGCATGGGTTTCATGACCAAGGGTTTCCTCGCGTGGTTGCTGCCGGTGCTGATCGCCCTGCCTTACATGCTCTGGCAACGTCGCCTGGGGGAACTGCTGCGCTACGGGCCGCTGGCGATACTGGTGGCGGCCGTGGTGTGCCTGCCCTGGGCACTGACGATCCACCTGCAGGAACCGGACTACTGGCGTTTCTTCTTCTGGCACGAGCACATCCGCCGGTTCGCCTCCGACAATGCCCAGCATGCACGACCCTGGTGGTTCTACCTGCCGCTGATGGTGGTGTCGTGCCTGCCGTGGGCGGCGCTGCTGCCGGCGACACTGTGCAAGGCCTGGAAGGAAAAGCGCCAACCGGCCATCGTCTTCCTGGCGCTGTGGTTGCTGCTGCCCCTGGGCTTTTTCAGCCTGAGCAACGGCAAGCTGCCGACCTACATCATGCCGTGCCTGCTGCCGCTGGCGCTGCTGATGGGCCATGCATTGGTCGACCTGCTGGCCAACGCCCGCACCCGCACGCTGCGTGTCAATGGCCTGCTCAACCTGGGCATCGGCGTCGCGGCAATGGTGACGCTGATCTACCTGCAAATCGACCGGCCGTTGTACGGCAACAGCCACAGCGAGATGTTCAACCTGTCCCTGACGTTCATCGTGCTGATGGGCTGGATGCTCGCCAACCTGCTTCAAGCCTTCCGCCCATTGGCGCTGTGGGCGATGCCGGCGTTGGGCATTGGCCTGCTGGTGGCGCTGTTGCCCGCCGGCATGCCGGCGGTGATCGAAGATAACCAGATGCCTGATCAGTTCGTGCTCCAGCACCTGGACGAGCTCCAAAAGACCCAAGCGCTGCTGAGCAACGAACTGGAATCGGCGTCGGCCCTGGCATGGCGCCTGCGCCGGCCCGAAGTGACGCTCTACAACACTGAAGGCGAACTACGCTACGGCCTGCAATACGCCGACTCGATGCACCGCAAGGTGGATCTCGACAGCGTTCAAGCCTGGCTCAAGCAGGCGCGCCAGCAAGGCCCGGTGGGCGTGCTGATGCGGGTCAGGAGCACCAGCGAAATGCGCGAAGCCGGCCAGCTGCCGTTGGGGGGCAAGCGTTATTACAAGGGTGACCTGGAGATCATCATCTACCCGCAATTGCCGTAACACAGGCGCCCTAATGTGGGGTGACCCCATTCAACACTCGTCCCACATCGGAACCGCCGCATGAACTTCTGGAAAACCGAACGCGGCGCCCTGCTGCTGCTCCTGGGCGTGTCGGCCCTGATCCTGCTGCTGGGCCTGGGCGCCCGCGACCTGTGGGGCCCGGAAACCCGCTGGGCGAACATCACCCTGCAGATGCTGCAAAGCGGCGACTACTTCGACCCGTACCTCAAGGGCACCCCGTATTACGACAAACCCCTGCCGTCGTACTGGCTGATCACCGGCCTGGCCAACCTGATGGGCGGCCTGGGGCCGTGGTCGTTGCGCCTGTCATCGGTCATCTCGGCGTGGCTGAGCATCTGGCTGGTGTACCTGATCGGCGAGCAACTGTTCCGCAAAGGCACCGGCCTGATTGCCGGCTGGATGCTCGCGACCACCTTCTACTTCCTCTTCTGGGCCCGGGTGGCCACGGCGGACGTGCTGACCGTATGCGGCGTGCTGGCGGCCGTCTGGTGGTATTGGCGCGGGCCGGACGATACGCGGCTGGGGCGCTACACGGTGTTCTTCCTGTTACTGGCGGCGACGTCGCTGTTCAAGGGCTTGATCGGCTTTGTACTGCCGGGCCTGGTGCTGCTGCCGCACTTGCTCAGCGAACAGCGCTACAAACGCCATCTCAACCTGCGGTTGGTGCTGGCCGTGATCATCGCCGGGGCGTTCTACGCGATCCCGTTTGTGCTGTCCCACCTCTACGGCGCACCGACCTACGGTGCAAGCGGCCTGGAACTGGTGTTCCGGGAAAACGTGGTGCGCTTCTTCGACCCGTTCGACCATATGGGGCCGATCTACACCTACCTGATCTACCTGCCGGCCTACACCTTGCCCTGGGCGCCGTGCTGGGTGCTGGGCCTGTGGCTCGCCGTGCGGCATTGGCGCGACACCCCGCCCAACACCCGTTGGCTGGTGTGGGGGCTGGGCCTGCTGTTTGTGTTCTTCACCGCCAGTGGCAGCCGGCGCAGTTACTACGTGCTGCCGCTGGTGCCGTTCGCGCAGTTGCTGGCGGCGTGGTGGGTCAGTGAGCGTATCGCCCGCAAAGGCACGGTCGGCCGGGGTTGGTACCGTGGGTTCGGCATCGCTGCCGGGGTGATGCTGCTGGTACTCGGGGTGGTGTATCCGTGGACCAATGGCAATGGCGGCGTGACCCGTTTCGCCGAGGACGTTCAAGCGCAAGCAGTGAAAAGCGCGCCATGGAACGCGTGGCAGATGGTGATGGTGGAAGTCGACAACAAGGTACCGATGTACCTGCAAAATCACGGGACGCCGTTCTACTACGTTGCCGAAACCCAGGACTTCCCGCGCCAGGGCGACAGTGCGGCGTTCATGGCCTGGCTGGAAAAAACCAGCGGCCGCACCTTTGATCCCAAGCGCACAATTATTGTCGCGCAGTCCACCAAGGATGACCCGACGCCGCTGGCCTACCTGGGCAACGATCATCAGGTCATCACTACCCAGCCGGACAATGGTGAACGGTTGTTCCACAAGCGTGACGGTGGCAGCGTGGCATTTGTGCCCAACGCCGCGCCGTAGCACTGGCGGCATGGGGCGGGCATTGCTAGTGTGGCGCGCTTAAGCCACCGTCCGAGCCCGGCCCGCCATGCCCTACTCTTCCCTTTCCCTTGCCGCCCTGAGCCTGATCGTGCTCGCCACGCCGGTAGCGGCAGACACGCCGATGCCGGCCAACATGGTTTACCTGCGCAGCCTCGACCCGAGCATCGCTCAGGACATTCGCTACGCCAGCCCCCACAACTTCACCGGAGCGCCGCTGGACGGCTACAAAGCAGCCGAATGCGTGCTGTCTGCCGACGCGGCAAAGGCACTGGTACGGGTCCAGGCCGAGTTGGCCAGGCAGGGTTACGGCTTGAAGGTCTTCGACTGCTATCGTCCCAGCCGTGCCGTCGCGAACATGGGCCGCTTCGCCAGCCTGCCGGGGGATCCGGCCAAGGCCGAGTTCTACCCCCGGGTGAACAAGCAGGATTTCTGGCGCCTGGGCTATGTGGCCAAGGTTTCCAACCACTCCCGGGGGGCGGCAGTGGACGTGACCCTGACCGGCCCCGATGCACTGCCAGCCCAGGCCTGGAACGCCGACACCGCGGCGGTGGATTGCGCCGCCGGTTACGGTCGACGCCTGCCCGATGGCGGCCTGGACATGGGCACCGGTTTTGATTGCTTCGACGAAATGGCCCACACCAACAGCTCCCACATCAGCCAGGCGGCACGCCAGAATCGCCAACGGTTGAGCGCTGCGATGGCCAAGGAAGGCTTTACCGGTTATGCCGGCGAATGGTGGCACTTCACCTATAGCCGAAACCCGGTGCGGGCCGAGCCGATGGACTTCCCTATCGAACCGCTGCGGTAACATCACAACACAGCTTCAGCTTGATAAAGCCCGGGGCAAAAACTAGCGTTTGAGGTTTCCCTCTTTTCAAGGACTGAACGACGTTGAACACGCTCATCAAAACCTGCGCGGCGCTGCTGACGCTGCTTTCAAACGTGGCACTCGCGCAAATCCCCGAGACCAGCCGGCAACTGATCGTGGTCACCACCCCGGACTGGAACAGCATCCAGGGCACCGCACAACGCTATGAGCGGCATGGGCAAGGCTTTCAGAAAGTCGGCGAACCCTTTGCCATCGTGGTCGGTAAAAACGGCATGGCGTGGGGCACCGGCCTTACGACGCCCACCCCCGACCAGCAGCCCCTCAAGCATGAAGGCGATGGCAAGGCCCCGGCCGGCATCTTCAAACTCGGCGGTGCCTTCGGCTACGCCCCCACCGCTGACACCCGCTTGCCTTACGCGGCCAGTACCGCCACCCGCGAATGCGTGGATGACAGCCAGTCCAGCCATTACAACACCCTGGTGGACAGCTCGGCGGTGAACAAGGACTGGACCAGTTCCGAGCGGATGCTGCGCAAGGACCAGCTGTACCGCCAGGGGATTTTTGTCGAGCACAACACACCGGCTTTGGCCAACGGCGGCTCGTGTATTTTCCTGCATATCTGGCGCAGCGTCAGTTCGGGAACATTGGGCTGCACGGCGATGGACCCGGTGAATATCCAGGCGTTGTTTGCCTGGCTGGACCCGCGAGAAAACCCGCTGCTGGTGCAACTGCCCGCCGCGCAGTACGACCTCTACCGTGAGCGCTGGAAACTGCCGTCCCGCTGAGCTGACAGCAGGCGCTGAAATGCGGCCAATACCTCATCGGGTTTTTCCAGCATGAGTTGGTGGCCGCATTCGGGCAACAACTGATACTCGGCATTGGGCAAATGCCGGGCGAGTGCTTCGCCGCCGCTGGCCGGGGTCAGGCCGTCGGTGTCGCCGGCCAGCACACTCAAGGGCAGGGTCAGGGTGAGCAGTGCATTGGCGTCTGGCCATTGGACGTTTTTCATCAGGGCCTTGAACATGTACAGCGGGTTGCGCTCGGTGAGTTTTTCTTCGTAGGCGACCAGTGCGGGGTCGGCTTTGGCGTTCCATGCGGCCTGGCGGAAACCTTTGGCCAGCAGGGGGCGCAGCCATTCCAGGAGCCATGCGGGTAGACGCATCAGGCCGCCGCTCCGGCTGATGCTGTGGAGTCGGGTGCCCAGCAGCAATACGGCTTCGATGGGGATCGCGGGTTTGGCCAGCAAGGCGCTCAGGGTCAGGCCAGTGCCGAAGGAGTGGGCGACGATGAGGTTGCGGGAACCGCCGTAGCGCTTGAGGATTTCCAGGTAGTCGGCGACCAGTTCGGGCCAGGCGTAGGCCTCTGGGTTGCGGGGTTTTGCGCTGGCGCCGTGACCGAGCAGGTCCCAGGCGACCAGACTGTAGCCTTGGGTTTTCAGGGATTGCCATTGGTGGCGCCACTGGTCCTTGTTGCCGCCGGCGCCGTGGCAGAAGAACACTACCGTGTCGGGTTGGGTGGTGCCCGCGTGATGGGTGATGCTCAGGTGACGGTTGGGGCGGATTTCCAGTGGTTGGCCCTGGATCACTGGCAGTTCGGTGAAAGAGGTCGGCATGGAGGTTTCTCAATAAGTGAAAGGATTGAGTGTGGTGTAGCAACAGCAAAATCAAAGGTGGACACGATCCAAATGTGGGAGCGGGCTTGCTTGCGAAGGTCGTTAACGATAACGCGAACATCCTGATTCAACGCGGCGCTCTCAGGTTCTTCGCGAGCAAGCCCGCTCCCACATAAAGCGGCTCTGCTTTTGCTCTAACACTCAGGTCGCCTTTGCCGCTTTTGCAATGTGACTCGCTGTAAGAGCGAAACCATAGGTGGCCGTTAGCTGAATAACGGATATGCCCCCAACCCCAACAACCCAAGTCAGATGGCCTCAGCCATCAACAACTCCCGCGTATACGGATGCCGCGCATCAGCAAACAGCGCCGCCGTCTCCCCCTGCTCCACCACCCTCCCCTGACGCATCACCGCAATCCGGTCACACAACCGCGCAGCCACCCGCAAGTCATGAGTAATAAACACAATGCTCAACCTGAACCGCCGCTGCAGCGACTCCAGCAACTCCAGAATCTGCACCTGGATCAGCGCATCAAGCGCCGACACACACTCATCAGCGATCAACACCCTAGGCTCCACCGCCAACGCCCGGGCGATCCCTATGCGCTGCCGTTGCCCCCCGGAAAACTCATGAGGAAACCGCTCAAACGCCGCTGCCGGCAACCCCACCAACCCCAGCAACTCACGGGCCCGCCGCTCGGCATCCGCCTTGGAACCCCCCTGCACCAAAGGCCCAGTCATAACAATCTGCCCCACCGTCTGCCGCGGATTGAGCGAGGCAAACGGATCCTGGAAAATCATCTGCACATCACTGCGCAACGCTCGCAGCCGCCCTTCAGACAACCCCGCGACCTCCCGCCCCAACCACTCGATCCGCCCGCTGTCAGCACGCAGCAAACGCACCAGGCACCGACCCAGGGTCGACTTGCCCGACCCCGACTCCCCCACAATCCCCAACGTCTCGCCTTCACGCAATTGCAGCTGAACCGCATCCAACGCCTGAGTCGTACGCCGCCCCCACCAACCGCTGCGGCTGCTGAACACCTTGCCCAGCGCTTCGGCCTTCAGCACCACAGGGCCAGCCACCTGCGTACGTGGCACCAGCGGTTGCGCCGACACCGCCGCCAACAACTGCCGGGTGTAATCTTCCCGGGGCACACGCAACACCGCCGGGGCCGTGCCCTGTTCCACCACCCGGCCCTTTTCCAGCACCAGCACCCGGTCGGCAATCGCCTCGACCACGGCAAAGTCGTGGGTGATAAACAACAGTGCCATGCCCTTGTCCTGCTGGATCTTGCGCAGCAGGTCGAGAATCTGCGCCTGGGTGGTCACGTCCAGCGCCGAGGTCGGCTCATCGGCAATCAACAGCGCCGGATCAAACGCCAGGGCCATGGCGATCACCACCCGCTGACGCTGCCCGCCAGACAGTTCAAACGGATACGCCAGTCGCAAGCGCTCAGGGTCGGGCAAGCCGACATAACCGAGCAAATCCACCACCCGCTGACGCCGCACCCGTGCCGCCGCCACGCCATGGGCGCGCAGGGTTTCATCGATCTGTTGGCCCACCCGCATCAGTGGGTTGAGGGCGCTCATGGGCTCCTGGAATACCATGCTGATATCCCGCCCGCGCAGTTGGCGCATGGCCTCTTCGCTGCGGTCGGCCAGGTCTTCGTCGCGAAACACCAGGCGCCCGCTTTCCACCTTCAGCGGGGCCGGCAACTGGCGCAGCAAAGCCTTGGCCAGCATTGACTTGCCGGAACCGGATTCACCCACCACACACAAGCATTCGCCACTGCTCAGTTGCAGCGACAGGTCATACAGCGCATGGCTGCGATCCGCACCGGCCGGCAAGGCGATACGCAAATGTTCAACACTCAACAACGTCATAGCGACCTCCCGGGCTCAAAGGCCACACGCAAACCTTCACCGACTCGATTGACCGCCAGCACGCACAGCACAATCGCCAACCCCGGCAGAAAGCTCATCCACCAGGCGTCCCGCAGCAAGCCACGGGAGGCATTGATCATGTAGCCCCAGCTCATGGCTTCCGGGTCGCTCAAGCCGAGAAACGCCAGGGCCGCTTCGGTGAGGATCGCCGTGGCCATGACAAAGGTCATGGTCACCAGCAGCGGCGCCAGGGCATTGGGCAGGATCTGCTGGGCGATGATCCCCAGCGGCGACTGCCCCAGCACCCGCGCGGCCTGCACGAATTCGCGCTGGCGCAGGGTCAGGAACTCACTGCGCACCAACCGCGCCACCGCCGGCCACGCTACGAGTGCGATGGCCAGCACGATGGAGAACAGGGACGGCTCAAGGATCGCCACCAGGATCACCGCCAGTACCAGTTGCGGAATGATCTGGAAGAACTCGGCAATGCGCATCAGCACACCGTCGAGCCAGCCACCGAAATAGCCGGCGACCGCGCCGACCAGCAGGCCCACCACCAGGGTCGCCAGGCTGGCCAGCGCCCCCACGGCCAGGGACACCCGCGCGCCGTACAGCAGGCCACTGGCGAGGTCGCGACCGAGCAGGTCACTGCCCAGCCAATGGGCCGGGTCGTGGAATGGCGCGAGCATCGGCTGGCTGTTCATCTCCCATGGCGAGCTGCTGGTCAGCCAGGGGGCGGCGATCGCCAACAGCGTCAGCAGCAGCAAAAACAGCGCACCGATCAACGCCGCAGGCTGGCGCACAAAACGTCGGAAAACCAGCATCAGCCTTGCACTCCTGCACCGATACGCGGGTCGAGAAAACGACAGATCACATCGGTCAACACGTTAAAGCCCACCACCAGAATCGAGATCACCAGGAAACCGCCCATCAACACGCCGTAGTCACGCTGGGCCAGCGAGTCGTACATCAAGCGACCAATCCCCGGCCAGGAATACACCACCTCCACCAGCAACGCGCCGCTGGCCAACTGGCCCAGTTGCAAACCGGCAAAGGTCACCACCGGCAACAGCGCATTGCGCAACACATGCACGTACAAAATCCGCCGCGGGTGCAGGCCCTTGGCGTGGGCGGTGCGCACGTATTCCTGGCCAAGGGCGTCGAGCACGGCGGCGCGGGTCAGGTGGATATACAAGGCGAGGAACAGCACGCTCAACGACACGCACGGCAGCAGCAGGTGCTTGAGCCGGTCGAGCAGGGAAAAGTCCTGTGCCACCGTTTCCATGCCAAACGCCGGCAACCAATCGAGGCTGACGGAGAACAACAGGATCAGCAGCATCGCCAGCCAGAATGGCGGCATCGCATACAGCAGCAATGCGCCGTGGGAGATCACGCCATCCAGCCAGTGACGCTTCTGTCGGGCCCGGGCGGCCAACGTCCCCAGGGTGACGCCAAGCACCGACGAGAGCAAAAATGCCGAGCCCATCAGGGCCAGTGTTGCCGGCAAGCGCTCAGCAATCAGCGACCACACCGAGGTCTGGTTGCGGTAGGAATAACCCAGGTCCAGATGGGCGATATTGCCCAGGTAGATCAGCAACTGCGTGAGCAACGGCTTGTCCAGGCCCATGGTCTGGCGCAGGTGTTCGATGAACTGCACATCGTCCACCCCCGCCTCGCCGGCCAACAGCAGCGCCGGGTCACCCGGCGCCAGGCGGATCAGTAAAAAGCCCAGCACCAGCACCGCCACAATCATCAACAGTGCCTTGAGCAGGCGACCGCTGAAATACAGCAACCCGTTCATGGTGCAGGCGCGTCGAGGTAGACGCTTTCGTAGTCTTCGTTAAGGCTGGTGGCGGTTTGCAGCAGGTTCTTCACCTCTTTGTGGAACAGTGTCGGGTAGCGCATTTCGAAGATCGGCGCGATCGGCAGGTCGGTGTTCAGCACGTTTTCCAACTGGCTATAGAGCCTGGTGCGTTCCGGGCCTTCCGGGGTGTTGGCGACCTGAGTCCACAGGGCATCGGCCTCGGGGCTGTTGTAGCCGCTGACGTTGGCAAATGGCGAAGTCTTGAGGATGTAGTCGGAGCGGTACAGGTAGGCGTTGGTCAGGTACGGGTCGCCGATCTGGAAGATGAAGTTGTAGGTCAGGTCGAAGTCCCAGTCGCTGACGCGCTGGAACCAGGTGGCGGCGTCGGACGTCACCACTTGTACCTTGAAGCCCAGCGGCTGCAGGGCTTGCTTGGTGTATTCGGCCAGGCGCTCCCAGGCACCGCCCTTCTCGCCGTTGAGCAGGCGAATCCGCACGGCGCCCACGTCCACGCCGGACTCGGCAATCAGCGCCTTGGCTTTTTTCACGTCATAGGTGTACTGCGGCAATTGCGGGTCGTGGTACGGCGAGGTGGACACGAACTGGCCGGGGGCAACCTTGCCCGAACCGAAGAAGATGTTGTCGACGATGAACTGGCGGTTCAGCGCATACAGGATCGCCTGGCGCACCTTGGGGTTGTTCAGCGGCGGCTTGCGCGTATTGATCTGCAGGAAGGCCAGGCCGGAATACAGCTCCCAGCCTTTTTCCGACGACTGCACGTCCGGCAAGGCGGTCAGGCGCTTGAGGTCGGAATAGTCGGCATCACCGCTGCGCAGCACCTGCACGTCGTTGCGCTCGAACGCCGCAGCGCGGGACGAGCCGTCCGGGATCACGTGGAAGATGATCGCATCCAGGTGTGGCAGGCCCTTTTTCCAGTAGTCGGGGTTCTTTGCCAGCTTGATATAGGCGCCGCGTTTCCACTCCACAAACACAAACGGGCCGGTGCCGACAGGCTTGAGGTTATAGGGGTTGTTGCGAAAGTCAGTGTTCTCGTAGAGGTGCTTGGGCACCACAGGCCGCAGCCCGCTGCCCAGGGCCGAGAGCAACGGCGCGAAGGGTTTCTTGAGCTGGAACACCACCTGCAGCGGGCCCTTGGCGGTGATGCTGTCGACGTACTCGGTGAAGACCCCGCCCAGGCGCTTGTCCACTTCGGGGTAGAAGGTCTGGAAGCTGAACACCACGTCATCGGCGGTGAACGCGTGGCCGTCATGCCAGCGCACGTTGTCCTGCAAATCGAAGGTGTAGGTCAGGCCATCGGGGGAAACGGTCCAGGCCTTGGCCAATACCGGTTTGGGTTTCAGGTCGGTGTCGAAGGTCAGCAGGCCCTGGAGGATCTTGCCGCTGACGTACTGGGTGGACACGTGGCTGACCACGCCGTGCATCAGCGACGGCGGTTCGGGTTGGGCCACCAGGTTCAGCACGCCGCCGTCATGGGGTTGCGCCTGAGCGGTGCCGGCCAGCAGCACGGCGCCAAGTCCCAGGTATGAAAGGACACGGCGAAAAGATAAAGGGCGCATGGAGACTCCTTGACTAAGGTTTTGTCAGGGATTTAGCAAGGGCTGTGCCATGGGGCGACGGGCCGCGTTTGCGGGCATCACAGGCCTTGGCAGTGATGAAAAAACCACAGTGGCCGGGACGAGTGTGGAAAAAGCAACAGCCCGCCCTCTTGAGGAATGGTTGTGCGTAGCAGCTGCCGAGCCTTGG
>NZ_JACAQC010000014.1:51826-53414 GCF_013385345.1 Pseudomonas sp. I8001
CCAAGGCTCGGCAGCTGCTACGGTAAGGTTTGAAGTTTGAGGGCCCCATCACTGGCACAAGGTTTGCCCTTCTAACCGCTATCTGAACCCATGAGTTTGAAGCGCATGTCACTGGATTACCTGGGCAACCCCATCGACACCCTCAACCCCGCCACCCGTCAGGGCCTGGATGATTTCGTCGGCGGTTTTCTCGGCTATCAGCCCCGTGCCGAGGGCATCCTCGCGGTCGCCGATGCCGACCCCGACTCAGCATTGGCCAACGGATTTGCCGGCCTGCTGCTGATGTTTATCGAGTCGCCCGAGGGCCCTGTGCTGGCCGAGAAGTACCGTCAGCGGGCGGCGGCGGTGAATTCCCGGCATCCACGGGCGCTCGTGTATCTGCAAGTGCTGCAAGCCTGGATCAACGACGAGCTGGATGAAGTGCTGCGCCTCAGCGAGCATCTGCTGGATCTTTATCCGCGGGACCTGCTTGCGGCCAAGCTCAACCAGTACCTGGAATTCAACCGGGGCAACTGGCCGGCGCTGCTTCGAATCGGTTTGAAAGCCACCGCCGGCGCGCCGGATATCGCCCACAGTCACGGGCTACTGGCGTTTGCGTATGAGCAGTGTCATTTGCTGGAGGAAGCCGAGGCCAGTGCGCTTGAAGCGTTGCGGTTGCAGGCGTCCGAGCCATGGGCCCATCACGCATTGGCCCATGTGATGCTGACCCAGGGGCGTATCGAGGAAGGCATCGGGTTTCTGGAGGGCGTGAAGCAGCACTGGGACGGGCTTAACTCGTTCATGTACACCCATAACTGGTGGCATCTCGCGTTGTTTTATCTGGGGCGCGGGGAGGATCAGCGGGTGCTGGAGATTTATGACCGGCATGTGTGGGGGATCTTGCCGGAGTACTCCCAGGATCAGGTGGGCGCGGTGTCATTGCTGGCGCGGCTGGAGCTGGCCGGGATTGATGTGGGTGAGCGGTGGCAGGCGTTGGCGCCCTACCTGCAGCGTCGGGTTGGGGATGCGGTACAGCCGTTTTTGAGTGTGCAGTATTTGTATGGGTTGGCCCGGGCGGGCAAGCCTGAGGCGGATCAGTTGTTGGCGGCTTTGCGCAGGCACAGTGTGGAAGCGCGGCCGGTTTGGGGGGAAGTGACGTTGCCGTTGGCTGAGGGGTTGTTGGCGCATGCCCGGGGGGATGCCCGGCGGGCGTTGGAACAGCTGGGGATAGCGTTGCCGCGGCTGAATGAGATTGGCGGGAGTCATGCGCAGCGGGATTTGTTTGCGCAGGTGGAGCTGGACGCACGGTTGCGGGTTGGGGATTGGCTTGGGGCGCAGCAGACGCTGGAATTGCGCCGGCGGTATGACGGGCTGGATGTCCCGACGAACCGAGCTTTGGTGGTGGTGTATGAGGCTTTGGGGTTGCCTGGGGAGGCACTGCGGGCGCGGGCGCGGATTGGGGGGATATCCGTTATTTAGGTGATGGCTTGTATTGGTTCCGCTTTTGCCCCACCACTCGGCACCTCACTTCGGCCAGCGTGGTTTAACGGGGCGCCTAAGATCAAGATCAAAAGCAGATCAACAGCACAGCGGCCTCCCGGCCGGCTTG
>NZ_JACAQC010000015.1:0-52737 GCF_013385345.1 Pseudomonas sp. I8001
CTGGGCCATGGATGGCCCGTCGCGGCTGCCCGCTTCGCGGTGCCGGAGTGAGGGAACGCCGAGCCTAGGCGAGGCGCCGACAGGCGGGGCAGAGCCCTAATGAGATGGTCAGCCCGGCACGGGCCCCCGGTAAATCTAGACTTACCGGAGGGCCCACTTCCCGCTCAATAAAACCGACCATTACTCTCTTCCCCCCGGGCAAAAAAAACGCCAGACCAGCCTCCCGTGAAAGAGCGCATGATCCAGCGTAAAAATGAACCTCGGCTGCTTCAGCCAGGCCCCATGTTCAACCCCTTCAGACCGGAATCACCACAAAGCTTTCCGGTTTGCAGGTCAACGCCACATTCGTACCCGGCGGCAGTGCGTGGCTGCCGGGAGTCGGCAGTTGCTGGCATTTGAGATCAAGCGTGCCACCGGCCACCTCCACGCGGTAGATCACCCGATTACCGATAAACGAAGTGTCCTTGACCTTCCCGGCAAACGCACCGTCGGCCAGTGCGGCGCCCAGAGCCGGCTCAAGGCCGATGGTTTCAGGCCGGATCGACACATTCACCGGCCCTGCACCCACGCCGCTTTTAGCCGTATGGGCATAACGCCCAAACGGCAACTCGACCACGCCACCCAGCCCATACGTGCCGTTGACGATATTGGTATCGCCGAAAAACCTGGCGGCAAACAACGTGCGCGGCGACCAATACATCTCCTGCGGCCCGCCGATCTGCTCGATGCCACCCTTGTTCAGCAATACCACACGGTCCGACAAGATCATCGCTTCGTCCTGGTCGTGAGTCACATACACAAACGTGGTGGAAGTCTCTTCGTGGATGCGCTTGATCTCGTTAAGCATGTGATGGCGAATCTTCAGGTCCAGGGCCGCCAGCGGCTCGTCCAGCAGCAACACCGCCGGGCGATTCACCAGTGCGCGGGCCAGGGCCACACGTTGCGCCTGCCCGCCACTGAGCTCGGAGATCCAGCGGCTCTTGAAGCTTTCCAGTTGCACCAGTTCCAGCGCCTTGTTCACTTCACGCTTGATCTCATCCTTGGGCTTCTTCTTCAAACGCAACCCGAAGGCCACGTTGTCGAACACGTCCAGGTGCGGGAACAGCGCGTACTTCTGGAACACCATATTCACCGGGCGGTGTTCAGGCGCCAGGGCGGTGGAGTCCTTGCCGTCGATCACCACTTTGCCGGTGGTGGGCTCTTCGAAGCCGGCAATGATCCGCATCAGGGTGGTCTTGCCGCAGCCACTGGGGCCGAGCAGGGTCAGGATCTCGTTGCGTTTTACCGTGAGGTCGACTTTGCCCAGGGCAGTGAGGTTGCCGTAGCTCTTGGAAATTCCGGTCAGTTCAATACTGTTGGTCATGGTGATTACTCTGCAGTTTCAGCACGTTCAAGTTCGAGGCGGCGACGACGCAAGGTCATGACCAGGCCGGCAATGGCGATGATGGCGATGGTCACCACCAGCATGAATACCGAGGCGGCATTGATGGTGGGGCTGACGGCGCGGCGCATCATCGAAAGAATCATGAGGGGCAGCGTGGTGTCGCTGCCGGTGACGAACACGGTGATCAGGAATTCATCCATCGACAGCGCCACCGCGAGGATCGCGGCGCCGGCAATGGTTGGCCCGATGATCGGCAGCGTCACCAGCCAGAACGCTTTGAGGGGCGAGGCGCCGAGGTCACGCGCGGCCTCCTCGAACGACAGGTCGAAATACTCCAGCCGTGAGCGCACTGACTCCACGAAGAACGGAAAGGTGAACAGGGTGTGGCCGATGATCACCGTCAGCAGCGAGCGGGGCAGGCCGACCAGTGAGAAGAAAATCACCAGTGCAATCCCCAAAAACAAACCGGGCAAGGCGATGGGGGCGAAGTTCATGAACGCGAACACCGCTTTTACCCGGCCTTTCATGCGCATCAGCGCCAGGGCCGAGAACGTGCCCAGCAGCGTGGTGAGAATCGCCGAACCGGCGGCGACGATCGCACTGTTGGTCAGGGCTGTCATGAAGTCCGAACTGCTGAACAGCGCCTCGTACCAGCGCGTGGAAAAACCCTCGAACGGGAACGACAGCGAGGCGGACGAGTGAAAGCTGAACAGCGCGATAATCGCGATGGGCGCGTAGAGGAACAACATGTAGACGTAAGTGAATAACCGGATCATGGCGAGTTACCTTTTTTATGAGCGGCAGTCAGTCGTGGTAGCGCTTGCCGGGTGCCAGGTTGGCTGCGCGCAACACCCCCAGCAGCAACGCGTACACCAGCATGAACACGATCAACAGCAGATAAGCCATCGCCGCACCGAGTGGCCAGTTACCTACCGAGCGGAACTGGTTGGCGATCACCAGCCCGGTGGTCATCGCATCCCGGCCGCCCAGCAGTTGCGGGGTGACGTAGTCGCTGGCGGCCAGCACGAAGGTGAACATGAAGGAGCTGACGATGCTCTTGTGGGCCATCGGCATGATCACCCGCCACAGAATGGTGACACCGCCGGCGCCCAGGTCGGCAGCGGCCTCCAGGTAGTCCTTCTTGATGTCCCGCAGGCCCGACACCAGCAGCAACAGAGTGAAAGGCAGCATGATGTGCACCAGGGTCAGCACCACGGCGAACTTGCTGAACACCAGCCACTCCAGCGGCTGGTCGATCAGGCCGAAGTGCAGCAGGGTGGAGTTGATCACGCCGTTGGTGCCCAGGATCGAGCGCCATGCGTAGACCCGTACCAGGTAACTGGAAAACCACGACACCAACGCCAGGTACAACACGGCGTTGGAGCGTGTGCGGTACACGATGTAATAGGCCACCGGCGCACTGATCACGGTGGAGAGCAGGGCGGTCCAGAAGCCGTTTTGCAGGGCGATCCACAGCGAGTCATAAAACCCGCTGGCGCTCAGGGCCTTGGCATAGTTGGCCAGGGTGGCGGCGGGCTCCATGCTGAAGGTCTTGGCGGTCCAGAAACTGGCAATCAGCAACAGTGCCGACGGAACCAGAAAGAACACCACCAGAAACAGCAACGGCGGCGACGCCAGCCAATACCCGCTGAGGGTTCTCTTATCCATCTTCACGTGTTTACCGACCCTTGAATCGCCGTCGTCCAGGGGCATGGACTCGGTGTTGTTGACTACGGTCATGATGAGGTTGCCTTTGCGTTTTTATTCGAGAGTCAGGGCGCGTTGACCCGTGGGGCGCGTGTTGATGAACACCCACCCCACGGTTGCCAGCGCCGGCGTGCCAAGCGCTCTAGAACGAGCCTTTGAAGTTCGCCCACTGATCGATCCATTCCGCATAGGTCACATACTTTTCGGAGCTCAGGGGCGGTTGGCCATAGAGTTTGGATTTCTCGAAGAAGCTGTCGAGGTTCGCGTAGTCAAAGGTGTTTCTCAGGTCCTCCGGCAGCAGCGGCACGGCCTTGGGGTTGACCACGCCGGAGAACATCGTGGTTGCCATCTTGGCCTGGGTATCGGGCTCCAGGGTCTTGTTGATGAACTCCAGGGCCAGGGGAATATCCTTGGCGGTTTTCGGGATGAACAACGCATCGCACCACAGCGCTGCGCCTTCGCTGGGCACCGACAGGGCAGTGGTCACGCCACGCTTGATGGTTTCGCTGGGGGTGTTGGCGGAGGCCGAGAACACCGCGTCCACTTCACCCGATACCAGCAGCGATACCGCGTCACCCGACGAAGCCGCGAACACGCGGCATTGATCACGGTACGGCTTGAGTTTTTCAAAGGCGTCGTTGAACTCGGCGCGGGTCAGGTTGGGGTACTTGTCGCCGCAGCCGGCGATGGTCGCGATCAGCGACCAGTTCGAGGTGCCGTCATCGACAAAGGTCAACTTGCCCTTGAGCTTGGGGTCCAGCAGGTCGGTGTATTGGGTGGGCTTTTTGACGTTCTTGGGGTTGTAGATGATGGTGTTCATCCCCCACAGCAACGGGATGCCCCATTGCTTGCCGTCCCAGTACCAACGGCTGCCCTTGTAGAACAGCGCGAGGGTATTGTCGGCGGAATAGTTGGGGATCTTCGTGGTGTCGATGGCCTTGAGCAGGCCCATTTCCTGATAGATCTTTTCGTAGCCCAGGGCGTACATGGTCAGGTCGAGCTGCACTGGATCGGAGCCGGCCAGCCGGGCGGTGATGTCGTCCTGGTTGCTGGCATAACTGGAGCGCACGGTAACGTTGCGTTGCTTGCGCCAGTCGGCGAGTTCGGCGTCGCCGGTTTCGCCTTCCCAGCCGAGGATTTCCAGGTGCCCGGTGGTGGCGGCAAATGCGCTGGGCACGAACGAGCCGAGGTACAAGCCTGCGGCAGAGGCGGCAGCGCCCAGCAGGAACGAGCGTCGTTTCAAGCTGAGGGAATTGAAGTCAATGCCGGTCAAACCATAACCCGTCTCTATTTCTTTTTTCATTTCGAGTTCCTGCCTGGGTGGTGGGTGCAAATGTTGAGCGACTTGCAAGGCGTGGGCCTGGTGTCGATGCCAGGTGCGTCCTTTTGTATGCAGTCAGTTGGATCGGCAGTGTTATGGCCAGCATTGATTCCATGCTGCTGGGGAGGGTGGTAAGGCCTCCACTGTTCCGATTGACTCTTCCTTGGCGGGGCGACGCACGCTTATTCCGGGCTGCAGGGTGTTGCGGGCCTGAAGCGGTGCGCCCAGCGCTTGATAGGCTCGGCTTGTTGTTTTCATGGGTTGAGTATTGAGCGGGGAGGCGGGGGGCTCAATTTCGCAGGGGGGTTAAAAGCGACGCACTCTGACGCATTGGAGTGACCTAAGCGGCGCACGTGGGGGGCCAGGGGTTTCTGGGGGGATCCGTAGCAAGAGCACGGCGGCCTGAAAGCCGACCTGCAGGTTAGAAACCAGAGCAGAAGCAGAGCGGCTTTTCTGTAGGAGCTGGCTTGCCTGCGATGCAGACAACTCGGTACATCAGACACACCTGGGCGATGCCATCGCTGGCAAGCCAGCTCCCACATTTGACCGTGCCCGCTTTAGCTTTTGATTTGGCTTCTAACACTCAAGCCGGCCTGCAGGCCGCTGTGCTGTAGTGAGCCCCAATATCTGCGTCAATCTGCGTCTCTTTTACCCAAGGTGCGAAATTGAGCCCACCCCGCACCAGGCGAATACTCCAAGCCTGATCCCGGCCCAGACGCCGCGCATTCGCTGGAGTATCGAGTGAAATTCACAGGTGGCCAAATCATCGCCAAGGCACTCAAGGCCAACAGTGTCGACTACGTAGCCGGGCCCCCGGGCGACGGCGCCCGGGCCCTGGTGGAAGCGCTGCTGACCCCGGGCACCGACATCCCCTTTATCCACGTCATCCAGGCCCACAGCGCCGTGCACCTCGCCGACGGCTACTACCGTGCGTGCGGTCGCCCCATGGCCGTCGTACTTACGGGCCCCCTGGGCATCCCCTCAGCCCTGGGAGCCCTGGCCACCGCGCACCAGGACGCCTGCGCGCTGCTGGTCATCAGTAACGCCCAGCCCGAAACGATAGCCGCCAACGTCATGAAAGATCACGCGACGGTTTCGACACTACAACAGCTACCCCAAGCCCTGCGCCAAGCCTTCGACACCATGCTGAGCGCCCATCCCGGCCCCGTCAGCCTGTCCATTGACGACGCCCTCCAAGGCGCCTCCACCAACGCCAGCCTGCCACCCGCCACCCTGCGTGCAGAACCCCAACCCACCCCGCGTAAAATCAGCGTACTGCGCGAAGGCCGCGCCTCATCCTCCGTGCTGGAAAACGACGCCATTCTCGTCATCGGTAGCGGCCCCACCCAGCCCATGGCCCGCAAGATGTTCCCGGTGCATTACCCCGGCAGGCACTTGTGCGCCGGCAACCCCGCCACCCTCGGCTGGGCCGTCCCGGCGGCTATCGGCGCCAAGCTCGCCATGCCCGCCCGCCAGGTGGTCTGTGCCGTGGGCAGCCGGGATTTCCTGCAGTCGATGCAAGAGATGGCCGTGTGCGTGATGCACAGCATTCCGGTGGTGTTCCTGGTCTTCAACAGCAACGGTGACGAAGCCCTGGGCGACGTACAGACGTCGCCCATCGAGCAGCACCGGGCCGGTGAATTCAACCTGCCGGATGGCAAACCCTATGCCCCGGACTTCGCCGGCATCGCCCGAAACTTCGGCCTTGAAGCCTGGCGCGTGGAACACGCGTCACAACTCAACGCGACCCTCGTCAAAGCCCTCAACAGCAAGGGCCCGTCGCTGGTTGAAATGATGACGGCACGCCAGCCCCTGCAGGTCCCTCAGTCCTGACCGCCCCAGACAATGGTGGCGTTGTCGCCGGTCATGTATTCACGTACGTCCAGCGGGATCGACTGGTCGCTGGGCAACAGCACCGTTGCATTGCGCAAGTGGTGCTTGCGGATCTTGCCCTTGTCCACCAGTCCCAGCGCCATGCGCGTGGAGAAAGGCTGGCGGAACGAGGACGACGCCACACCCGTCACCAACCCATAGAGAAAACGGATCGGCCGACGATGCTGCGGCGTCAGGATCGAGAACGTCATTTCGTTACGTTGCTTGCCTTCGAAATCCACCATGAACAGGCGATCGCCCAGCAGCAGGCAGAACCCGTGATAGGTGAATGAATACCCGATCTTGCCGCTGCCATCGCGCAGCGGAAAGCGCTCGACGGTGACGTACTGCACCATCGAGTCGGCGCGGTACAGGCAGGTGACCGAACGCAGGATCCGGCCCTTGTAGATCGATGAATTGTGGTAGCGGTAATACACCCCCAGATAGTCTTCGAGCACGTCAGCCGACTGCTTGGCCAGCGGCAGGAAATGATTGAACTGCTCCGAAGCCCGCAAGCCGGTCGGCAGTTCGTTTTCATAGCCTTCATAAAACTTCTTGAACTCGGCGGGCGGGCGGAAGAGGTCTTCGGCTTCCATCATGAAATAGCGGCCGATCTTTTGCAGAATCTTCTGCGACGGCACGTGCTGGCCCACCAGGTACTTGTTGAACTGCTGGCGGTTCACATCAACTTTGCGGCACATGTCGGCCACCGACCGGCAGGACTCCACCAGCGTGCTCAGGTTCTTTTGCACATTGGCCTGCAAGTCGCTGCGCGCCTGCTGTCGCTCGGGGTGGGAGGTGGCGGCGGCTAATGACAGAGGCGATGAGTCCGGGCGGCTGGGCATTATTATCTCGATGTACTTGGCTGGGTTAAGGCGCCAGTTATTAAAGTTATAGCGCAGTTATCGAATAACCTTGGGCATAACCGTAATAACCGTTTAAGCGTTTGAAACTTCCGATCACTACCAAAGCATCTTTCATGCCGTTTGTTTAAGTTCAAACATGAAGTTTGAGCATAACTGAATGCGTCAGATTGTAAGCGCTTTTACTGAAGGTTCGGCGCCAGTGCGTTGTGGTTTTCACGGGTCAATCGTGACGGTGGCGGTCCGCCCAGTAACACATTCGATAGCGACGGGTAACACCCCGTGCTGCGCAGGAGTGCTTCAGTCCGCGTCAGGTATCGCCAAGGGTGCGAAATGGTGGAAACACCGGTCACCCCTGATACTCGGGCCAATGCTTTTTGCGGAGGATTGGGCGATGGCAAGGTTGACCGGCGACATTCCCGGAAAGAGGCGACTCAAGGTCGGCATGGTCGGCGGCGGGCAGGGCGCTTACTTCGCCAGTTACCACCGCGCCGCGATGCGCCTGTGTAATCGCTTCGATATCGTCGCCGGCGCATTCTCTGCCGACGCGGATAAATGCCGCGAGGCGGGCGCAGCGCTCACTATTGAACCCGAACGTATCTACTTGTCGTTCGAGGACATGGCGGCCGCCGAGTCTCGCCGCCCCGACCCGATCGAGGCGGTGGTTATCGTGACGCCCAACCACTTGCACTTCGAACCGTGCCGGTTGTTCCTGGAGGCGGGCATCCCGGTGATCTGCGACAAGCCCCTGGTCAACCACCCTGACGAAGCCCGTGAGTTGGCGAGCCTTGCCGAGCGCCATGGGACATTTTTTGCGCTGACCTACACCTACCAGGGCTACCCGATGGTCAGGGACGCCCGCAGTCGAATCCAGGCCGGCGAGCTGGGTGAGCTGCGCTTCCTGTACGTCGAATACCTGCTGGAGTGGCTGGCCCCCGGCGTGTCCGGCTTGAGCAATAGCCTGGCGTGGCGCGGTGACCCGCAAAAGGCCGGCCCCACCGGCGCGCTGGGAGACGTCGGCACCCACGCCTTCAACCTGTTGGAGTTTCTTTCCGGGCAGCGCTGCACCCAGCTCAACGCCAAGTTGACCAGCGTGGTGCCGGGTTGGGGCCTGGACGATACCTGCGTGGTGCAACTGGAATTCGACGGCGGCGTGGATGGATTGTTGTGGGCCAGTTTCGCCGCGCCCGGGCATCGCAACGGCTTGCGCTTCAAGGTCGTCGGCAGCCTGGCTTCGCTCGAGTGGTGCCAGGAGTCACCGGAAACCCTGTTGTTCACGCCCACTGACGGTGCAGACCGCATCTATCGGCGAGGCCAGTCCGACAACAGGCCGCAGACGCTGACGTTCACCAGCTTGCCGGCGGGCAATACCGAAGGTTATCTGGAAGCGCTGGCCGTGCTGTACGCCGACTTCGCCGAGGCCCTGGACGCCGGGGCGCAATGGCGCACAGCGACCAGCGTCCCGTTGCCGGATATTCACGAAGGCGTGCGCGGGGTGTTGTTGTCCCAGGCCAGCCTCGAATCCCACCAGCAGCGGGCCTGGGTGCCTTTCCCGCGGTAATTGATTTCATGCGTGGCACCGCTGCGCATCCAACGACTCACCCAAACGCTGTTGAGGAAAAACAATGTCAAGCGAACTGCATCGCGCCGCGTATTCGGTACTGCTTCCCGCATTCGGGGATTTGCACCTGGACGACAATGTGCGCCGTTACCTGAGCCGTGGTGGTGTGTCCCTGTTGCTTGGGGAAACCCGGGATGAATACGTGGGCCGAGGCATGAGCCCGGCGCGCAAGGCGGCCGAGTCCAAAGCCGATTTCATCAGTATCGTCAAGGAAGCCACGGCGCTGGCGGGCTCTGCGGTGCTGATCGCGGTAGACCAGGAACTCGGCGGAATCGAGCGCCTGCACCAACTGGTCCCGGCGGTCGCCACCCGGGCGCAGCTCCAGGACCTCGGCGCCGAGGACCTCGAGCAACGTTGCTTCGAGATGGCCGCCGCGGCCCGCGGGCTGGGCGTGAATCTGTTCCTGGCGCCCATCGTGGACGTGGTCACCGGCGTCAATCCATGGCTGCACAACCGGCACCTGGGCGCGGATCCAGTGGAAGTCAGCCGAGTGTCCTGCGCGTTTATCCGCGGGGTGCAGCGCGCGGGAGTGATCGCCACTGCCAAGCACTTCCCCGGGCACTACGTCACCGAGCACGATCCGGCGATTGCCGAAGCCACCGTGCCGGGGCCGCTGGAATTGCTGCATGACAATCTTGAAGTGTTCAAGCAGGTCATCGCCACCGGCGTAAAAGCCGTCATGCCTGGCCCGGCGGTGTTTCCTGCGATTGATGCGCAGCAGTCGGCGTCCACCTCGTCGAAGGTCATCGGCGTACTGCGTGACACCCTCGGCTTCGAAGGCCTGATCATTTCCGATGACCTGGACGCGGTGTCGATACTGCGCGGCAACACCATCCCCGACACCGCCGTAGCCTCCCTGGTGGCCGGTGCGCACCTGTTGCTGGTGTCCAGCGAGTCAGGTCTGGACAGCATCGCCGAGGCGATTGTCGCCGCCGTCCACGAAGGCACCCTGGACCGCCAGGTTCTGTTGGACGCCGCTGCCAAGGTTCGTCAACTGGCAATCGCCACCCAGGAAACCAGCCATGAGCGCGAATGACCGCAAGGCCTACGGCGTACTGTTCCCGGTATTGCTGGACGTGCAGATGACGGATGACGTGCGTCGGTTCCTCGGCAATGGCGGGCGCAGCCTGTTGTTTGGCGAGACGGGAGAGGAATACGTCAGCGGAAAAATGAGCGCCAGCCGCCTGCAAACCGAAACCCTGGACATCTGGCAGCGTTTTACCGGCACGGCCACCGAACTGGGTGGGCCGCTGCTGCTGGCAGCCGATGCCGACATCTCCGCCGTGCACCGCTTGCAAGGGGTGACCCCGGCGCTGCCGGAGCCCGATGTGGCCCGGGCGATGGATTGTGCGGCGCTGGAGCAGGCGTGCTTCAAGGTCGCCACCGCCGCGCGGGCGACCGGGGTCAACCTGCTGCTGTCGCCGACGGCGGATGTGGTCGGCGGCCGTAATGTGTGGCTGGCGGGGCGCACGCTGTCGGGCGATGTCCACCAGACGGCGGCGATGGTCGGGGCGTATGTGCGCGGCGTGCGGCGGGCCGGGATGGCCAGCACCCTGAAGCACTTCCCCGGGCACCCGGTGCTGTTTCAGCAGCCGTCGACTGAAACGGCGGTGGTCAGCGAATCCATGCAGCAACTGCGGGCCTTCTGGCCCGGGTTCCAGGCCGGGATCGACGCTGGCGCCGATGCGGTGATGATGGGCCCGGCGATATTCGCCGCATGCACACCGCCCACGGCAGCCTCGGTGTCGCCTGAATTGATCGGCGTGTTGCGCCAGGAGTTGGGCTTCAAGGGGCTGGTGATGACCATCGACCTCGATCACCGCTCAACCATCGGCCAGATGTCCCTCGGCGAGGTCGCAGTGGCCGCGCTGAATGCCGGGGCCGACTTATTACTGATTTCCGCAAAGGCTATGCCCCACGTGCCGCAGATCGTTCGGGCGATTGTCGCCGCCGTCGCCGAGGGCCTCTTGCCCCAAGCACGGCTGGACGCCGCGGCGTTGGCCGTTGGTGCCTTGGCTGATCGCTACTCAACCGTAGGAGCGCCATATGGCAACCCAAAATAACGTCCTCGCCCTGCATTCCACCGTTGCGAAACACTCGACCCTGGCGATGGATATCGACATAGCCCGGACGCTGGGTTTTGACGCGCTGGAGATCAACAGCGGCAAGCTGGAGGCGTATCTGCAGGCCGGCTATACCGAGTCAGAGCTTCAAGCACTGCTCAACGACGTGCCTGTCACCGGCATCGGCTACCTGCGGGACATCGAACGCCAGGGCGCCGAGCGCGATGACCTGTTCAAGGAAGCCCGGCGGCTATTTGAGCTGGCCAATCTGGTGGGCGCCAAAGGCGTGCAGGTCCTCACCGGTCCGATCAATGTACAGGCGGTGATTGATTTTCAGGCGATCGGCAAGAGCCTGCATTACTCAGGCTTGCTGGGCATGGATCAGGCCGAACAATACGCCCGCACGGCAAGCAACCTGGCGGAGTTGGCCGATGTGGCCAGGCAATACGGTCTGCTGCTCTACCTCGAAGCCTTGTCCTGGACGCCACTCAACACCCTGGATCACCAACTGCAGCTGATTGAACGCACCGGGCGCAGCAACGTGAAGATGGTGATCGACTATTGGCATTGCTTTACCAGCGGCGTGACCCCTGCGGACGTCGCCCGGCTCGACAAGGACGTGATCTACGGCGTGCATGTCTGCGACTCACTGGCCTTCGAAGGCGGTATCCCGAATGAGGAAGTGCTGCGCGATGTGCCCACCGGCAGCGGCGTGCTCGACCTGGTCGAGTGGACCGCCGCCGTAAAGGCCACCGGTTACGCCGGGTGGTGGAGTTGTGAGCTGTTCTGCAAAAAACAGCAGCAGCAAAACAGCTACGCCGTCGCCCAACAATTGAAGACGCTGTTAACCGGCCTGGTCGGTTGATAACGCGCGTTTCGACACTGGCTGAATACTAAAAAGATCTGAGGTTGTCATGGTGGATTTCATCGTAATCGGGGGCGGCTCCACGGGCTGCACAGTCGCATCGCGCCTGAGTGAGGATGCGGGAGCGTCGGTGGTGCTGTTCGAGGAAGGCCCGCGGGATCGCAGCCCTTACATCCATATTCCCGGCGCCTACTACAAGACCGCCCAGGGCCCGCTGCTCAAGCGTTATGCGTGGGAGCCGACCGAGGACCAGCACCGCAGCGAAACGCCGACCATGGTCCAGGCCAGCGTACTCGGGGGCGGCAGCTCGGTGAATGCGATGATTTATATCCGTGGCGTGCCCGCCGACTACGACGGTTGGGCCGAACAGGGCGCCGCCGGGTGGTCGTATAAAGACGTGTTGCCGTACTTCAAAAAGGCCGAGGACAACGAGCGGTTCTGCAACGAGGTGCACGGTGTCGGCGGGCCGCTGGGGGTGTCGGACCCGATCAATATCCACCCCTTGACCAAAGTCTGGCTGCGGGCCTGCCAGCAGTTTGGATTGCCCTATAACGAAGACTTCAACTCAGGCCAGCCCGAGGGCTGCGGGCTGTACCAGATCACCGCCAAAAACGGCTTTCGCAGCAGTGCCGCCGTGGCCTACCTGGCGCCGGCCAAGTCGCGCAAGAACCTGACGGTGAAGACCGGCTGCCGGGTGCTGCGTATCCTGATGCAGGGCAACAAGGCCGTCGGCATCGAATACCTGGAGAAGGGCGTGCGCCAGGTGATGCACGCCGACAAGGAAATCATCCTGTCCTGCGGCGCCATCAACTCACCCCGGTTGCTGATGTTGTCGGGGATCGGGCCCGCTGAGCAACTGGAAAAACACGGGATCAAAGTGGTTCAGGATTTGCCCGGTGTGGGGCAGAACCTGCAGGACCATATCGAAATTTCACTGGTGTATGAGCTGACCGGCCCCCACAGCTACGACAAGTACAAAAAACCGTGGTGGAAGCTTATGGCGGGGTTGCAGTACGCGTTGTTCCGGCAAGGCCCGGCGGCGTCCAACCTGATTGAAGGCGGGGCGTTCTGGTGGGGCGACAAGACGGCGGTGCACCCGGATATCCAGTATTTCATGGTGGTGGGCGCGGGCATCGAGGAGGGTGTGGATTCGGTGCCCGGCGGCAATGGCTGCACGTTGAACCTGGGGCAGATACGGCCAAGGTCCAGGGGCTATGTGGAGCTTTACTCCGCCGACCCGATGTCCCCGCCGCGCATCGTGCCCAACTACTTTTCCGATCCGTACGACATTGAAAGCCTGGTGGACGGTTGCCTGGTGGGCGAACAGATCATGGCCCAGGCGGCCTTCAAACCCTACGTGGCTCGTCGGCATGTACCGGAACCCACCGTGCGTTCGCGCGAAGCGATGAAGCGGTTTTGCCATCAGGAAGCCCACGCCGCACTGCATCCATCCGGCACCTGTCGCATGGGTGTGGATGAGCGGGCGGTGGTGGGGCCGGACCTCAAGGTGCATGGCATCGAAGGGCTGCGGGTGGCCGATGCGTCGATCATGCCGACCCTGATTTCAGGCAACCCCAACTCGGTGTGCATCATGATCGGCGAAAAAGCTGCCGACATGATCCGGACCGCCCGATAGGGTTGCCCGGGCGGTAACACCAGCCTCTTTTTGGGGCAGGCTCAGGCGCCGATCAACCACAGCGCGAAACAGCTGCCGAGGGCCAGCAGCCCAAGGGCGATGCCAAGCTTTGCCTGCAGTTCAAGGGGCATTGCCCTAGGGTCCGGATGTTTGTCCATGGAATCAACGGACTGTACGCGGCCGTTGATCATCTGAGCGGTTGCAAAGAACAAACTGTGCATGGCATGTGCCTCGTGGGTCGTTTCTGCTCAAGTCGAGGCCGATATTGGCCGCCTGCTGGTCAATAGCAAGCTCCATGCCATTGCCCAAATCTCAACGGCGCCCCGTCCGTGTACTCACATCCACCCACACCGCCAGCACCAGGATGCTGCCCTTGACGATCATCTGCCAGTAGCTGTCCACGTCGAGCATCGACATGCCGTTGTCCAGGCTGCTGATCACCAGTGCGCCGAGCAGGGCGCCGTACACGGTGCCCGAACCGCCGCGCATTGAAGTACCGCCGATAAAGCACGCCGCGATAGCATCCAGTTCGCCCATGTTGCCCGCCGAAGGTGAACCGGCCGCCAGGCGCGCGGTGTTGACCAGCCCGGCGAGGGCGCACATCACGCCCATGATCCCGAAGATCCACAGCTTGACCGCCTGCACGTTGATCCCCGACAGGCGCGTGGCTTCCATGTTGCTGCCCACCGAGTAGATGCGCCGGCCAAAGACGGTCTGGCTGGTGACGTAGCTGAACACCCCCAGCAGCACCAGAAGCAGCAGCACCGGCACGGGAATGCCGTCGTAGCTGTTGAGGGTGTAGACGAAGCCGGCCAGCACGAAACCGATCAACACCACGCGCACGCTGTCGCGCAGCATCGACGGCAGCGCCAAGCCGTGCAGGGCGCGGTTGTGGCGTTGGCGCCAGGTCAGGAATATCGCCAGCCCGAACAGCAACACGCCGAGAATCACCCCGACCACCGTCGGCAGGTAACCCTGGCCGATGTACACCAGTTGTGGCGAAACCGGTGCAATCGTGGTGCCGCCGGTAATGCCCAGCAGCACCCCGCGAAACGCGAGCATGCCGCCCAGGCCGACGATGAAGGAGGGGATGCGCAGGTACGCGGTCATGTAGCCGTTGCCCAGGCCAATCAGCAAGCCACAGAGGGCGACGATGGCCAGGTTCAGCGGCAGGGGAATGTGATAAACCACATCCAGGATCGCCGCGACGCCGCCGAGCAAACCGAGCATCGAGCCCACCGACAGGTCGATCTCGCCGCTGATGATCACCAGCACCATGCCGCAGGCCAGGATGCCGGTAATGGACATCTGCCGCAGCAGGTTCGACAGGTTGCGCGGGGTCAGGAAACCGCCTTCGGTCTGCCAGCTGAAAAACACCCAGATCAGCACCACGGCGATCAACAGGGCGAGCATTTTGTAGCGGGTGAAGAGCTGTTTGACCTGGTTCATTTACGCGGACTTCCGATCATTATTATTGTCATGCCCGTTCGGTTGGCTGAGGGCGGCGGCGAGCATCTGTTCCTGGGTCAGGCCCTGGTTGATGAAGTCGCCGCGCAACTGGCCCTCGCCGATCACCAGCACCCGGTCGGAGACCCCCAGCACCTCGGCCAGCTCCGAAGACACCATGATGATCGACACGCCTTCGGCCGCCAGCGCGCCCATCAATTTGTAGATCTCATATTTGGCGCCCACGTCCACGCCACGGGTCGGTTCGTCGAGGATCAGCACCCGGGGTTTGGTCAGGAGCATCTTGGCCAGTACGGCCTTCTGCTGGTTGCCGCCGGACAGGCTGGTGATCGGCAGGAACGGGTTCGCCGTCTTCAGGTGCATGCGCTTGATTTCCTGCTCGATGCTGCCCAGTTCCGCCTCGGCATCGATGCGCGTCAGGTGCGAGAAACGGTCCAGCACCGCCAGGGTGATGTTTTGCCCAACGCCCAGGTCCGGGACGATGCCCTGGCGCTTGCGGTCTTCCGGGACCATGCACAGCCCGGCGCGAATCGACTTCAGCGGCGTGCGTGTATCAATCGGTTTGCCATCCAGCCATACCTCGCCTTGGTAGCGCCCGGGGTAGCTGCCGAACAGCGCCGACACCAGTTCCGTGCGGCCGGCGCCCACCAGCCCGGCGATGCCGAGGATTTCGCCACGGCGCAGGCTGAACGAGACATTGTCCACCCGCTTGCGGCTCGGGTTATCGACGTCGTAGCAGGTGATGTTGCGCGCCTCGAACAGCACCTCGCCGACCGCATGGGGTTCGGTGGGGTAGAGGTTGCTCATCTCACGGCCGACCATCTGCGTGATGATGCGCGACACGTCCATCTCGGCCATGGCCGTGGTCGCGATGTGTTTGCCGTCGCGGATCACCGCGATGGTGTCGCAGATGGCCGAGACCTCATCGAGCTTGTGGGAGATGTACACGCAGGCGACGCCCTTGGCCTTGAGCCCACGGATGATGTCCAGCAGCACCTCGATTTCCGAGCGGGTCAGCGCCGAGGAGGGTTCGTCGAGGATCAGCAGGCGCGCCTGCTTGTTCAGGGCCTTGGCGATTTCCACCAGTTGCTGGTAGCCGCCGCCGTATTGCGAAACGGGCAGGGCGACGTTCATGTCCGGCACTTTCAGCTCGCGCATCAGGGCTTCGGCACGGTGCATCATGGCGGGGTAGTTCATGCGCCCGCCGGGCAGTGTCAGTTCGTGGCCCATGAAGATGTTTTCGGCCACCGAGAGGTCGGGTACCAGGGTCAGTTCCTGATGGATGATCACGATGCCGCAGGCTTCGGTTTCGGCGATGGAGTGGGCGCGCAACGGCTGGCCGTCCCAAAGGATTTCGCCGTCCCAGGTGCCATGGGGATACACCGCCGACAGCACTTTCATCAGGGTCGATTTGCCGGCGCCGTTCTCGCCGCACAATCCTACGCATTCCCCGGGTTTTACCTTGATGTCGATGCCATTCAGGGCTTTGACGCCACCGAAGGTCTTGACGATGTTGTTCATTTCCAGCAGGTAGTCGGACATGGCGGGCACTCATTCCACAGCGAAAAGGCAGGAGCGGCCTCAAACCGCCCCTGCAGTGAGCCGTACGCTTACTGCCCGGCGATTTGCGCTTTGGTGTAAAACCCGTCTTCTTCCAGCACGTTGACGTTGTCCTTGGTCAACGCGGTCGGCTTGAGCAGGATGCTCGACACCTGTTTGCTGCCGTTGTCGTACTGCGAGTTGTAGGCCGGTTTCTCGTCACGCACCAGTTGTACCGAGAGCTTGGCCGCCTCGGACGCCAGCAGCTTCAGCGGCTTATAGACGGTCATGGTCTGGGTGCCGGCGATCACGCGCTTGATCGCGGCCAGGTCGGCATCCTGGCCCGAGACCGGCACCTTGCCCGCGAGTTTTTGTGCCGCCAGGGCCTGGATCGCGCCGCCGGCGGTGGCGTCGTTGGAGGCGACGATGCCGTCGATCTTGTTGCTGTTGGCGGTCAGGGCGTTTTCGACAATGCTCAGGGCTTCGGTGGGGTTCCATTCCTTGACCCATTGCTGGCCGACAATCTTGATGTCGCCCTTGTCGATCGAAGGCTGCAGCACCTTCATCTGGCCCTGGCGCAGGATCTTCGCGTTGTTGTCGGTAGGTGCGCCGCCCAGCAGGAAGTAATTGCCTTTAGGCTGCGCGTTCAACACGCCCTGGGCCTGCATCTCGCCGACCTTTTCGTTATCGAAGGAGATGTAGGCGTCGATATCGGCATTCAAAATCAGCCGGTCGTAGGACAGCACTTTCACCCCGGCTTTCTTGGCCTCGGCCACCACGTTGTTCAGCACCGTGGCATTGAACGGCACGATCACAATCACGTCGACGCCCCGGGAGATCAGGTTTTCAATCTGCGAGATCTGCCGCTGTTCGTTGGCGTCCGCCGACTGCACATAGACCTTGGCCCCCAGTTGTTCGGCGGCGGCGGTGAAATAATCGCGGTCGCGGGCCCAGCGTTCAAGGCGCAGGTCGTCGATGGAAAAGCCGATTTTCGGATGGGCCGCGTCGGCCATGACCGAATTGGAAAGCAGTGCCAGAACGCTGGTGAGCAAGACAGTTTTCAGGTGTTTCATGATGGTGAGTCCCTTTTATTGTTGTTTAGACGCACTGCTGGACCTGGAGCGTAGCGGTCATGGGTAGATAAAGCGATTCACTACGCCTTCGAGCATCTCCTGGCGGCCACTCACAGCTTGTGGGTTCAGTTGGTGGCTGAAGGCATGCTCGGCCAGCGACGCCAGGCTGAAGTCGCCGCCAAGCACGGCACGCCCGAAGGATTGGTCCCAGCCGGCATAACGCTGGGCCTTGAACTGTTCGAGGGCGTCGTTCTGCACCATGGCGGCGGCACGTTCCAGGGACAGCGCCAGCACGTCCATTGCGGCCACGTGGCCATGGAACAGGTCCACTTCGTCGAGGCTTTGGCGGCGTACCTTGGAGTCGAAGTTGTAGCCACCTCCCTTGAAGCCACCGGCCTTGAGTACCTCGTAGGTGACCAGGGTCAGCTCCTCGACGCTGTTGGGGAACTGGTCGGTGTCCCAGCCGTTCTGCGGGTCGCCACGGTTGGCGTCGATGCTGCCGAAAATCCCCAGGGACGCGGCGGTGGCGATCTCATGGTGAAAACTGTGGCCGGCGAGGGTGGCGTGGTTGGCCTCGATGTTGACCTTGATCTCTTTCTCCAGGCCGAACTGATGCAGGAAGCCAAACACGGTGGCGCTGTCGTAGTCGTATTGGTGCTTGGTGGGCTCCTGTGGCTTGGGCTCGATAAACAGCTCGCCGGTGAAGCCGATCTTGTATTTGTGTTCGACCACCATGCGCATGAACCGCCCGAGTTGCTCGCGCTCGCGCTTGAGGTCGGTATTGAGCAGGGTCTCGTAGCCTTCGCGGCCGCCCCACAACACATAGCTGGAGCCCTTGAGACGGTGGGTGGCATTCATCGCGCTGAACACCTGGGCCGCCGCATAGGCAAACACTTCCGGGTTCGGGTTACTGGCGGCGCCGGCGGCAAAGCGCGGGTTGCTGAAGCAGTTGGCAGTGCCCCACAGCAGCCGGATACCGGTCTGTTCCTGATGGCCTTCGAGCTGGTCGACCATTCGCGCAAAGTTGTCGCGGTACTCCGCCAGGCTTGCGCCTTCTGGGGCCACGTCGGTGTCGTGGAAGCTGTAGTAGTCGATGCTTAGCTTGGAGAAAAACTCGAACGCCGCTTCGGCCTTGCCGCGTGCCACTTGCAGGGCTTCCCCCGGTTGCTGCCAGGGCCGCTGGAAGGTGCCGGAGCCAAACATGTCACTGCCGGGCCAGACAAAGTTGTGCCAGTAACACGCGGCCATCCGCAGGTGCTCGCGCATCGGTTTGCCGAGGATCAGCTTGTTTGCATCGTAGTGCCGGAAGGCCAGGGGAGAGTCGCTATCGGGGCCTTCATAGAGGATTTTTTCGACCGCGGGAAAGTAGGGCATCGCCAGATCCTTGTTGTTATGAGTGCACGTTAACCTTGCCTCGATACTAGCAACGGCCCCCGGCCAACCGATTATGAAAATCACCAGAGCAGGGTTCGATTTTGAGTGGTTTTGCGCGCATAGTGGCTCGACATATCGCATGGAGCCGCCCCTGTGAAAACTGTCCCGCCTGTGCACCGGATTGCCCTGCTGTTCAATGGCAACAAGATCTACGATCGCGGCATCATCACCGGGATCGGCAACTACCTGAGCAGTACGCGGGTGTCGTGGGATCTGTTCCTGGAAGAGGACTTCGTCTGCCGGCTCAAGGGTATCGAGCGCTGGCATGGCGACGGGATCATTGCCGACTTCGACGACCCGGCGATGGGCCCCGCGTTGGCGGGTGTGCATGTGCCGGTGGTGGCGGTGGGCGGGTCTTATGAGGATGAGCGGGCTTACCCACGGCATACTCCGTATGTGGCCACTGACAATTTTGCTTTGATCAAGCTGGCCTATGAACACCTGATCGAAGCCGGGCTGACGCGCTTTGCCTGTTTCAGCCTGCCTGAAGCCGATATCAACCGTTGGGCCCAGGAGCGCGAAAAAGCCTTCCGCCGCCTGCTGGAGCGCGATGGCTTGCCGGTGGAGGTGTATCGCGGGCTCGGCACCAGCGCGCCGCTGTGGGACTCGGCGGTGGAGCAACAAATTGCCTGGTTGCACAGCCTGCCCAAACCCATCGGCATCATCGCGGTCAGCGACGCCCGTGCCCGCCAGTTGCTGCAGGCCTGCCTCACCGCCGGCATCCCGGTGCCGGAGCAAGTGGCACTGATCGGCATCGACAACGACCCCTTGACCCGCACCCTGACCCGCGTGCCGCTGAGCTCGGTGATCCAGGGCACTGAAAAAATGGGCCGCACTGCCGCGCGCCTGCTGCACCAGATGCTGCACGGTATGCCTTCGGCAGGCAGCCAGATCCTGGTGCCGCCGGAAGCGGTCAACGTGCAGACCTCAAGCCTGCACCAACCCCTCGGCCATCCCTACGTGATGCAAGCGCTGCATTTCATTCGCCAGTACGCCTGCCAGGGCATCAAGACCGCCCAGGTCGCCAACTACGTCGGCGTGTCGCGGTCGTCCCTGGAAGCGCATTTTCGCAGTGAACTGAACCGCAGCGTCCACGATGAAATCCTGCGCTTCAAACTCGCGGCTGCGGTTTCCAGCCTGGAAAATACCAGGGCCGCGATTGCGGATATTGCCTATGACTGCGGGTTCAAATCCGCGCAGTACCTGCACACGGTGTTCAAGCGCGAGTTCGGGTGTACGCCGAGGGAGTACCAGGTGGGGCAGGTCGAGCGCGATTCGAGCGATGTCATTTCTTTGTCGCCTTGAGTCCCTATTTTGTCCTGAGCTTCGCTCCAGAACTTCAAGGGATTGAATCGTCTTATGCCGACTCTTACACGCAGAACGTTGTTGCAAGCAGCTGCCATCGGATCCGCCTACACCCTGTTGCCCGACTCCATTCGCCAGGCCCTGGCGATCCCCGCCAACAACCGCACCGGCACCCTGATGGACGTCGAACATGTGGTGATCCTGATGCAGGAAAACCGCTCCTTCGATCACTACTTCGGCACCTTGCCGGGTGTGCGCGGGTTCAGTGACCGCTTCACCATTCCACTGCCGGGCGGGCACCGGGTGTGGGAGCAGCAGGGCGTTGGGCGGCGGATCCTGCCCTATCACCTGGACAGCTCCCGTGGCAACGCGCAGCGGGTCAGCGGCACGCCGCATTCCTGGGTCGACGAGCACGCCGCCTGGAGCAGCGGCCGGATGAACGCCTGGCCAACGTTCAAGACACCCACCTCGATGGGTTACTACCGTGAGCAGGAAGTGCCGTTCCAGTTCGCCCTGGCCAACACCTTTACCCTGTGCGACGCCTACCACTGTTCGGTACACGCAGGTACCAATCCCAATCGGCTGTTCCACTGGACCGGCACCAACGGCCCGACCGGTGCGAATGTGGCGGCGGTGGTCAACGAATGGGACGGCCCCGGAGCGGTGGGCGTGGGCTACACCTGGAAAACCTATCCCGAGCGCCTGGAAGAAGCGGGTGTGAGCTGGAAGGTTTACCAGTACCTGCCGGATAACTTTGGCGACAACCCCTTGGCCGGGTTTCGCCAGTTTCGTGCGGCCAGCGTCGCGGCCGGCAACCCCGCCGTGCCACCGAAAGACTTCAAGGATTTTGTGCCCTACAGCGATCAACTGAACGCCCGCGTGCCGTTGTACAAAGGCAATGGCAACACCCTGCCGGCGGTCAGCGGCAGCGACCTGGAATCGATCATCCAGGGCTTTCGCAAGGACGTGAACGACGGGCGCCTGCCACAGGTGAGCTGGCTGGTGGCGCCGGCCGATTACTCCGAACACCCCGGGCCTTCGAGCCCGGTGCAGGGTGGCTGGTTCACCCAGGAAATCCTCAAGGCACTGACCGCCAACCCGGACGTGTGGAGCAAGACCGTGCTGCTGGTCAACTACGATGAAAACGACGGTTTCTTCGACCACGTGCCGTCGCCGTCAGCCCCGTCCAAACGCCTGGATGGCAGCTTTGCCGGCAAGTCCACGGTGAAGTTCGACAGCGAGATTTTTACCCACCCGGCACCGCCCGGCTCTAGCCAGCAACCCGCGCCGGACGGCGGGGTGTACGGGCCCGGGCCGCGAGTGCCAATGCTGGTGCTGTCGCCGTGGAGCCGTGGTGGCTGGGTCAATTCCCAGGCGTTTGATCACACCTCCGTGCTGCAATTTCTGGAGAAGCGTTTCCACGTGCGCGAACCCAATATCAGCGCCTGGCGCCGGGCGGTGTGCGGCGACCTCACCTCGGCCTTCAACTTCGTCAACCCCAACACCGAGACCCTGCCGCCGCTGCACACCATCAGCCGCCAGGCCGCCGACTCCCTGCGTCAACGCCAGGAGCAA
Organism: Pseudomonas sp. I8001; assembly: GCF_013385345.1. Classification (NCBI taxonomy): domain Bacteria; kingdom Pseudomonadati; phylum Pseudomonadota; class Gammaproteobacteria; order Pseudomonadales; family Pseudomonadaceae; genus Pseudomonas; species Pseudomonas sp. I8001. Next base: position 21,726 of record NZ_JACAQC010000015.1, read on the forward strand.
CTGCCCCAGGTCGCCCTGCCGACGGTGGGCCAGCAACAGGCGCCGTTCCAGGCGCGAATGGCGCGGCCATCCCGGGCGTTGCCGTACCAGTTGAACGTTGAAGGCTCGGTTGACCGTCGCGCCAGTTCGGTGAGCCTGGACTTCTTCAACAATGGCGAACAGGGCGTGGTCTTCCACGTCTACGACCGCCTGCACCTGGACGAGGTACCGCGCCGCTACACGGTGGAAGCCGGCAAACACCTCAGTGACACCTGGCAAGTCGCGGGCGCCTACAAGCTCTGGCTGTTGGGGCCGAATGGGTTCCACCGTTCGTTCAAGGGGCACCTGCAGCGTCGCGAGCCGGAGTTATCCCTGGCGTATCACGGCGACACCTTACTGCTGACCCTGGTCAACCCCGGCAAGCGTGCGGCCTCAATCACCATCGAGCGTTGCCCTTACACCAAGCAGGGGCCGTGGCCGCTCGAGATTGCGGGCGGCGGTCGTGTGCAGCGCACGTTCTCCTGCCAGCCCAATGGAGGCTGGTATGACTTCAAGCTACGCGACGAGCATGGTTGGGTGCGGCGGGTGGCGGGGCGAATCGAGACGGGGGCGCATAGCATCAGTGATCCGTTGATGGGCAAGCGTGTGTGAAAGGCTGTTGATCTGCGGGGTGATTTCGTGGGCTTTTTCCCTGTTTTGTGTAGGAGCAGGGCTTTCTCCCCTTGCAGCGCTTGAAACGCCACCCGTCTGGGCCATAGCCTCACGCTTTTCCTGACACTGAGGCCCGGCATTGGGTAAGCGAAAAACGGTTTGGCCCACGGAGCGGGAAGTTCGACTGCGCTTTATCCTGCTGGCAATCATTGAAACGGCCTGTATTCGAGGCGTTCCCATCGAACGCCTGCTGCTTTCATACATACTGTTGCGCAACAAGCCGACCCAGGAGCAACTTTGGGAGGCCATCAGCGATTGCCTGCTCCTCGATGAGATGCGTGGCTTTCGATTTGAACCCGGGTCGGAAGCCGATCGGTTGATGCGCAAGATCAGCAGCGAAATCAATCAGTCCTGACGAGCCACCAGCGCCGGCGTGCGCGGCGGCACCAGGCGCTTGCTTCCCGTCGACTCATAGGCCGATGCCAATCGCAGCAGCGCCGAATCGTCATACGCCCGGCCGGCAAATGTCAGCCCCACCGGCATGCCGATGTCGGCCATGACGCCCATGGGCACCGTCACTGTCGGCACGCCCAAATGGCGGATGGCGAGGTTGCCGTTGGCGACCCACACTCCGTTGCTCCAGGCGATATCCGCCGACGCGGGATTCACATCCGCATCCGCCGGACCTACGTCGGCAACTGTCGGAAAAATCACCGCATCCAGCCCCAGGTTATCCATCCAGTCTTCAAGGTCGATGCGTCGTGTCTGTTCCAGGCCGCGCAGGCCGTCGGGCACGGTGCTGATCTTGTCCCACGGCGTGATGCCGCGCTTGGCCATGCGCACGTATTCGTCCATGCCGGCGGCCAGGTCGTCTTCGCGGTTGGGCAGGGTGCCGGGGTCGTGGGGGAAGATCTTCGGGCCGTCGACATCCGCCAGGCGGTTCAGCGCAGGGTCGCCATTGGCCCGCAGGAAATCATCGAACGCCCAGGCCGACAGTTCCCACAATTCATCGTGGAGGAATTCCTTGGACACCAGGCCTCGGGTAAACACTTTCGGTGCGCCCGGGCGATCGCCTTCGCAATTGGAGACCAGCGGGAAATCCACCTCGACCACTTCTGCGCCGGCGGCTTCAAGTGCCTTGCGCGCAGCTTCCCAGAGCTCGATCACCGAGGCCCGGGTTTTGATTGGCTGGCCAGTAGGGCCGCCGATTCCCGGGGCGTCGCTGGTGCCTGCCTCGGGGTCGGCGTTGATGTACATGCGCGGCACGCCGAAGCGTTTGCCGGCGAGTGCATCGCCGGTCGCGGCCAGGTCTGCGTAGGACTGCGGGCGTACCGAGGCGACGCCGGGGATTGGCACCCAGGGTTGCATCCGCCACAGGTCGCCGCGTGTGTCGGGGTCTTCTGCGACCACGACGTCGAGCACTTCAAGCAGGTCGGCCATGGTCCGGGCGTAAGGCACGACCACGTCCATGGTCGGGGTCAGCGGCCAGTTGCCGCGCACCGAGATCACGCCACGGGACGGGGTGTAGGCACACAGGCCATTGTTGGACGCCGGGCCGCGCCCGCTGGACCAGGTTTCTTCCGCCAGGCCAAACGCCGCGAAGCTCGCCGCAGTCGCCGTGCCGGCGCCGTTGGAGGAGCCCGAGGCGAACGGTGCGGTGAGGTAGTCGGCGTTGTACGGGCTCTCGGCCCGGCCATATACGCCGCGCTGCATGCCGCCGTTGGCCATCGGCGGCATGTTGGTCTTGCCCAGGCAAATGGCGCCTGTTGCCCGCAGTCGCTCGATGGTGAACGCATCGCGGTAGGCAACCAGGTTCGCGAAAGCCGGGCTGCCGGAAGCGGCGGTGAGGCCCTTGACCAGGTAGCTGTCTTTGGCCGTGTAGGGAATGCCGTCGAGCGGGCCCAGGGTTGTGCCGCTGGTCCGGCGTGCGTCGGATGCCCGGGCTTCCTCCAGCGCTTGCGGGTTGCGCACCACCACCGCGTTGAGCGCGGTGGCAGTCGTGGGGGCGTCGTAGGCGTCGATCCTGGCGAGGTAAGCCTCGACCAGTTCAACCGCCGTGGTCTGGCCGGATTCGAGCGCAGTGCGCAGCTGGGCAATGGAAACTTCGGTTACTTCGATCACGTGGTTATCGCCGGGTGCAGAAAAGGGGGAGGGCTTGAGTGCTGACTCAATCCAATCAGTGAAAGTAGCTTACTGATAGATTTTTCATAGCGCCAGAGAATGGCATCCCTTACTGTGGCGCCTCAATTTCCTTATCGATAACGGTGCTGTTTATGTCCGATGAAGTGCGGCTTGTCGTCGTCATCAATACCCAGCCTGGCCGGGGTGCGGACCAGTTGGCGGCCTTTGCCGGGCTCGCTCCGCTGGTCCGGGCCGAAGCCGGTTGCATCCAGTACGACCTGCATCCGGTCGAGGGCAACAGCGACAGTTTTGTGTTGATCGAGACGTGGGCTTCAAAGGCGGCGCTCAAGGATCACCACGCAGCGCCGCACATGCTGGAAGCCGCGAAGCACAACCCGACATTCCGTGCGGGCCCCTCCAACGTATTGGTGCTGGAACCTGCCGTCCAGGCACGTTGACTTCAACCCGGCAGCTCAAGGGGTTATCATTGCCCCTTCATTTTTTGCTGCCCGGAAAGATTTCGATGTTGTTTACAAGGACTGTCATGGCGAGCGCACTGCTCGCCGTTCTGGCCACCCAGGCCCATGCGTCCAGCCTGGACCTGACCTACGAGGCACCTGTCCTCAGCGCTGTACCGCTCACGCCGCAGGCTGAGCCCAAGCCGCGCTTTCCGGTCAAAAGCCTTGCGCCGGTGACCGTGGAAAACAGCTGCACCGGCCGCGAGTGCACCTACGAAGGCGACATCAGCCTGCCCCGTGAGGAGCAGACTGTGCGGCGTATTTCCATCGGTATTCAATAAAGCCGGCTGGCGCCTCAGACAATCCCATACCGGGGCGCCGGCTTGCCTGTTTGCGTGGCCGCAAACAACGCACCACGCGCCGCATCATAGGTCTCCCACAACGAACCATCGGCCACCGACGGCCAGGTGATCGTCTCACCCTGATCCAGCCCGGCCAGTGCCGCGTCCACCAGGTTTTCGGTGGTCATGACCGACTCCTGTTCCAGGGCGGAAAGCGGAATGCCCGACGCGTCCCAGATCTCGGTAGCGGTGGCTGCCGGCAACACGATCTGCACCTTCACCCCGGTTTCCGCCAGTTCCGATTGCAAGCCACGGCTGAATGCCAGGACATAGCTCTTGGTGCCGCTGTACACCGAGCTGACCGGCAGCGAGTGCACGCCCAACACCGATGCCACGTTGATAATCAAACCTTCATTGCGCACCAGCATGCCCGGCAGCGCCGCGTGGGTCAGGCGGGTGAGGGCGGTGATGTTCAGGGCGATCTGGGTCGTGGAATCCTCGACCGAGGATTGAGCCAGCGGATGCAGGCGGGCCAGGCCGGCGTTATTCACCAGCACCTGGATCGCCGGGTTGCCGGCGAGCAGGCTTTCAACACGGGCCAGGTCCGCGGGGTTTACCAGGTCGGCGCCGATGGTCTGGACCTCGCGCCCGTAGGCTTGAGTGATCTTCGCCGCCAGGGCTTCGAGGCGGTCTTCACGACGGGCGACCAGGATCAAGTCGTAGCCACGGGCTGCCAATCGGTCGGCATACACGGCGCCAATACCTGAAGAAGCACCCGTGATCAGGGCAATTTTTGTGGAAGCAGGGATCGACATGAACGGCTCCAATAGATGAGTACTCAACCAATATTGTTGAGGGCTCAAGTTATAGGCTTGGCGTTTGTCCTTGTCAATGGTTTAGTACTCAATCATTCTACCGGCATGGAGGATCTGAAAATGCCAACACACAAGACTGACAAGCCTGATGCCCGCGCCGACCTTTTGAGCCTGCTGGGGGACGTGGCGTGCACCAACAACGCACTGCGCCGTGCCGCCCGGCGGCTGGGCCAACTGTATGACGAAGCGCTGGCGCCGATTGGCCTGAAGGCTACGCAGGTCGGCTTGCTGGGTGAAATCGCCCGGTGGGCGGCAGTGGATGAGCAGGCAGGGCCGACGTTGCAGGAGCTGGCCGGACGCCTGGCGATCCTGATGTCGGCGCTGACCCATGCGATGAAGCCGCTGGTGCGCGACGGGATTGTCGAGCTGCGCCCGGATGCCCTGGACAAGCGCACCAAACGCTGCGTGCTCACGCCCAAGGGCGAAGCGCTGTTCAGTGAGGCGCTGGTGTATTGGGCGGCGGCCAATAACCGGGTAGAGGAGGTGCTGGGGCATGATTCGGCCGCGCAGCTGCGGGGCATGGCAGACCATGTCGCCTCCGAAGAATTTCTGGCGGACTACAACAGCCGATCCGCGCAGGCATAAGCCAGATCCTTTGGTTATTAGACAGACGCCGTTCGCCCATCCGATGCTGGGCCCCTCTCGATCAGGGGCTTTCCATGACCACTCAACGCCAACTGAAGCTGGGCGCGTTCATGCGTCCGGTCAGCATCCACACCGGCGCCTGGCGCTATCCCGGCGCTTACCGTGACGCCAACTTCAACTTCACGCACCTCAAGCAGTTTGCCCAGACCCTGGAGAAAGCGCGTTTCGATGCGTTCTTCATGGCCGACCACCTGGCCCTGCTCAACATGCCCATCGACGCGTTGAAGCGCAGCCACACCGCCACCTCCTTCGAACCGTTCACCTTATTGTCGGCCCTGAGCCAGGCCACCGAGCACATCGGCCTGGTAGCCACGGCCTCGACCACCTACGACGAACCGTTCCACATTGCCCGGCGCTTCGCGTCCCTGGATCACCTGAGCAACGGCCGCGCCGGCTGGAATATCGTCACCACTGCCAACCCGGATGCGGCGCAGAATTTCGGCCTGGAGCAGGCCTATGCCCACGACGAGCGCTACGCCCGTGCGCGGGAGTTCTACGATGTGGTCACCGGGCTCTGGGACAGTTGGGCCGATGATGCCTTCATCCGCGATGCCGACAGCGGTGTGTACTTCGACCCCGACAAGCTGCACACCCTCAATCACCAGGGCCGCTACCTCAATGTGCGCGGCCCGCTGCACATTGCCCGCCCGGTGCAGGGCTGGCCGGTGATCGTGCAGGCCGGCGCCTCGGAGCCCGGCCGGCAATTGGCGGCAGAAACCGCCGAGGTGATCTTCGTGGCGCCCGGCACGCTCGAGGAAGGGCGTAAATTCTATGCCGATATCAAGCGCCGGATGCTGGCGGTGGGGCGGCATCCCGACCATCTGAAGATCTTGCCCGGGGCGTTTGTGGTGGTCGGCGATACGCTGGAAGATGCGCGGCGGATTCGTGCGCATCTCGACAGCCTGGTGCATTACGAAAGTGCGATTGCCTCGCTGTCGATCGCGCTGGGTACCGACGCGACGAAGTTTGATCCCGACCAATACCTCCCGGCGATTCCCCAAACCAACGCCAGCCAGAGCTCCCGCGAACGGGTACTGGCGCTGGCTGATCGCGAACAGTTGACGGTGCGCCAATTGGCCCAGCGTCTTGGCGGTTATGCAGGTCTCTCGTTTGTCGGCACCGCCCACAGTATTGCCGATGAGATGCAGCAGTGGCTGGAAGAAGAGGGCAGCGATGGCTTCAACATCATGTTCCCGTGGCTGCCGGGCGGGCTCGATGACTTTGTGGCCAGGGTGGTGCCCGAGTTGCAGGGGCGCGGGATCTTCCGGCGCGAGTACGAAGGCTCTACCCTGCGGGAAAACCTCGGGCTGCCGCGTCCGGCGAACCGCTTCTTCGCCGAATGAGCGGGTATTTCTACCGTGGTTAGATCGTTTATTTCCTTCTGATTGGGGGCCATTCCCCAATCGCATATCCATCGCGCCGGTTTGGCCCTGATAGCGGAGCCGGCCGGCGTGATCACGCCAAAGCATCTGTCATCGCGGAATTATCCGCTGCCGCGCCCCGGGAAATCCCCATGCAGCGTCTATTCCTGCTGCTGGGCCAGCGTCTTGCGCCGTTGTGCGGCCTCTCTAGAATCGGCCCCAGAACTTACTCATTTCCTGTCGATTACGGAGTTTCGAAGATGATGAACGCCATGCAGATGCCAATGAACAACGCGATGCCGATGATGCCGATGATGGGCATGCCGATGATGATGGCAACCATGACCTGCAAGATGACCGACGAGGCCATGATGTGCACCATGAAGCCGGCCGCGGGCATGGACATGGCGATGTTCAAGAACAACGCCGAAATGATGGCGATGATGATGAACTGCGGCATGCCGATGATGATGCAGTGCGCCAACATGTCGATGATGTGCATGTCTGAAGACGGCATGGCGATGATGAACAGCATGTCGGCCATGAACATGCCGATGATGATGCCGATGGGCATGCCTATGCCGATGATGAAGTGCGTCATGGAATGCAAGATGGAAGCCGACTGCATGACCTGCAAGATGATGCCGATGCCTGGCATGAGCATGGACATGATGAACAACTGCTGCATGCTGATGATGAAGATGATGAACGACTGCGCCATGCCGATGATGATGAGCTGCAACGGCATGCCGATGATGTGCTGCACCTGCTGATTGGTTTGGCGTGAAATCAAAAAGCCCCGGCGAGTGCCGGGGCTTTTTGCGTTTCAGTCCAGGCGTTCCGGGTAGGTGATCACCAGGAATGCCACCGCCTCACTGTCTGCGGGGTTGCGATAGCGGTGGGGCTGGTCGGCGTAGAACAAAATCGAGTCACCGGTGGACAGCAGGTAGCGTTCCTCGTTGACGCTGACTTCCAGCACGCCCTGGGCCACCACCAGGTTTTCCTGGATGCCGGGCCCGTGACCTTCTGAAGTTTCCTCGCCGAGGGCCTTCAGGCGTATCTCGTAGAACTCCGACTGGCGCGCCATATCGTAGGGAAACAGCGCCCGGCTGATGAAGCTGCCATCGGCGCTCACCAGGCGTTTGCTTTGTTGCGCCGGCAGCAGTTCAACCCCTTCGAACGCACGGTTCTCCAGGAACGCCGCCACCGACACTTTCAAGCCTTTGGCGATCTTGCACAGCACCTTGATCGACGGCACGCTGCGCCCGGACTCGATCTGCGCGAGCATCGCCCGGCTTACGCCGCAGTTGCGCGCCAGGGCATCCAGCGACAGGTAGCGTTTACTGCGCAGGCGCTGCAGGTTCTGCGCGACGCACTGGCCGATGGCGTCATCGTCGCCGCTGTTGCAGTCCTTGGGTTTGGTGGGGAGGTCGGGCACTTCGGGTATCGCGTGCAGGAAATTCATCGCCTCACGCCCGGCGGGTATCGCTGGACGTGGTGACGTGTGCGGTAAACAGCGCGACCCCGGCCCGTGCCGCATACATCGCCCACATCAGTTCAGCCGCTGCGCGAGCCTGGCGGCGTTTGCGGTGGAGGGTGAAATCGATGACGGTGGCGGATGTTTGCATGACGTAAATCTCTGGGGACTCAATGGCTCTAAAGTAATCGGTGCCGCTTATTTCCATAAATACTGAGTTTGCATTTGGTAATTCTATTTTGGACTTAACGCCGATGGGGGCCTGTGCGTTCATCAATGGTGACCCGCCGCGCTTCACGGGCTTCCCACCACAGACCTTGTGCCGGACCGAGCCCGTCGCAAAAACGAATTCCAAGGATTTACCCCCATGCCCCCCGCGTTTCCGTTCACCTCCCGAAAAGCCTGGCCCTTGCTGGGCTTTGGCGCCGCCCTGAGCTTCAGCCCGGTTTCCCAGGCTGACGACACATTGCAACTGGCACCCGTCGAAGTCAGCAGCGCCGAACTCAGCGCCGACGAACTGGCCCAGGCCCAGCTCAAGAGCGTGCCCGGCGCTACCAACTACATCGACATGGGCAGCGTCGATCAGGGGCGGGTGAGCACCAACGAGGACGTGTTCAAGTACCAGGCCGGTGTTTATGCCAAGGCGGCAAACAACGAAGGGGTGAAGCTTTCGATCCGTGGCTCGGGTATCAACCGGGGCCCAGGCGCCCACGCTTCCGGCCTGTATGAAACCTTCGACGGCCTGCCACTGACCGGCCCGGGTGGCACGCCCTACGAACTCAAGGACCCGTTGTGGCTCAGCCGCGTTGAAGTGCTGCGTGGCGCCAACGGTTTTGACCAGGGCGCATTGGCCCTGGGTGGGGCAGTCAATTACGTGACCCACACCGGCTACGACGCGCCCAGGCTGCAAGTACGCTACGAAGCCGGCAGCCATGGCTACGGCCAGCGGGAGATCAGCTCGGGCCAGGTGCTGGGGGATGCCGACTACTACATCAGCCTCACCGACTCGCAATACGACGGTTTCCAGGACCACAGCGCCGGCAGCGGCAAGGGCATCGCGGCCAACTTCGGCTACCGCTTCAACCCCGACCTGGAAACCCGCTTCTACTTTCGCTACCGCGAAACCGACAACGATTCCCCCGGCAAACTGACCCGCGACCAGATCAGCAACGACCCGCGCGCCGCCGCCAGCCTCAACGTGGCGCGAGACTCGAAACGCACGCAACCGGGCTCGACCTGGATCGCCAACAAAACCACTCTGCACCTGGACGACAACGCCCGGGTCGAGGTCGGGCTGGCGTATCACGATTATCCGATGGACCTGCGCGAGGGCACCAACCGTCTCAAGGTTGCCTACACCGACGTCAGCGGCACCCTGAATTACATCCGCCAGGACACATTGTTCGGGCGTGACAGCAAGACCACCCTCGGCCTGCGCACCACCCAGGCGATGCCGAACAACGGTGGCTCGGAATTCGTGCGGATCCCTACCGGCAATACGGCGGGCTACACACCCGGCACCAAGACCCGCGACTACAGCTACCTGGGTTCGGACACCGTGCTGCATATCGGCAACGACCTGGAACTGCTGCCGGACCTTTGGCTGACCACCGGGCTGGCGGCAATCTACACCCGTCGTGAAACCGAAGTCAGCTACCCGCAGACCCACACACCCGTCAGCCAGCACGATTGGGATTACGCACCAAGGGTTGGCCTGCGCTACGACTTCAGCCCCCAATTGCAGGTGTACGGCAACCTGAGTCGCTCGGTGGAACCGCCCCATGCGTGGTCGATGATCTGGGGCTCCAACAAGTACTTCCCCGTGGGCAGCGGCCCGGCCAGCGGTTTGCAACGTGAAGGGGTGAAGCTGAAAAACCAGACCGCCACCACCCTGGAAGTCGGCGGTCGCGGTGAAGCGTGGTTCGGCCAGTGGGACCTGGCGCTGTACCGCTCCGAGGTGCGCCACGAACTGCTCAGCGTCGAAACCCAGGCCGCGACGTCCACCACGTCCGCAATAATCGCCGAATCCAACGCCAGCCCAACCGTGCACCAAGGCCTGGAGCTGAGCCTGATCAGCCCGCTGTGGGACGGGGGCCGCACGGGCCAGCTCGCCCTGCGCCAGGCCTACACCTACAGCGACTTCCACTACCGCAACGACGACCGCTTCGGCGACAACACCTTGCCCGGCGTCCCCAGGCACTACTACCAGGCGCAATTGCGCTACAGCCACCCGAGCGGTTTCTACACCAGCCTCAATGGCGAACACTCATCGCGGGTCGCGGTGGACTACGCCAACTCCTACTACGCGGCGGCCTACACACTGCTCGGCGCGACGCTCGGGTACGACGCGCCGAAGCACGACTGGCAAGCCTGGGTCGACCTGCGCAACCTGACCAACCGGCGTTACGCGAACACGGTCACGCCGGGTTATGACGACAAGGGGATGGACGTGGCGCGGTCGACGCCGGGGGATGGCATGGGGGTTTACACCGGGGTTTCCTGGAGCTGGCGTTAATCCATAAAGTGTTTGATGTTGGCAGTGGGTGATTGCTGGCAAAGCGCACGTTCAGCGAACGAAGGCTGCATGCACCAGGCGCTGCAGCTGCGTTCGCTCCCACAGGCTCATCAGATCGAGCGGATTGGTGCCGTAACGGTGCCAGGTGTCCAGTGAACCTTGCCTGTTATCCGGTGCAATACAGCGCAGGCAGCACTCCAGAGCCGTCCCGCAGGTTGACAGCGTGACCTGCCAGCCGTCGATGTCGACAACCATTTGCTCGTCGCTGGAGCTGACGGGTTTCAGCGTTCGAACCTCTAATGCCACGTCCTTGAGCAGTTGATAGGCCTCGCGGGTGGAGACCGTGTTGGCGAAGGTTGTCATGCGTGATGTCCTTGTATGAGTCGCAGAAGTGTTGCGTGCGCACTGGTCGCTTTCAAGGTGGGCACAGCAAGTCGCAGATTCGTTGCAACCCATCACTCCATCCTTGCTCCCCCTTCGTTTTACTGTCATCGTTCGCGCAATTGGTAATCTTTCTTGTTTGAGAAATTTTTGCGCATGCATGACTTTCCTGTAGCTGATGGTGATATAGCCCGTCGCCAGCAGACCATCACCACCCTCTACAGTGACCATCATTCCTGGTTGCACGGTTGGCTGCGCAAGAAACTCGGCTGCTCGCAACATGCCGCCGACCTGGCCCACGACGCGTTTATCCGCATCCTGCTGCTGGCCGATCCCCATACCATCAAGGAACCCCGCGCCTTCCTGGCCACCACGGCGGGGCGCTTGATGATCGATGGCGCGCGTCGGCGGCGCATCGAAAAGGCCTACATGGAAGCCCTGGCGATCCAGAGCGAAGATGCCGGCATGCCGGACCCGGCGGCGATTCATGTGGCACTGCAGGCCCTGGAACGCATTGCCGAAATGCTCATCGGCCTGCCCGCCAAGGCCCGCGAGGCATTCCTGCTCAGTCGCCTCGACGGGCTGACCTATAGCGAAATCGCCGAACAACTGCAGGTGTCTTCCAGCACCGTGAAGAACTACATCTCCAGTGCGTTGGTGCATTGCTATCACACCCTGCACGGGGCGGACCCGCTGTCGTGAGTTCCGAGCAGATCATCAGTGAAGCCGCCCGCTGGCTGACGTTGTTGCACGACGACCACGTGACCGAGGCCGACCGCGCGGCCTTCGAGAAATGGTGCCAGGCCGATCCACGGCATGCCGTCGCCATCGAGCGCATGCGCAGCCTGTGGGGCAGCCTCGACGAGTTGCCCGCCGCCCCGGCGCGCATGGCCCTGAACCGTGCATTTGCCCCACAGAAAACAAGGTTTGCCGCCCGCAGCACCCAGGCCGTCGCGCTGTTGGGTGTGTTGCTGTGCGGCTGGGCCGGGATTGAGCGCCTGCCGGTGTGGATGGCCGACCAACGCACCAGCGTGGGCGAACGGCGCCAGGTGGCACTGACCGACGGCAGCCAGGTGCAGCTCAACAGCAACTCGGCACTGGACGTGAAGTTTGACGGCCACCAACGGGTGATCGAACTGTTGCAGGGCGAGATGTGGGTCGAGGTGGCCAAGGACGCGCAACGGCCGTTCGTGGTGCACACCGACCAGGGCACGGCCACGGCGTTGGGCACGCGGTTCCTAGTGCGCAAGGCCGAGGATGGCGCGACCGTGGTCACCGTGATCGAGTCCACCGTGGCCGTCAAAGGCACCGTTGCGGGCGACGTGAAAGTGCCGGCGGGGCAGAAGTCCACGCTCCAGGACGGCCGTGCCGGCACCCCACAACCCATCGGCAACGCCGACCCGGACGCCTGGACCCGTGGTTTGCTCAAGGTCGACGACCAACCCCTGAGCGAGGTCCTGCAAACCCTCGCCGGTTACCGCCATGGGCTGGTGCGCTTTGATCCGCAGGCGCTGCAAGGGATGCGCGTGTCCGGGGTATTCAAGCTCGACGACACCGGCGCGGCCCTGGCGTCACTGGCGGATAACCTGCCGATCAAGGTCGAGTACTTCACGGATTTGGTGGTGGTGATCAAGCCGCTGTAAAAAGTCTGAATAAAAACTGCTCTCATTCATACCCGATTTTCCGACATGGCCGTCATGACTAATAGAACCCCCATTTCCCAGGACTTCTCATGTCGCGCCTTGCTCGTCCTTTACAGCCATTGACCCTTTCAGTGGCGATGGCGTTTGCCGCCGTACCCCTGCTGACCGTTCAAGCGTCCTACGCGGCTGAAAGCGCTGCGTTCTCCATTCCCGCCGGTGACCTGAGCCAGGCCCTCAACAGCCTCGCCGAGCAGGCGGGCCTGGTATTGGCCTTTGATTCGAGCCTGACCCGCGGCAAACGCAGCAATGGCCTGAACGGGCAATACAATACCGACGCCGCCCTGGCCCAAGTGTTGGCCGGCAGCGGCCTGCAAGCCCTGAAGATCGCCGACGACCGCTACCGTCTCGAAGCCATCCCGCACACCGATGGCGCCATGGAGTTGCAGGCCACCACCATCAGCGGCGCGTACCAGTCGGAAAGCCCCACCGGCCCGGTGTCTGGCTACGTGGCCACCCGCAGCCTGTCGGGCACCAAGACCGACACCGCACTGATCGAAACCCCGCAGTCGATCTCCGTGGTCACCAAAGACCAGATGCGCGCGCAGAACGCCGAGAGCCTCAACCAGATCCTGCGCTACAGCGCTGCCGTGATCCCGGAAACCCGTGGCTCCACCGCCTCGCGCCTCGACCAGTTGACCATCCGTGGCTTCACCCCGGCGACCTACCTCGACGGCCTGCGTATGCCCTCGAGCCGGGATGCCTTGCCGCAAAAAGACGCCTTCGACCTGGAGCGCGTCGAAGTGCTGCGCGGGCCCGCGTCGGTGCTGTACGGGCAGGGCACCCCCAGCGGCGTGATCAACATGGTCAGCAAACGCCCGCTCGACACGCCGTTCCATGAAGTCGGCGTCGAGTACGGGACCTTCAACAAGAAGCGCACGACCTTTGACTTGAGTGGCCCGCTGGACGACCAAGGCGTGTATTCCTACCGCGTTGCCGGCCTGTTCGACGATGCCGACGGGCAGATCGAGCACACCGAAACCCGGCGTCAATCCCTGTCCACCGCCTTCACCTGGCGCCCAGACGAGAATACCTCGCTGACCTTGCTCGGGCACTTCCAGAAGGACCCCAAGGGCGCGTCCTACGGCTCGATGCCAGCCTGGGGCTCGGTGCTGCACAGCCCGACGGGGCGCAAGATCGACGTGGATTTCTACGACGGCGAGAAAAACTTCGAGAAGAGCGACCGCGAGTATTACTCCATCGGCTACGCCTTCGAACATCACTTCAACGATGTCTGGACCGTGCGCCAGAATGCGCGCTACCTGCGCAGCGAAGGGCAATACCGCAGCCTCTACAGCAACTACCTGGAGAGCGATTACCGCACCATCCGCCGCTCGACCATCGCCAGCGACGTGAACATCGACGCCTATGCCCTCGACAACCAGTTGCAGGCCAAATTCGACACCGGGCCGTTGCAGCACACCGTGCTGATGGGCGCCGACTACCAGAACACCAGCACCGACACCAAGTCGGGCAGCGGCGTGTACACGGCAGGGCCTACGCTGGATATTTTCGACCCGGTCTACGGCGCGGCCGTGCCGGTGCCGGCCTACACCAGCGACGCCACCTCGCGCAGCGAGCAAACGGGGGTGTACCTGCAAGAGCAGATGAAGTGGGACAAATGGGTGCTGTTGATGGGCGGGCGTTATGACTGGGCCAGCACCGACAACAGTACCCTGGCGATGACCACCCAGAAAAAGACCAAGTCGTCCCAGGACAGCAAGGCCTTCACCGGCCGCCTGGGCCTGGTCTACCTGTTCGATAACGGCCTGGCGCCGTATGTCAGCTACTCGGAATCCTTCCAGCCGCAATCCGGCACGGGCTACGGCGGTTCGACGTTCCAGCCGACCGAGGGCAAGCAGACGGAAATCGGCATCAAGTACCAGCCGCCGGGCAGCAACAGCTTCATCACGGCTGCCATTTTCGACCTCCGCCAGACCAACGTACCGACGCTGGACCCGGACGCTTCCCACCTGTGCAACGGCTCCCGCTGCCAGATTCAGGACGGTGAAGTGCAATCCCGCGGGTTTGAACTGGAAGGCAAGGCCAGCCTGAACGACAACCTGGATATCACTGCGGCCTATGCCTACCTGGATAACCGCATCAGCAAATCCAACAACACCGTGCGTTATGCGCCCATCAGCGACATCGGTGTCGGCCCGGCCATTGCGGCCGAAGGCACCACCACCTACGCGGTGCCGCGTCATACCGCGTCGGCCTGGGCGGATTACACCCTGCACGACGGCACGCTGAAGGGCTTCGGCGTAGGCGCCGGTGCGCGGTATGTCGGTTCTTCCTGGGGCGATACCGCCAACACCCTGAAGGTGCCCGGTTACACCCTGTTTGATGCAGCGGTGCACTACGACATCCCGCACATCAATCGTCAGGGTGACAACCTGCGCCTGGCAGTGAACGCCACCAACCTGGCGAATAAAGAGTACGTCGCGTCCTGCTATTCCTACTCGTGGTGCTGGTATGGCTCGCAGCGTACCGTGCAGGCCAGTGCGACCTACCAGTGGTAAACACCCACCTACTGTAGGAGCGAGCTTGCTCGCGAAGAACCTGAGAGCAGCGCGCTAAGCCAGGCACGCTGCGTTATCGTTAACGATTTTCGCGAGCAAGCTCGCTCCTACAGTGATCGTCAGTATTTTATGGGAGATGGCCTTTTAACATCGCCACCCACTCTTTATCATCCGCCCCCAGCAACTCCGGCCATGGAGACGCTCCATTCACTAAGGAAGTCGTAATGCACATTGGAAAAATGCTGGGGTTGGCCCTGATCACGTTGTCGATGGGCGGCTGCGCCAGCTTCACGAAGGACGAAGTCGCACCTGTCACGCTGCCGTCGAAGGCCAGCTACGCCAACAAACCGAACGTCTACGTAGACTTCAAGTTCTACCAGGGCGAGCCGACAAATGCCGCCGCGGCCGAAGTCCCACAAGCGCGTGACATGCTCAAGCCACAGCTGCAGAAAGTCCTGACTGACTCCGGCCTGTTTGGTCGCGTGACCCTGGATGAATTCCAGAAGCAGCCAGGCGATTACAGCCTGCGCCTGAAGGTCTACAACCATCCACCGGGTGGCGGCCAACTGGTATTGGCCTTTATCAGCGGCTTTACCTTCACCATCATTCCGGCGCTGGGGACTGATCAGTACACCATGAAGCTGGAATCGGTGGACGCACAAGGCCAGGCACTGAGCACCGGCTCCAACCACGACTCGATCAATACCTGGATGGGCATCTGGTTCATCCCGTTGATGGCCAATACGCCGAAAGACGCGGTGACCGATACCTTCACCCGCCAGGTCAATGCCCTGCTCAAGCAAATGGTCGACGGTAATAACCTGAAGTATTCGGCGCTGGATGCCGGCGTGCCACGGGCGTGACACGTAACTGAACGTTTGAAACAGCTGCGAGGGCAGGGTGGCCGATCCTCGCAGCCCAGGCCTTACTTAAGCGCCTTGATGAACAACGGGTCGCTGTACAGCGACTTGAGCAAATCCCGCACCATCGGGTTGTAGGCGTTGGCGGCATTCGGGATCGCAATGAACCCGAAGAACGAACTGGGCCAGGTGTGATTCACTTCCTTGGTCGCGTCGTACACCACGTCATTGCCCTTGAGCAGGGTAAACCGCGCGGCCAGGGTGCCGTTGCCGGAGCCCATGCCTGCCGACAGCGAATTCTTCACCACCAGCACTTGCAGATGACGTTCTGCTTGCGGGTTCAGCAGGCCTGCCAGTTGCAGTTCCTGGGTGATTGCAGCCTGGATATGCGCCGGGATGCTGCCACTGGGCGAGCGGATCGGGTTGGCACGTACAGACAACGAGCCTTCGCCCGATGCGGCCGTCACCTGGGCATTGCTGACGGGTTGCAGCGGCGCTGCTTGCTTGAGGACCTGGACGTTATCGAAGTTCGGCTCGTATTGCGTCATGGTGACGCCGCAGCCTTGCAACAGCAGTGCGAGCAATGGGGTCAACAGTAGAAGCTTTTTCACGGCGTTTCCTTGCGTGAGTGTGGGAGAGCGCCGCGATTATCGTCAGGCAATGGGCCATCGGCAACCAATAGTGGCAAAATGCCTGAGTGGCAGCGCTGTTACTTGGTTCGGTTTCAGGTCGGAAAATTCATCGAGAAGGCAATTTGCTGGCCCCTTTGTAACAAAATTCTCGCCAAAATCACTTTTATTTTCAGGTGGTTAGGCGGGATGCAAATGCGCAATGTTGGAATCATGCTGATCGCCTGTTCCCTGGCGGGTGGGGCGGTTTCGGTTGAGGCACGGGAGCTGCGGGACAACGACAAGTACATGTGCAGTTGGGGGGCTGGCACCGCCGCCCGGGCCCAGGAATTGAAGCTGTCGGGCGTCTCGCTGTACGCCGCGCGGCAGAAGCTGAAGACCTACCAGTTCAAGAAACCCTGGATGCACATGATGGCCATGGGCATCACCGAACAGACCTACGACAGCCGTTCGCGGGTCAAGCCCGAGGTGATTCGCCAGAGTTTTTATCAGGACTGTTTGCGCTACAAGCTGGCGCGTAAATGATTGCACCGCCCAGTACAAAATCTGCGTAAGCCTGTCCAACTTCGCCCCGGAGCCAGTCCTCATACTGGCCCCAGGTAACCGAAGAGGCACATGCCATGACCCGCTACGTCATCACTCCCAACGAAACCCCGTCCCTCGCCATCCACGGCGACGACGCCCGCTTCCCGCTGCGCCGGGTGTTCTGTGTCGGGCGCAACTACAGCGAACATGCCCGCGAAATGGGCCACGACCCCGACCGCGAGCCGCCGTTCTTTTTCATGAAACCGGCGGATGCCGTGGTGCCTGCCGAGGGCGTGATCGCCTATCCGCCATTGACCGCCGACCTGCACCATGAAGTCGAGTTGGTGGTGGCCATCTGCAAGGGCGGCGTGGACATCGCCCCGGAAGATGCGTTTGCGCATATCTGGGGTTACGGTTTGGGCATCGACCTGACCCGCCGCGACCTCCAGGCCCAGGCGAAAAAGCTGTCGCGGCCGTGGGAATGGGCCAAGGCCTTCGATGAATCGGCACCCTGCACCCCGTTGCAGCCGGTGAGTGCCGTCGGCCATCCGGTCAGCGGGCGTATCTGGCTCAAGGTCAATGGCGAGCAACGCCAAGTGGGCGATCTGGCAGACCAGATCTGGTCGGTCAGCGAGGTGATCAGCCACGCGTCCAAATCGGTGGCATTGAAGGCCGGCGACCTGATCTTCACCGGCACCCCGGCGGGCGTCGGCGCCTTGCAACCGGGCGATGTGGTGACCGCCGGGATCGACGGCCTGGCGGAGCTGAGCTTCACCCTCGGCCAGGGTTGACGCTACAGTGGTGCCCAGGCCCTCCGAGAAGTACGTATGCCCGGCACCCGCATCACCACCTATGGCATGGAACAACGCAGCGACCGCTCTGACTTCTACATCCGCGACAAGCGGGGCAGGGCGGCGCTGACCAGTCCCCATCGCCACGAATACTTCCAGATCCAGATCAACCTGGGTGGCGACACCGTGCAGCACATCGGCGGTGCGGTGCGCCCGTTCCCGAAAAAGGCAATGGCCTTTATCCTGCCCCATCGCCTGCACGTGATTCCCCATCCCGACGACGGCGACTTCATGCTGATCAATTTCAGCCAGGGTTTTTTCCTGCCGCAACTGACCTGCGACCCGCTGGACCTGGAAGACATCCCCATCGGCCAGGCGCCGGAGCTGTCGCCGTTCCGCTTCCAGGAGCAGTTGGACTTCATCCTCGACGACGCGGCCTTCGAAGAAGTCAAAGCCTGGCTGGAACACATGCGCAGCCTGGACGCCCACCGCAGCTTCGGCGCCCGGGAGCGGCTCAAGGGTTACCTGTTCCAGTTGATCGGGCTGGTGTGCCAACAGTACGCCGAACCGCTCCAGGCGTTCGCCGCCAACAACGCCACCCGGCGTGGGCGCAAGGATGCCCTGGCCCGGGTGCAAGGCTACATCCGCGAGCATTTGCACGAGCCGTCGCTGAACCTGACGGATGCCGCGGCGGCGGCGTTCCTGTCGCCCAACTACCTGACCCACCTGTTGCGCAAGGAAACCGGCAAACCCTTCTCCCAGTTGGTGCTCGACCGGCGCATGCAACTGGCGCGCACGCTGCTGCTCAACAGCCCGCAGATGATCGGCGCGATTGCGCACCGTTGCGGGTTTACCGACGAGGCGTATTTTTCCCGGTGTTTCCGCAAGGCCCACGGGCTGGCGCCGGGGCAGTTCAGGCGGCGTGAGCAGGATTAACGCGCAATCCGGCTGACTGTTTTACAAATCCACCACAACCGATGTGTTTCAATTTACATACAATTGAGCGTCTCATCGGGAGGCGGTGCACATGGGTTCGGTTATACGGTTGGCAACTCCGGGCGATATCAATGCCATTTTCGACATTCGCACCGCCGTGGTGCAGAACCACTTAAGCCGCGAGCAGATGGCTGAGCTGGGCATTACCCCGCAAGTCGTCGCCGACAGCATGCGCGAGGCGCCTTGCGTATGGCTTGCCGAACTGGACGGCAGGCCTGTCGCGTTTGCAATGGTTGATCTTGCCGAAGGCGAGGTGTTCGCCCTGTTTGTATTGCCGTCTCACGAGAACCTTGGGTTGGGCCGCCAATTGATGGCAGTGGCCGAGGCCGCGCTGTTCGAGCACCACGACACGCTCTTCCTGATCACGGATGGGCGGGATCAGATCCGTGCCAACGGTTTTTACCAGCGGCTTGGCTGGGCAGTGGTCGACACGGCCGAGGGCGACGATGTTCGCTATCAGAAACACAAGGTGCAATGAGTGTATGAGTGAGCTGGAACCCCCTCAATCCAACGCCTTGCGCTATTTTGGCGTCGGCGTTCTATGTGTCGCGGTGTTATTGGGGACTTATTTCGTTCGGCTCAATGCCCAGGTCGACCGGCAGCGGGAAGAGGCGGCGGAGCGCCTGGCGTTATGCCGCCAGGCGGCGAGTGTTTCGCGCGCCACGCCCCAGGACGAACTTGTATTGGTGGATCCGTGCAAACACCTGTATCAGCACGACTTGAAGAAGCCCACGCACTTTTAATCAATAACCTTATTTTTATCACGGAATTAAACAGCGAAGTTTGTTTAACGATGCGCTGTTATTGCACCAAAAAGTGGCATTTCCAATAATCGGATCCATTAAAAAAGTGTGGTTATTGAATGACTTAGCGCTGTTTTAATCCGACGAAAGGTTGAAAATTATCTTGTTACAAGTTTTCCCGCTGGGTAATATAGCCGGGCGTTCACCTCCCACGGTTTATGCATTTTTAAATCCCAAGTTTCCATCAGCTACTTGGGATTTTTTTTGCCCGCGATTTGAGCGTTGTATCAATCCTCTACGTCGGCAAACTCTGCACGCATCCGGCCATTGCGCTTGGCCTGGTACAGCAACTTGTCGACGGCTTCGACAAAGGCCAGCGCCGCGCTGCCCGGCGTTACCGTGCAAGTGCCTACGCCCAGGCTCAGTGTCAGCAGGTCCGACACCGCCGAGTGCTCATGCGCGATCTGCTGCTGGCGGATCAAGTGCAGGCAGCGTTCGGCCACGCGCCGTGCCGACTCGGCATCGGTTTCCGGCAGCAACCACACAAATTCCTCACCGCCGATGCGCGCAATGAAGTCCCGTGGCCGGTTGGCCGCTTGCGACAGCGTGCGTGCCACCTGGCGCAGGCATTCGTCGCCCTTGATATGCCCATAGAGGTCGTTGTACTGCTTGAAATAGTCGATATCCAACAGGATCAACGACAGCGGCAACTGGCTGCGCTGGGCGCTGGTCCATTCCCGCGCCAGCACGGTGTCGAACATGCGCCGGTTGGCGATGCCGGTGAGGCCGTCCTGGAACGAATACTCCTCCAGCTGCTTCTGCAGGCGAATCAGGTGTTCTTCGGTCTTCTTGCGCTCGCTGATATCGAACATGAAGCCGATCAGCGCCTGCACCTCGCCGTCCTTGCGCTCCACGTGCACCACGTCGCGAATCCACACGTACTCGCCGCTGGCGGTCAGCGCCCGGTAATCGGCTTCGTGGTCGACCCCGGCCCGGGACTGGGAGACGCAGAAGTTGACCACATACTCGCGGTCATCCGGGTGCATGCGTTCCACCCAGTCGTCCACGGTGGCCCAGCTCTGTGGCGTCCAGCCCAGCAGCGCCTCGATTTGCGGGCCGATGTAGCTGAAGGTCATGGTCGGCCAGTCGATGCGCCAGGGGATGGCCTTGGTCGATTCCAGCAACGTCTTGTACACAGCACTGTCGGGTTCGATCAAAGGTTCGATGCTCATGCGGAGTGCTCTCGGTGTCGGAAAAAAACCAGAGCATCTGGCCATCATCGCCAGGAAGCAAGCCCTTCGCGCGGCATCGGATAAGAGGGTGTCGGTGTGGTTTTTTTGGCGTCAGCCGGCCAGCGGTTTTAGCCGAAATGCGCACCACGTATCACTTTTGCATTAATTCCCGGGCAGTTTGAAAAAGCTCATCTACCCTAGACGGATCACGTCCTCCGAGCCCCGTACAGGGAAGGGTGCCCGCATGATTTCGATCGCCGAGTTTCGCCACATCATGGAGTCGGGCTTCCTGCCCCTCGCCTGTGACTGCTCATTGAACAGCGACGGTTCGCTGCGCATCAACATCTTCGACCCGGCCTCCGGGCGCGTCGACCTGCTGCTGCCCCGTGTGTCGCCCCAGGGTCTGGACAGCATCCGTTCCATCTCAAACCTGATTGGCGAACTGCGCACCGAGATCAAGGCCGGGCGCAGGGGTTTTGCAGCGGTCAGTTAGCGGATCAGGAGATCGCTTGTGCCGTCGGGGTAGTCACTACCCCGTAACCGCGCCAGCAGCAATGCTCGCGGTGCCCCGGTAGGAACACGCAGCCGCCAAGGTTCATGAGCAGGACGGCGGCAACCAGCAGTGAAATTCGACGAGACATGGTGATTTCCTCAAGGTGATGGGCGTCGCCAACCAACAGAACGCGCCTGTCGATTACCAACGGTTAACCCTTGAACGCGGCCATATGGATAAATCCGTCGCGACCTTTCAACAATTTCATCAACTCCCCGCAAACCCTGGGCAATACTGGCCCTGCCTGCCGTCCTGAGCGGTCGCGATAAAAAGTTCTTTTTGTTGCGACGGATTTTCGGACACCTGCCGTTCAACCCTACAACTGCGATCACTGGCGATCGCCGATGAAGGAGTTGTCATGAGACTTGCACGACCGCTGGCCAAATTACGTTATGCCCTGTTGATCCCGCTGGCACTGGCCGCCCTGGTCAGCACGCCGACCTTTGCCCAGACCGAAGTGATCATCCGCGAAGCGCCACCGCCGATGCGCGTCGAGGCCGTTCCCGTCGAACGCCCTGGCTATGTATGGGATCGCGGGCACTGGCGCTACGAAGGGCGCGGTTATGCCTGGGTACCGGGCCACTGGCAGCCGGTGATGCGCAACGCCCGTTGGGAACCTGGCCACTGGGAATCGCGCGGCCCCAACTGGTACTGGAGAGAAGGGCACTGGATCCGCTGAGCATTCCGTCAACCTGACCCTTAGCCACCGGACCGAGACTTGCCCTATTGAAAGACACTGATCCGGACGTTGAGCTGTTGGCCCGCATCGGTAACAACGAACCGGCGGCCATCAACGAAATGGTGACGCGCAAACTGCCGCGTTTGCTCGCGCTCGCCAGTCGGATCCTCGGGGATGCCGACGAGGCCAGGGACGTGGCCCAGGAAAGTTTTCTGCGTATCTGGCGCCAGGCTGCAAGCTGGCGCAGTGGCGAAGCGCGTTTCGACACCTGGCTGCACCGCGTGGCACTCAACCTGTGCCACGACCATTTGCGTCGGCGCAAGGAGCGCCCGCTGCACGATGAGGAGGCGATGAGCGAGGTGGTCGACACAGCGCCTGCGCCCGATGAACAGCTGGAAGCGGCCGCCCGCAGTGAGCACATGGCGGCGGCGTTGGCGTCGCTGCCTGATCGCCAGCGTGAGGCGATTGTGTTGCAGTATTACCAAGAGCTGTCGAATATCGACGCCGCGGCGCTGATGAACATCAGCGTCGAGGCACTGGAGAGCTTGCTGTCACGGGCCCGGCGCAACCTGCGCAGTTACCTTGACGACACACCCGGGCCCGCCCGCCCAGGAAGGGGAAAACCATGACGCCTGAACGATTTGCCCAATTGGCCGAGGCTTACGGCGGCCACTTGCACCGTTGGCCGCGCGCCGAACAGGCCGAGGCCCAGGCCCTGCTGGACGCAGGCGATGCCAGCCTTCTTGAGGTGCTGCATCAGGCGCGATGGCTCGACGGCCAGCTGGACGGCTATCAACTGGCACCCGTCGACCCGGCGCTGGCGCGGCAGATTCGCCAATCGTTTCCCCAGCGCCAGTCCTTCTGGGCGCGCTACGCCGGCTGGCTGTCGCCGGCCGGTTTTGTTGGCGTGGGCATCGCCGGGGTCGCCGCCGGAATCCTGGTGGCATCGTTGAGCGTGCCGTTGCCCATGCTTGGCCCTGAAGTACTGCCGAGTGTCTTCGACCAGGGCGACGCCGAAGTCGTCTTCACCGTCAACGCCGAGGAAAGCGAGCAATGACCCCGTCACCCAAGTACCTGAAGCCGCTGCTGGTTGTGTCGGTGTTGTTCAACGTGTTTTTGATCGGCGGTGTCGGCGGTGGCTTGTACCATTGGTTGGCGAACACCAAGCCCGCCGAGGCGGTGGTTAACCAGCATGGCCTGCGTCAGGCGATGGTCAAGCTGCCGCCGGAACGGCGCAAGGAACTGCGCCAGTTGTTGCGCCAGAACCGCGCCGACAGTCAGCCGCTGGTACTTGCCGGGCGCGAGGCGCGGCTGGACGTGATCAAGCAACTGGAGGCGCCGACTCTCGACCGTGAGGCGTTGGTGACGGATTTGGGCAAGGCCCGGGAGGCGGACATGGCGCTCAGGGCGCTGGTGGACAACACCCTGGCGCAGTTCGCCAGCACCTTGCCCCGGGATGAGCGCCAGCGGTTGGTGGAGGCGTTGTATATGAAGGGGCAGGCGAAGGGCAAGGTCGCCAAGAGCCACTGAAGATCGTTCCCACGCTCTGCGTGGGAATGCCGCCCCGGACGCTCTGCGTCCAATTGGCGATGCAAGGTTCAAGTCTTGCGCAGTGGTGACGCGGAGCGTCACGGGATGCGTTCCCACGCAGAGCGTGGGAACGAGCATTAATAACCGAGACGGGCGACGGATTTTCCCGGGTGGCGGCGTTTAACCCGGGTAGGCCCGCCACTCAGGCGAAGGCCAATCTCATTGGGGAACCGTGCCATGTCCCGCCTATTCAAAGCTACGCTGGCCGCCACGTTGATGGCGGCTGCGTTGTCCGGTTGTATTGTCGAGCCTGTTCATCCGCGGCGTCCGCCGCCTTTGGTCGAGGTGGTGCCGGTGGCGCCGGCGCCAGGGTATCAGTGGGTGCGGGGGCACTATCGCTGGGGGAACGGGCAGTGGTTATGGGTGCCGGGGCATTGGCGGTACTGATCCACCACACGTTCAACTGCGACACCGAAACCCTGTGGGAGCTGGCTTGCCTGCGATGGCATCACCGCGGTCTTACTGACAGACCGAGGTGCCTGCATCGCGGGCAAGCCCGGCTCCCACAGGTGATAGGGGCTCTGTCAGGACTTTCCTGAACGTCTCCACCAACGGCCGCAAGTTGATCCGATGCCACGCCGCCCACAGCGGCGTGGTGTAGGTCAGCCACGGCAGTTCTCGCAGCACAACGCCCGGCGGTGCATTGCGGCTCAAGCCCTTTTGCACCATCGCGACACCTAGCCCCGACGCCACCAACCCCAACGCGGTAAACGGCTCGCTGGCTTCCATCGGAATCTGCGGGGTAAACCCTGCCCGAATGCACGCCGCAACAAAGTCATCCGCCGGGTTTGCACCCGCTTTGCGCTGCACGCCAATCCATTGCTGCTCGGCCAGATGCTCAGGCAGCAACTCGCTGACGCTGGCCAGCGGATGCTGCTCGGGCAGCGCCAGCAGCATCGGATCGTCCAACACTTGCAATGCCATCAGGTCCGGGTCATCCGCCGCCGGTGGTTCACCCACCAGAGCGATATCCAGGCTGCGTTGGCGCAGGCCTTCCAGTTGCTCGATGGAGGGCAGGTTGTACAGGGCGATATGCACGTTGGGCCGCGCGTCACGCAGTACCTTCAGGGCGTTGGGCAGCACCCCCGCGTGCATGGCGTTTTCAATGTAGCCGATGCACAGCCCGCCTTCTTCGCCTTTGCCCAATCGCCGGCCCAATGACTCCAGGCGGTTGGCGTGGGTCAGCAGCGCCTTGGTTTCGGCGAGGAACGTCTGGCCGTCGCGGGTCAGGCGGATGCGCTGTTGGCTGCGCTCGAACAGGGTCAGGCCCAGGCGCTCTTCCAATTGGGCAATCTGCCGGCTCAGGGGCGATTGGGAGATGTGCAACCGTTCGGCAGCACGCCCCACGTGTTCTTCTTCAGCGACTACAACGAAGTAGCGCAATTGGCGCAAGTCGATCATGTCAGACCTTAAGGGACTCAAGTTGGTCGCAGTATGTCTTGGACGGTCCGATCTCTGCAATCTACGATCTGCTCAACGGTCAACACAGCGACCTTGAACAATCTTGAGGATTTACCCCATGAGCTTGAAAGACAAACTGCCCGGCGTGCTGGGTTTTGGCACCGCCCCCTTGGGCAACATGTTCCGTGCGATTCCTGAAGAGGAGGCGCAAGCCACCGTTGAAGCAGCCTGGAACCAGGGCGTGCGTTACTTCGACACCGCACCGTTCTACGGCTCGGGCCTCTCGGAAATCCGCCTGGGCCAGGCCCTGTCCAAGTACAACCGTGACGACTATGTGCTCAGCACCAAGGTCGGCCGGGTGATCCTGGATGAAGTGGAAGAAAGCGCCCGCGACCTCGGCGAGAAAAGCGGCGTGTTTGAACATGGCCGGCCGAACAAGATGGTCAACGACTACAGCGCCGATGCCACCCTGCGCTCCATCGAAGACAGCCTCAACCGCCTGCAAACCGACCGCCTCGACATCGTGTGGATTCACGACATCGCCCAGGATTTCTACGGCGATCAATGGCTGGACTACTTCAATCAGGCGCGCACCGGTGCTTTCAAGGTGCTGACCCGCCTGCGTGAAGAAGGCGTGATCAAGGCCTGGGGCCTGGGCGTCAATCGGGTCGAGCCTTGCGAGTTGACCCTGGACCTGGCCGAAGCCCAGCCCGACGGTTTCCTGCTTGCCGGTCGCTACACCTTGCTCGACCATGAACGCGCCTTGCAGCGCTTGATGGATGCAGCCCAGGCGCAGAACGTCGAGATCGTGGTCGGTGGCCCTTACAGCTCCGGGATCCTGGCGGGCGGCGCACATTTTGAGTACCAGAAAGCCAGCCCGGCGATCATCAGCAAGGTCGAGCAGATCAAGGCGATTGCCGCGGCCCATGGCGTGAGTGTGAAAGCCGCTGCACTGCAATTCTCCCTGGCTCACCCGGCAGTGGCCGCAGTGATTCCGGGTGCCAGTCGTCCGAGGCGCATTGCTGAAGACGTCGCGGCGTTGTCAGAGAAGATTCCCGCAGCCTTTTGGCAGGCCCTGCGCGAGGCACGATTGATTTCGGCCCGTGCACCGTTGCCGCTCTAACCACAGGAACGCGAACATGAAAATTGATATCAGTGGCAAAGTCGCAATCGTCAGTGGCAGCACCGCCGGCATAGGCCTGGGCATCAGCCAGGCGCTGGCGCAATCCGGCGCTACGGTGGTGGTGATCGGGCGTGAATCGGGCAAGGTCGACGAGGCGCTGGCGACCATTCGCCAGGCCGTGCCCGGCGCGGATCTGCGTGGGCTGGTGGCGGACCTCGGTACGGCCGAGGGCGCTGAAAAGCTGTTCGCCGCCGAGCCGCGCGCCGACATCCTGGTGAACAACCTCGGGATCTTCAACGACGTCGATTTCTTCGACGCCCCCGACAGCGAGTGGACGCGTTTCTACGAGGTCAACGTGATCTCCGGTGTGCGTTTGTCACGGCATTACACGCCGGGCATGGTCGAGCAGGGCTGGGGCCGGGTGATCTTTGTGTCGTCGGAATCCGGGGTGGCAACGCCGGCTGACATGATCAATTACGGCGTGACCAAAAGCGCCAACCTGGCGGTGTCCCATGGCTTGGCCAAACGCCTGGCGGGCACCGGGGTGACGGTCAATGCGATCCTGCCGGGGCCGACCTTTACCGATGGCCTGGAGCACATGCTCAAGGACGCCGTGGCCAAGTCCGGGCGCAGTGCGCGGGACGAGGCGGATGTGTTTGTGCGCAATGCGCGGCCGACGTCGATCATCCAGCGCGCAGCGAATGTGGATGAAGTGGCGAATCTGGTGGCGTACATTGCTTCACCGTTGTCCTCTGCCACCACCGGTGCCGCGTTGCGGGTCGACGGCGGTGTTGTCGACAGCATGGCGATCTGATTTTTCTTGAATGGTTTGGAGTGTTAATCGTGGCAAAAGCATCTGCTGTTATTGAAATCCCGGTTTCGGCCGAACAGGTTTGGCAATTGGTCGGCGGCTTCAATTCGCTGCCGGACTGGCTGCCCTTTATCGTCAAGAGCGAGCCGAGTGAAGGCGGGCGCGTGCGTCATCTGCAAACGGCGGATGGCGGGGTGGTGGTGGAACGGTTGCAACGCTTTGATGATGCAGCGCGTACCTACAGTTATTCGATCAGCGAGTCGCCGTTTCCGGTGAGTGAGTATCTGGCGACGTTGAAGGTTGAGGCGCTGGGTGACAGCTCCGCGAAGGTGACCTGGTCGGGCGTGTTTACTCCGGAGGCCGGTGTGACGGATGCGGCGGTGGAGGAGTTGTTTACCGGTGTCTACAGCGGCGGGCTGGATGCGTTGCGCGGTAATTTTCCGGGCTGAATGAAGATCAAATGTGGGAGCGGGCTTGCTCGCGAATGCGGTGGATCAGTGCCAGATGGGTTGACTGACACTCCGCATTCGCGAGCAAGCCCGCTCCCACATTGGTTTTGTGGTGTTCTTCAGGCTTCAGGCTTCAGGCTTCAGGCTTCGGGCATCAGTTGTTGGCGGCATTCGAGGATCAGCTTCGCGCCGCCTCGTTCGCTGCTGCCGACTTCCAGTTTGAAACCGTGCAGGTTGATGATCGCGGCCACAATCGACAGCCCCAAGCCAAACCCGCCTTGCTGTTGATTGCCTTCGTCCACCCGGTAAAACCGCTGGAACACTGCCGCACGTTCAGCTGCGGGAATCCCGGGGCCGGAGTCCAGGACTTCAATGCGGGTGCTGCCGGCATCGTTCACGCCGCGCAAAATCACTTCGCCGCCCGGCGGGGTGAATTTGATCGAGTTGCTCAGCAGGTTGGCCAGGGCTTCGAACAGCAGCGCGCGGTCACCGGTGATCCAGGGCAATGAGTCCGGCACTTGCAGCAGCAGTTCCATCTCGCCTTCTTCTGCCAGGGGCAGGTAGAAGTCGTGGAGTTCCTGCAGCAAGGGCAGGGGATCAAGCACCAGAAAGCCCGAGCGGCGCTGGTGGTCTTCCAGTTCGGAAATCCGCAGCAGGCCGCGAAAACGCGCCATCAAGGTGTCGGTCTCGGCGATGGCCGCGTCCAGTTGCAGGGCGTGGGGCGCGTCTTCATCAGCCTGTTGCTGGATTCGGTACAGCTGCGCCCGCAGGCGCGTGAGCGGGGTGCGCAGGTCGTGGGCGATGTTGTCGCACACGCCCTTGACCTCGTTCATCAGCTTCTCGATACGGTCGAGCATCGCGTTGACGATGGCTGCCAGCATGTCCAGTTCGTCGCGTCGGTCGGACAATGGCAAACGGTGGGTCAGGTCGCCGGCCACGATGGCTTCGGCACTCGCCTGGATCCCGCGAATCCGCCGCAATGGGCGCCGCCTGAGCAGGTGCCAGCCGGCCGCGCCGGGAATGATCGTCAGGGTGATCCCCCACAGCAAGGCGTGCAGGATGATCCGCGTCACGCCGAACAGCGAGCCGTTGGCCCGCACCAGGATCAGCCAGCGGCCGTCTTCGGTGTGGGTGGCCACGGCGTCGCAGCTGTCGCGCGGCAGTTTCGGGTCGTCGGAGTCGATGCAGTTGGCCAGGGCGTGGATGTGCCCGTCCATTGGCAGGTCGGGCGGTATCACGCGGATCGGGCCGCTGATGGGGTTGAACTGATTGTCGAACAGGCCGTAGGCGTCAACGCCCTTCATGTCGAAGGTCATGCTGGTGGTCAGGGCTTCCACCAGCTCTTCGCCGTCAAACCGCTGGAACAGGTGCTGGCGCTGCATCAGGGAGTGGCGCGAGAGGTCGCCCAGGTAACCGGACACCTCGTAGTACAGCACGCCCATGAGGATGCAGCTCCAGGCCACGAACAACGAACTGTAGAGCGCCAGCAGCCGGCTGCTGGAAGAGCGCCAGCCTTTAGAGGGGTTCAGCAATGACATACCCGGAACCTCGTACCGTGCGGATCAGCGGCGTGAGGCCCGGCGGGTCGATTTTTTTGCGCAGGCGACCGATGTGCACGTCGATCAGGTTGGTGCCCGGGTCGAAGTGATAACCCCAGACTTCCTCGAAGATCATCATCCGCGAGAGGATTTGCCCGGTGTTGCGCATCAGGAATTCCAGCAGTTTGTATTCGGTCGGCAACAGGCTCAGGGGCTGTTCGGCGCGGCTGGCTTCACGGCTGATCAGGTTCAGTTCCAGATCCGCCACGCGCAAGGCAGTTTCAAACTCCTTGACCGTGCTTTTGCGCCGCAGCAGCACTTCGACGCGGGCGGCCATTTCGTCGGAGGCGAACGGTTTGGTCAGGTAGTCATCACCACCGGCCCGCAGGCCACGTACCCGTTCATCCACATCGGAGAGGGCGCTGATCATCAGGATCGGCGTGGATACGCCGATGGTGCGCAGGGTGGTGACGATGGCCAGGCCATCCAGTTCCGGGAGCATGCGGTCGAGGGTGATCAGGTCGTAATCACCGCTGACGGCACGGACCAGGCCTTCGCGGCCATTGTCTACCCAGTCTACGTCCAGTCCATGGCTACTCAGCTCGGCAACGATCTCGCGGGCCGTTACGGCGTCGTCCTCGATGGTCAAAATGCGGGTCATAAGGATTACCTGGTGAGCGATTCACACTGAAGTGCGGGCATTTTGCCAAGAAATGATAGCCCGCTTCCTAAATAAAAATTTATGTAGGCACAAACGACACAATTCACCATAACCCGCTGAATCTGAACGAACGCTGTGTGTGTAGGATTTTTTGCATGCCACGGCGTGCGTACGGGTTATTTCCTACGAGGAATGCAATACGCCCGCCGCTCCGGGCCATTTCTTGCAAGTTGCATGGTTCAGATTAGTTCAACTTAATTAAGTTATTGAAATATATGAAGTTTTAATTTTCGAGCTTCTGGCACGTCGCCTGCACTGTCCCTTTTGAGACTTGTAACACTATTTTTCATGCCTGGAGCAAAACAACAATGATTACATCCTCATCCACGCTGCAAGAGTCGAGCACGCTCTCCGGGGTTTCCTGGGGCGCGATCTTTGCCGGGGCCGCTGCCGCGGCTGCGCTGTCCTTGATTCTGGTACTGCTGGGCTTCGGCCTGGGCTTTTCGGCGGTGTCGCCGTGGGCCGACAGTGGCATCAGCGCCAAAGGGCTTGGCATTTCTACCATTGTCTGGCTGGCGGTTACGCAAATCATCGCGTCGGGGATGGGCGGTTACATCGCCGGTCGCCTGCGGGTGAAATGGGCCAATATGCACGGCGATGAGGTGTACTTTCGCGACACCGCCCATGGCTTCCTGGCCTGGGCCGTGGCGACACTGGTGACGGCGGTGCTGATCGTCGGTTCGGTCAGCAGTGTGGTCAGCGGTGGTGTGAAGGCCGGTGCCAGTGTGGCCTCGGGTGCCGTCAGTGGCATGAGCCAGGTGGCTGGCGCTGCCTCCAAGGGCGAAGACTTTGGCTACTACGTCGACAGCCTGTTCCGTGATGATCGCCCGGCCGCCGTCAGTGATGACGCGGTGCATGGTGTGGTCGCTCGCATCTTCGCTCGTACCGTGAGCAACAATGGTCAGTTGGCACCTGAAGACCGTGCGTACCTTGCACAGTTGATCAGCCAGCGGACCAACCTCAGCCAGGCCGATGCCGAGGCGCGTGTTGACCAGGTCTATGGCCAGGCTCAAAAAGCCCTGGATGACGCCAAGTTGAAAGCCAAGCAGGCTGCCGACACGGCTGCAAAAGTGGCTGCCTACACGTCGCTGTGGACTTTCGTGGCGCTGTTGATCGGTGCGTTTTTTGCCAGCCTCGCTGCAACCTTTGGTGGTCGTCGCCGGGATGCCGTGGTGTATCTGGAAACCACTCCCCACACCACTTCCGTTCGTTAATTCAAGGAGAACGTCATGCGCTCATTACTGCTGTTTTTCCTCGGTGTGCCTATCCCGGTCATTATCCTGATCGCGATCTTCATGCACTGATCCTGAGGCTTGCTCGGTCCTCATGTGGGAGCGGGCTTGCT